>NZ_JAHUTG010000041.1:0-19178 GCF_020889545.1 Rhodococcus sp. I2R
CGAAAGACCCAGTGGAACAACCCGGCACGAGAGGTCGGACGATCACCCACGCCCGCACTCCACTCGAAGCCGCACAACCAAACTCACAGCGACGCCATCAGTTGATCGGTGCATTCGGGCTTAAGCAGATAAGCAGTACAAAAGTTCGACTGTCGAATACGCTGGTGAGCCCGTTCAGTGAAGCAGGTGGCGGCCGTCGAGGTCGTTTGCGGTGAAGGTCCAGGTGCAGGCTGCGTTTGGCCTGGCCCAGGGCATGAAGGACAGTCGGATGGTCGGGGTCGTGGCCTTCTGCTCGGATGGCTGCGCGTTCGTCGTCGTCCATGTCTGGTTGGACGCGCACGCAGGTGCGTCGGTTCCCGCAACAGTCATTCGTTCGACTGACTGTTGCGTCAAAACGGCGTCTCCCGATCGAGTCGTCGGTGTGGTGCATTCTGGCAAGGAAGGAACTTTCACTGCGTATCGAGCTGCCGTGATCGATAGTCAGTCCGGTACCCACGGCATGTGTACGTCGCGCATTCTGGAGCGATGCATGTGCGGGGGCCGTATCGCGCCTTAGCCAAGACCTCCATATCGTCTATCGCGGGGACCTGTCAGGTGCCCGCGCCCGATAGAGTGCCCGCTATCGCAGCGCAAGAAGAGCGATTCCGCAGTACTGGCCCTGAAACCTCAAGTACCTGATACCTTCTGTAACGACCGGATGAGATCAACCTTATTAAGGGACCTGTGAACGCTGCACCCTCGGCTTTAACGCGCGTTGCTGACAGTTTTGCTACCGTCGGCAGCACCACGGTGCTCGCTGCGTCCGCGATCCGGTGGACCGTCCAGGATTTTTTTACGGGTCGACTTCCGATCCGCGAGATCGTCATTCAGACATGGTTCGTTATCAGCGTGACGACGTTACCAGCCATCCTTGTGGCAGTACCGTTCGGTGTCATCGTGTCGGTTCAGGTTGGCAGTCTGACTCAACAAGTAGGTGCCACTTCCATAGCGGGGGCCGCAGGAGGTCTCGGTATAATTCAGCAGGGAGCGCCGATAGTCACCGCTTTACTTCTCGGCGGAGCTGCGGGTTCAGCCATTGCGGCGGACTTGGGTGCCCGGACGATCCGCGAGGAGATCGATGCTCTCCGGACAATGGGAATAAATCCGATTCGCAGAATGGTTGCACCACGCTTCGTTTCGGTGCTCATCACAGCTCCGATGCTGTGCTTGCTGATCATTGTTACCGGGCTGGTCGCCGGGTACGCCCTCAGCGTCAGCGTTCAGGACATCACGCCAGGCAGCTATGTGGCGTCGTTTGCGTCGTTCACCAGTGTCACAGAGTTGATTCTTGCAATTGTAAAGTCGCTGATTTTCGGATTGGTCGTCGTCGCGATCGCGTGTCACCGGGGACTCTCGACCAAAGGCGGGCCCCAAGGCGTGGCGACCTCTGTAAATGCGACGGTTGTTCTGGGGGTAATCACTTGCTTCATCATTAATCTCGTTATTACGCAACTGACGACGATGTTCGCTCCGATAACGATCGGATAGCGGCGGACCCTGTGAAGGTAGAAACAGACCCTATGAAGACAGTGGTTTCAACTCACCGTAGTTCCTTTACCCGTCCGTTGTCTGCCGCGCTGAATACTCCTGTGCAGTTTTTGCAGCAGGTCGGTCACGTCACCACGTTTGCGTTGCAGACCGCTGCGGGTATGCGGTATGCACTGTCTATTTACCGACGCCAGACGATGCTTTACGTTGAAGAGTTTGCCTGGGGGAGGGGTGCTGTTGTTGTCGGTGGCGGAACCGCGATCGTCCTGGTCATTCTAGGTCTCGCGGTCGGTGCCTCGATTGGCATTCAGGGCTACGCATCGCTAGATCTCGTGGGGATGGGGTCGCTCACCGGATTCCTTTCTTCGTACGCCAACACGCGCGAGCTAGCGCCAATGATCGCTGGCATCGGCTTTGCCGCTCAGGCTGGCTGCCGCCTAACTGCGGAAATAGGGTCGATGCGCATTGCTGAAGAGATCGATGCCCTAGAGTCAATGGCGGTTCGACCGATTCCGTTTGTGGTCAGTACCCGCGTTCTGGCTGCCGTCACCATCATCATTCCGCTGTATATCATGACTCTCCTCCTCGCGTATGCGGCAGCCGAGGCTGTCGTCATATATGTTCACGGTCAATCGACGGGGACGTACGATTTTTATTTTAGCCAGTTCTTGGTGCCTCAGGACATTCTGTTTTCGATTATTAAAGTGGTCGTCTTCGTGGTATCGGTCGTCATTGTGCACAGTTATCAGGGATATTATGCGACGGGCGGAGCGGAGGGAGTTGGCCGTGCATCCGGCCGGGCGATCCGGGCGAGCCTCATTATTATTGTGGTGGAGGACATGATTCTGACGCTACTGATGTGGGGATTCGATTCCGGCGTTAGAATCTCAGGGTAGGAGTACGTCAGAATGACAATGTATAAAGATCTTACGGGTCGCGCGCCGTCGGCTACCAACCAACTTGCGAGAGGGTCAGTGGTCGTCCTAATTGCCGCGGTGATCGCGTATTTCATTGCCGGAAACGCTGCCGGCAAATACGAAGAACAGTGGAATGTGACAATTGAGGCCGAAGAGATCGGCGATGGGTTACGCGCCGGTTCCGAGGTCAAGTATCTCGGAACGACCGTGGGTGCGGTCGACACAATCGACAACAAACAGTACGGAGCGAGCGTCAAGTTGGATTTCCCGAACACCGTCGGCGCGAAACTCGATCTGCGAGACGACTTAGCTGTGAACTACACCTCGTCAAACGGCCTCGGCCCCATAGTGCTCGAAATTGTAGACGCCGGTCGAGGCGTAGGTATCCCCAAAAATGGCAGCGTATACGTCAGCAAGGAGCAATCGAATCAAACGTCGGTGTCCACGTTGGTCAGAAAAATCGCCAAGTTGGTCGGGGCGCTGGACACCCCAGCGTTCAACGCTGTAGTCAAGTTCGTCGTCGACCAGTCGCAAACGGTCGCTGATTCCGGGAGGGTCATGTTCGAGTTGGCTCGGCTGACGCGGGATGTTCAGCAGCGGCCGGCGAGTGAGGACCTGAAAATCGCTGCGGATCTTTCGTCGGGCGCTGCGGACTTTCTCGAACCGTTTGTACCTGGCCTCGTGGTCAATGCCGATATCGCTGACTTCTTCGGAACGCCGAGCAACGTCGACCGCTCGATAGGGAACCTCACTGATACGGGGGAGGTCCTGTTTGGTGGTTTGGGTGGCTTGTTGAGCAAAAATTATCCAGCCCTGAACTCGTTGCTGGATGTTGGTCTTGATCTCGCGACGCCGGTGGCGCGTTCGGCCTCGGGGCTAGCGCTCACGATCGACACCCTTCCCGAACTGCTCGAACGAATCGACAGGGCGACTCCGCGCATCGACGACAGGGTGCAATTGCAAGTCGCGGCGATAATCCGGACTTCTCCCGTCTTTCAGCAGGCACTAGCCGTGGCGGTACCTCTCTCAGGAGTTCGCTAGTGAAATCAATTAGACCCGCACTGTTTAAGATCGTGGTATTCGCTGCTGTGATCGCTGCGTTTTCGTATGTCCTTGTGGCTATCCTTGAGCCTAGCTCGGATCGTTCCAGTAGTTCACACACCGCGGTGTTCACCGACGCGTCAGGGTTGAAGGAGCGAGATGGCGTGCGACTCGCGGGCGTGAGGGTCGGCTACGTGACCGCGGTCGAACTCGTTGGTTCGTTCGCCGAAGTTTCCTTTCAACTCAATGGTGGCGTATGGGTCACGGAGCGAACGCAAGCCGCCATCAGGTACCAGAATCTTCTGGGCCAGCGATACGTCGAGCTTATCGTGCCCGAACACGGAACAGAATCAACCTTAATGTCAGTAGAGGATATCCCTGTGTCAAATACAATTCCCTCGTTCGATGTGTCGACCCTCTTCAACGGCTTCAAACCGGTGTTTGATACCTTGAACGCAAGGGAGATTAACACTCTCCAGAGCAATCTGTTGCGCGTCGCTCAGGGTGACGGTGCCGGAATTGCACCCGTCGTGGAGCAGATAGCCAATCTTACGGAGTATGGTGAGCAACGCTCTGCGATCATCACCAACATTGTGAGTAGCCTCGGCGCGCTCTCTGAGCAGCTTCGAGGACGCTCGACTGAATTGGTTGAGCTGATCGACAAGCTGGGCTCGATCGTCGACGCCTTCAGCAAGGTAAGCGATCGGCTGCGGGAGTCGCTTCGCGAAGTAAACGTATCACTGGCACCGGCAGTGCTTCTCGGCGAGCAACTCGACAGAACTTATGACAACAGCTACGACGATATTTTCCAACGGCTCCTACGTGACGGCGGGTGGGAGGAGGTGCTCGACGGTGCCGTTCTTCTCAAGCCGCTATTGGACGCAGTTTCGGTAGCGACGCGCGACGTTGGGGCATCGGGCAGTGCATGTTCGGCGGGTGCGCGCCCACTTCCCCCAACGGCAGAAGTGGTACTACTCGGCCAGCGGCTGGTGGTGTGCCAATGATGCGCCTCACGAGATTGGCCCATCCGCGCCGCCAGCCCGGGCGGCGGCGCGACCTGATAGTCGCCGTATCTTTCACATTGGTTTTGGCCACTGGTCTTCTCATCTCGGTGGCGGTGTATGCATTCCCCCTGAACCAAACGACATACACAGCATTGATGCGAAACACCGGAGGGCTGGAACCTGGCGATCAAGTGCGTGTCGCCGGCACACGCGTAGGAAAAGTGAGTTCGGTGCAACTGACCGGCACGCACATCACCGTGCAATTTAGAGTCGAGAACGGAGTCCGTGTTACCGCCGAGGCATCGACATCCGTCAAACTCACGACCCCTATTGGTGGCCGTGTGCTCGACGTCGACCCTGGAATGGGCGAGACGAAACTAGTTGATCCGATCCCACTGGTACGCACCACAACGGCATATGACATTTCAAGCACCTTGGAAACGACCACACCGGTGTTCCGAGATGTCAGTGGCGTCGACTTGCGTAAGACCGCTGAACTCTTGCAAGACGGGTTCTCCGACGGAAACACCTACATCCCCGATGCGTTGAGGAACACCAGTCAACTGATGGACCTGCTGCAGGGGCAATATCAGCAGCTCGATCAGGCCGTAGAACTTTCCGACGAATACCTTCTGACCCTGGCGGACCGCAAAGAGGATCTCGCCGACTTCCTGAGCCAGCTAAGCTTCCTCGCCAGCACGCTCGGCCCTGATATTCAAAACGTTCAAAGTGGGTTCAATTACCTTAAAAGATTATTTGCCTTGCTGACCAGGCCGCTAGTTGCCTATCAAGCAGGGATAGAGCCCTCTGTACAGGAGTTCAAGGAGCTTCTGGCGAAAGTCGAGGGTCGACTTCCAGACTATTACAATGCGCTGAACCAGGTCGACGAGATCACCCGACGCCTCGAGACCGTACTCGGCGTGCCTACCGAGAGCGCGCAGGAAACCGGTGAGATGATACAGGTGTGTATCCCAACTCCGGGAGCGATATGTTGAAACGGCCAGTCCGCAAATGGAGCCTAGTGGCTGCGGTCGTCCTCGTCCTCGTCGCTGTGGCGACCGGGCTAATCCTAAGAAGCACGCCGTTCGGCACCAGTACGCGAGCGCTGTGTGCGGAATTCACAGACACATCAGGATTGTACGAGGGCAACGTCGTTGCGATGCTAGGCAAAAAAGTTGGCCAAGTCGTTGCCGTCCACGAGACGCCTCAGAGCGTACGCGTCGACATGGAGGTTGACCAAAACCTAGTTCTGCCAGCTGAGGTCGGTGCCACTCTCGTGTCAACATCGATCGTGACCGAGCGGCAAGTCGAGTTCACCGAGCCATATAGCGGCGGCGCAAAGTACGACAGTTCTAGTTGTATACCGATCGCCAAGACTAGAACCCCGTTGGGAATCAGCCAAACACTCGATTCAATCGATCAACTATCCGATGACCTACTGAAGGATGACGGCGCCAATACAGACGCAGTCGTTCAGTCACTCAAGCTGATTTCGCAGAACATGCAGGGCACGGAGACCAGCGTGTCGAGCATTCTGAGGAATTCCGCATCCTTGATTGATGATCCCGCACGGCGAGACGGGCAAATCAGGCGAATAGTCGAAAACTTGGCGACGTTGACCGAGGTTCCTGTAAAAAACAGCGCAGAAGTGTCCGCGCTACTCGCGAATTTCGTCAACGCGATCGAGGTGATTATTGCCTTCGGGGAGGAATTCGGCGGAGCGGTCGAATACGCAGATATTTTCGTACCGATCCTGTCACGATTTGCGTCCGACTTAGGCCCCCCGATCTTTGAGATCGGCGACACAGCTGTGCCCCTTGTCGCGGATGCCGCGAACAGACCGGATGTTGTCGCAACGTTCGCCGTCCGGATGGCAAATTTGATCGGTGAGTATCCCGACGCGAAATCCATTGTCAAAGTCTTCTCGCGATCAATTCCGTTGCAGAGTCTCGTCGATCAGTGTGGGGCCCCGACAGCGCAGAACGTCTGTTCCGGTAATGCAGGTCCCAATGCGGGTGCTTTGCTTTCTGCTTCACAAATCAGCGGCTTGCTGGGGGGTGTTCGCTGATGTTGTCGAGACATTGGGTACGACTGGGATGTCCGTGCCTACTCCTCACACTGATTATCTTCCTCAGCTCATGCGGAATCGACGCCGATAATCCCCCCACGTTGCCCAGGCTGGGGGATGACAGCTATCGCGTCGACATCGAGTTCACGAGCGCTCTGAACCTGCCTGCTCAAGCGAAGGTCCTGTCGGCGGGCGCGCGGGTTGGCACAGTAACCAACGTGCAGTACGACGCCGGCCGGGCCGTCGTGCAGACTGCCATAGATGATACGGCTGTCGTGTCTGCGCAGTCGCGCGCCGAACTGCGGCAAGACACCCTCCTAGGCGAAATCTACGTAGCAATCTTGCCGCCGATCACGACCACCCCCGCGGCGGGCGACGCGCTAGCGCCTGGGGCGGTGATACCGTTGAGCAGAACTGAGCCGGCTGCCAATGTCGAGGATGTGATGCGCGGAATGGCCAACATTCTGGGGGGCGGTGAGTTGGATAAAATTCACACTGCCATCAGCACTTTGAATGCAACTTTTCCGCAGGATGAACGTGAGTTCGGAGAACTCTACGACACCACACTGCGCACCCTGTCGGACGTCTCTCGCAACACGGGCCAGCTTGACCGCATCCTAGAATCTACGAACCGTACCTTGCGGACTGTGCTGAACGACCCTAACGGGATCGACCGAATGCTCGACAAGGGTGGGCGCAACTTCTCCGGGCTCGGTACCTCGTTAGTCGAAGTTGCCTTGCTGATCGCGAATCTAAGGAGTTTTTCAGTGAGCACCGGACGCATCGTCAATCCTGAGTATGAGCGACTGACCCAAAGCATCGGAGCTATTACGCCGGTGATTCGGTCGATATCAACATCCGACATCACCTCACAAAGAGTGGTCCGAAGCGCGACAAACCTGTTGCGCGACAAGCTTATCCCATTGGCGAGTGCCCCGAGCATGAACGTGTCGGAGTTCTCCGTTGATGGGCGCGAAATGGCATACGGTAGTGCAGACTCGGTGATAATGGTTCTGAGGTCGATTGGAATGTTGCCATGATCCGAAAATCTGCGCTCTCGGTAGTTGCTCTGATCGCGGTCCTGCTCGTAGGTGGGGCATATCTCATGGTTGGAATAGCAAAAGTAAAGCCCTGGGACTCTCAGTACACCCTGATGGTCTCCGTTCCGGCTTCGGGTGGATTATTGGACACATCACCGGTTTTGGTACGGGGAGTTCCGGTTGGTCGAGTCACTCATATCGGCGTCTCGGCTCGAAAATTAGAGATTCGCATGTCGATCAATTCGGACAAGGGAATTCCTCGGAATAGCCGGTTAAACATTCAGAACCTTTCTATCGCTGGTGAACAGTACGTCAATTTCGTTCCGGAGAGCGACGATGGTGATTTGTATCGTAACGGAGATGTCATTCCCGAGGATCTAGTCCATGTCTCTACCTCTATCCCCGAGGTGCTTCCCAAGCTCGCTCAGGTTGCCGACGCGCTCGACTCGGACTCCATCGACCAGTTGAACACGACCATCGCGGAAGCGGTGAACGGCCGCGACGCTGATCTGCAATTGATCGGCGACATGTCTCTCCGAATGGCTGAGTTCGTCTCCCGCGACGGCTCGTTGCGGGTTGCGGCTGACAATGCAGAGTTCATACTCGGCCTGATGTCTACTGCCGATGCAGGTGATGTGCTAAGTACAGCCTCCGTGAGGACGCCTGCGGCCGTGGATGGGCTGGCTAGAATCCAGCGTGCCTTCATAAATTTCACTACCGGTTCATATGACAAGTGGCCTCCAATCTTAACGCTCGTGGAGAAGCTCAGTGGGTACATTCAGGTACTCCAGCCCGAGATCGTCACCATCACGCGCGCAGTCAAGCCATCAACGGCGCGCATTTCCGATACTTATATCGATTTCGCCTCGATCAGCGATCTACTATCTCGAGCATTCCCGCAGCATGCCCCCGGTCGTGCGGTCCTACCCCTCGAGGTAATACCCGAGAACTGAAGCGGATGTTGAGCCCCGCAAATTGCAACGCCATCGACATGTACCGAGTAGTAACGTAAGGGTCCACCACATGAAGCAAAATCCGACTCCGGAGAACGATTATGACGAGCTTGGAGAGCAAGCATCGACGATCGGTGCCGGCGAACAGCCTGAATTGCCGTCGGGTTCCACCCCTCCTGAGACTCCCGCGAAAGCGACAGCAAAAGAGACCAATAGGTCCGATGTTGCCGCTCACGCGGGCAGGGGCAAAGGTGGCCTCCGCGAGAATGTACTCAGACGGGCCTATCGCCCCCGCGGGGACCGTTCGGTGGGTCACCGTGTCAAACGCCGGGCTCTCCCGGCACTCACCGTGGCCTTAGCCATGGTCGCTGGTGCCTTTGCCTACCTTTACGCTGATATCAACAACGCGAAAACGAGTGCCGAAAACGAGTTGGCAGCGAGAGGCCACGCCGCTGAGGTCGCCTCGGAGTACGCTCAAAAGTCGCTCACCTATGATCACCAGTCAATTGACAAATTCTTCCAATCAGTCCAGGAGAACGCCTCACCAGCCTTGGTGAAGCGGTACGACGAGGTGAAGCCAACACTTACCCAAATCATGCAGCAAGCGCAAGTGTCGGCGAGCGGTCGTGTGCTAGGGACAAGTGTCACCCGGGTAGATGCTGAAAACTATACGGTCTTAGTGTTCGCCAACCAGAGAACCCAAAACGTCCAGAATCCTCAGGCCAGCGATCTCCCAACGCTTCTGAAAGTAGCGGTGACGAAGTCGGGCGATACATGGGTTGTAGAGGACTATGGACCTGCCGAATGAAGCGGCTTCCGGTTTTAGTTTCATCGAGCGCTCGGGTATGGTTGCCGCAGTGCAGCAGTGATCGGATTCTGTAGTGGGTGAGGTTTCGGAAGCCGAGGGCGTTCGGCGCAGCGCTTCGAGCCTTCCATTCATGGCTTCGGTCGCCCGTTCGGCGCTCGGTGCGTGAAGTAGGCGAGGATGTCCGCCCGCCTACGGTGCAGCGTCCTTCCCGAGCTGGGCGAGTTCTCCAGGCCGGCGAGGGCGACGACGCGGAACGGTTCCATCGCGGTGATTGCGTCGGGAATGGTGTTCAGTCCGGTTACAGCACGACAACGCCGACAACCGTGAACCTCACCGCAGACCACACTCGGTGCTACGCCAGTCGGTGTCGGAGAACTCGCGGCCGCCATCCGAGGAACCGTTGGTCCAAATAGTCTGGCTACATCGGTGAGCATCCCCAGATAGCCAAAGCCGATTTGGGATTCGACGCCAGGGTCACTGTCGGCGACCCAGACAGAAGGTCTCTGCGGCCCAAACCCGTGACGCTCGGTACGGGGCCAAGCATCCCTACAGGCAAGGAGAGCACTCCAATTTTAGCGATCGTCAACGGTTTGCGGACCCGATTCCAGCCACCCAAGCGGTCTGATCTGTTTCTCTTGCGCAAGGAGTTCAATCCCACGCCGCCGCCATACCCGCCCGTGCGGGCGGTCCGGTCGAACTGCGCCTGAGGGTCACCTTCGGTAATCGGATAGATCAACGCAACGAATCATGAAGTCGGGATCATCGAAAACGCGCCGCCGATCGATCGATACCCCCACAAGCTCAGCCGAACCGGCAATTATTGCCCATGTTGTCTCGACTAAGTGATCCACAATGACTGCTCGGGCGACACCCTCCTCGCGGCCTTGTTCAAGCCACCACCCCGTGGCCGAAAGTCCAGAACCCAAGATCGAGCTTACGGCCAGCTGAACCGTCGAGGTATCCATCTTAAGGTCCTCTAAGCGTCGCTCGAATTGCTCCGCTATGATCATAGAAATGGTTCGCAATTCTTCTGCCGCACCACCTCTACCGGACCCAGAGAACTGAAACAACTGGTTCTGAATCAAAAAAGTAAAAACTGACGGGTATTTGTCGACTAAAACGACGTACTCTTCTATCGCTTCGCGCAAAAAGACAATGATGGGCGTTGACGTTTTCGCTTGCAGTACTGTCCGCTCGGCAGAAGCCCAGATCAACGAACCGAATTTGTGAGCGATTGCGCCATGCAAGTCTGCCCGATCTTTAAAATGTCGGTACAGTTTCGGCTTCGAGGCGTTAGCTTCAGTCGCGATATCTTCCATGCTCGCAGCGACACCGTGACGCTCGATGGCTCGAATTGCTGCGTCTACAATCCTAGCCCGTGCCTCCACCCGGTGCGAATCCCAACGCGTAGTTCTGGCGTCCGCGACCCGCCGCTGAATCGACTGCGGAACGGACCCGAAGACTGATGATAACTCCACAGTCCGAAGAGTATCACGCAGATCTGATAGAGTAGCGGTCAACGGACGAGTCGGTGCATTGAGACGACTGGCAACATACCAGTGCACCCCAGTCGCGGTGAGCGGCCGACATCGCCGACGCTGGTCAAGCGGTCAATGCTTGAACGGGGGTCACGGACGGCTTCGGTCTTGCATAGACCAATTGTCCTCTCCACCAACGCAATATAAAACCCTGGATGCACCGATCAGGTGAGAACTCAGCGCGAGTTGTACACACGAAATTCCCTGTCGTGGTGAAGAATTAGACTTCTCTCATAGAGCGAATTTTAATCACACACGAAGTGCATCTCGCAGATGCAACTATCTCACACCCGACCTGTCGCCGTCGCACGCTTCGACGACCCCAACCTCATGTCCGTCGCCGGGATTGGTCCCGGTCATGGCACTGGCGCAAAGGTCGGGCCTGCTCACCCTCGCTGATCAGCACCTGATGTCACCACCGACCGACGCCGGTGCCAACGCCGGCCGAAAGATCGATCCCTGGTCCAGGATTGGTCGTCGGAGCGGATTCCATCGCCGACATGGCGATGCTGCGGCACGGCGTGAGGCGTGCCGTACGGCGTCTGATCCCGGTGTGTTGTGGACCAGGATCAGGGGAGTGTCGTCGCAGATCGGGGCGCTGCTTGCCACCGCGATCAGTGCGGCTCGGATGCCCGCGTGAAGTGCTCGACTGGAACCGTCACGAACACGGCTGTCGCCGTGGCGATGTCGCGCCCACCCTGCGCGTGCAGCTGCGCGGTGACGTACAGCCGACGGCCTTCACGTCGGTCGAGGTTCGCGGTGACCGAGTACGGAGTGTCGAGCCGCACGGGTGCAAGGTAATCGACCTGCAACGACCGGGTGACGGCCAGCTCGCCGACGATGAAGAGGAGGAAGCCGAACAGGTCGTCGAACACGGTGGCGACAGCGCCACCGTGTGCGATACCGGGTGCTCCTACGTGACGTTCGTCGAAGGTATGCACAGCGATCACGCGTTCGCCATCGCGGTGTACATCAAGATGATGTCCGTGCGGATTGTCCGGACCACACCCCAGGCAACGAACCGAGTGCGGTGGCAACTTCGTACCTTCGGGCAGACTTGCAGTCATACCTGCCGTCCAACCCGCCAACACCGGGTCGGCGTGAACGGGGGACGAGTCTGAAACACCTGCAATCGAGCTCGACTGATCTGTCACGACGCTCCTACCGGGCCGATTGATCTGTAGCTGTGATGTTTCGCTATCGGCCATCACTCCACTTCCTCAAGGGTGGTGGGGACGTGATATGGAGGTCGACTCTTGCCGTACACGCGGTAGCGACCCCAGAAATCGACGTCACCCACAACGCATTCGGCGCGTCCTTCGGGCGTCGTAAAGACCGCCATCGTCCGCTTGCCCTCCAGTAGCGCTGCGAGTTCGTCATTCTTGCTGATTCGGCCGTACCAGGTGTACAGGCCGTTGAGGGGCTGAAAATAGCCCTTGATTGTCACCTCGACAGGAATCTCTCTGCCTCGGCACACCAGGGTGGCCTGGCCAGAGTAGTCGAGATCGTGCTGATCGGACACTGGTACCCAACTTTCTTCATCAATCGTTGACAATTGGTCGGTCGCTGATAATACTAGCAGTATCGGGTACCTGGAGTAACAGGCTCCATTCGAAACTCAAGCCCGGCCCGACTACACGGAGGTTTTTGGATGACGATTCAGGATGTCGAAACCAAGTCCGACATCTCGACCGAGGGACTCTCGCGCGTCAACGGGCGCAAGCCGGTAGACATGCAACGATCGGCCGGTCGGTTGTTGCGTTCGTCGGCCGAGAAGTTTTACGACGCCGATATCGATATCGATTGGGATTCCCCATGGGAGGACGGTAAGCGCTTCTTGCCTGAACACCGCGTGTCGCTTTACGGCTCGAAGTTGTGGGACAAGATGAGCGATGAACAGAAATTCGAACTTGGTCGGCATGAGATCGTAAGCATCCTCAGTTTCGGCATATACGCCGAGAACCTTCTGAGTTCTGCCCTCCTGCGGATGGCGGCAAAAGGAGCACTCACCGATCAGCGGTCCCTCTTCGCCCTTACGGAGATTGGCGATGAGTCACGCCACTCGACGATGTTCGCCCGTCTGATCAACAAAACGGGCGTCGCGCCATACAAATTGCCCAAGGGTATGCTCAGTTTCGCCAAGATCCTGCACTTTGTCCCCCTTGGCCCGTCCGTGTCCGGCGCGACCCTTCTGATCGAAGAAATTCTCGACCGGGCGCAGCGTGAGGGTATGAATGATCCTGAAATGCAGCCTCACCTGCGGCAGCTCATGAAGATCCATGTGCTTGAGGAAGCGCGCCACATCACTTTTGCTCGCTTGGAGATGGTCGAGGGAATGCAGCGTCGTGGCCGCATCTCCCGAGCGTGGCATCGCGGCACGCTCGCGGTCATCGCCAACCTTGCGTACCCTTTGCTGATTAACCCGAGGGTGTACCCCGCTGTCGGCATCAACCGGGTGCGTGGCATTTGGGCGCAGCAAACCAGCCCGAACTACGGCACCAACCTGCAGTTCATGTCCGAGCCGATGATCCGCTTCTTCCATGAGGCCGGGATGATGGAAGGCAAGTTCACGATGGCGATGTGGCGCGCCACGCGTAGCCTTCCCGACGATCTTCGGTGACGGGTCGGTCGCATCGCGCGGCCCCCACCGACCAATTCCGCGCGCTCGCGTCGTCCCACGGGGCTCCGGGCAGATTCGTCTGCTTGCACCTCAGCCGTAGCGCGTCGATATCGACGACCCAACGGAACGGGGCGAATTGACCGCGCCTCAGCAACCATCATCAGGAGTATCGATACACAATGACGTCTTCCACCAAGCGCTCTCCACGCACCGCCACGTCGTCGGGACCGGGTACCGCCGCGCCGATTACCACGAAGATCCTAATTGTTGGCAGCGGCTTCTCCGGACTTGGCATGGCCGTACAGCTTCGCCGCAGAGGTAACAGCGATTTCATAGTCTTGGAGAAAGCCGACTCCGTGGGCGGCACGTGGCGCGACAACACCTATCCGGGCTGCGCATGCGACGTCCCGTCCCTAATGTATTCCTACTCGTTCGAGAGCCGCGGTAGCTGGTCGAAGGTTTGGTCGCCGCAGCCCGAGATAGAGCAGTACTTGAAGGACATCTCCGACAAGCGAGGCGTCACGCAAAAGATCCATTTCGGACAAAAGCTTGTCTCGGGTTACTGGAGCGAGTCGGAATCGCGGTGGCATCTTTTTACCGAGTCAGGTCGCGAGTACATCGCGCAGTATCTCGTGTCCGGCGTAGGTGCCCTGCACATCCCGAATTTTCCAGACATCCCAGGGATCGAGAACTTCGCTGGCCAGGCGTTCCACTCCGCGGAGTGGGACCACTCTGTGAACCTCGCGGGAAAGCGGGTGGCGGTCATCGGCACCGGTGCCAGCGCGATCCAGTTCTTGCCCTTCGTGCAGAAGGAAGCCGACACGCTCACGGTGTTCCAGCGGACCCCGGCCTGGGTGCTGCCACGCAAAAATTTCGCGGTACCTCACGCTGTCCGCACGCTGCTCAGTAAGGTCCCGGTTACTCGACGCCTTGCGCGGTGGTCCGCGTATTGGGGCGCCGAGAGCCTGGCTGTGGGTCTCAACGGCCATTCCAATCTGATGCGTCCAATCGAGAAGGTTGCGAAATGGAACATTGAGCGTTCCATCAGCGATCCAGCGCTCCGCAAGAAGCTTGTGCCGTCCTACCGCATCGGTTGCAAGCGAATCCTGGGGTCGAACGACTATTATCCCACACTCGCCGCGACCAACACGACGGTGGTCACCGACCGGATCGACAAGGTCACCGCAGACTCGATCGTCACGTCCGAAGGCGTATCACATCCCGCGGACGTGATCATTTATGCCACCGGATTCCATGTCACCGACGGGTTCGATCAGCTCAAGCTCAAGGGCGCGCGGGGCGATGACCTGCCGACGCACTGGCACCAGACGGGCATCAACACCCATCTCGGCATCGCAACCGAGGGCTTCCCCAACCTGTTTTTCCTCCTCGGACCCAACACCGGACTGGGACACAATTCGGTCGTGTTCATGATCGAACAACAGATCAAGTACATCATGAAGGCCATTGACGCTGTGGCGAGTCGCGGTGCGCAGCGCATCGACGTGCGGCCCGAGATTCAAGAACATTTCAACAAAGACATTCAGCAAAAACTCGCCAAGGGCGTATGGACCAAGGGTGGATGCACCAGTTGGTACCTCGACTCGCACGGTGTCAACCGCACGGTTTGGCCAGGGTTTACATGGCAGTACTGGCGCGCCACCAAGGACTTCGAGCCCGCTGACTATGAAATCGCCTGACAGACCCCTACTGAACACATCGACGAAGCGAAGCGAGTACACAACAGTGAGTAGTGCGATATCGCGCGACTACGCGACGAAAGTCGCGGTCGTCACCGGGGCCGCCTCCGGGATCGGCAGATCACTTGCCCTCCAGCTGGCAGGACGCGGTGCCAGCCTTGCATTGTCCGACATCGACGAGATGCACCTCAAGGAAACGGCCGACATCTGCCGTACGGTGCATGGGGCGACGGTTGAGACCTCCGTGCTAGACGTTGCGGATCGCTCGGCGGTCCAGGACTACGCGGATGGCATCCAGTCCTCCTTCCGGCAGATCAACATGGTGTTCAACAATGCGGGCGTCGCACTCGGTGCCGACGTCATTGATATGTCCTGGGAAGATTTCGATTGGTTAATGGGTATCAACTTCGGTGGTGTCGTCAACGGGTCGAAAGCATTCCTTCCGCACCTGATTTCCTCGGGTGATGGCAATCTGATTAACACCTCCAGCGTCTTCGGGCTGGTCGGTATCCCCAGCCAAAGCGCGTACAACGCATCGAAGTTCGGTGTCCGTGGTTTCACCGAAGCACTTCGCCAGGAGATGAAGATCAGCCGGTACCCGGTCACCGTGACGTGCGTTCACCCCGGTGGCGTGAAGACCAACATCGTCAACCACGCCAGGGGCGTATCCGCCATGGGAGCGGATACGAGCACTATCGCCTCGGTGTTCGACAAGATCGCACGAACGACCCCCGACAAGGCAGCGTCCACGATCCTCAAGGGCGTGGACAAGAAAAAGCCCCGCGTCTTGATCGGCGCAGACGCACGGGGATTCGACTTCATCGCACGCGTTATAGGTCCGCGCTACCAGGACGCGGCTGCGCCGGTGACGCGTATGGGCTACGCGTGGGCGCACAAGCGGGGAATCCTCAAATGAGCGTCGAGCAGGAGGCGCGCCCCAAGACCACCTCGCGCGCGCGGACTCTCACAGTGTCGGAGGTCGTGCAAGAGACCAAGGACTCCATCACGATCTCCTTCGAGGTGCCGGACGAGATCGTCGACGATTTCAAACACCAACCCGGGCAATTCATCACTCTCAAGATCCCGTCCGACCAGACCGGTCATGTCGCACGATGCTATTCGCTGAGCAGTTCTCCTCACGTCGATGATTTCCGTCTCGAGATCGGGGTCAAGCGTACGGACGGTGGGTACGCGTCGAATTGGTTGTGTGACAACATTTCCGTTGGTATGCAGGTCACTGCACTCCCCCCATCGGGGCAGTTCACCGCGAAGAACCTGGACGTCGACATGCTGTTCTTCGCCGGCGGCAGTGGCATCACGCCGGTCCTGTCGCTGGTAAAGTCGGCACTGGTATCGGGCGGAGGGGAAGTCGTGCTGTTCTACGCGAACCGTGACGCCGATTCGATCATGTACGCGCGGCAGCTCCAGCAGATCAGCTCCGAGTTCCCCGAGCGGTTCACGTTGGTCGACTGGCTCGAGTCCGAGAAGGGGATCCCAACGTCCGAAGCTGTAGAGAAGCGCATCCGTGGCCACAAGGGGTCGGAGATCTTTACCTGCGGCCCCGCCCTCTTCATGGACCTGGTGGAAAGGTCTGCCACCGCGTGTGGAGTGGCTCATTCGGTTGTGCATCGAGAGGTGTTCCAGTCTCTCTCAGGTGACCCGTTCGACAACGCCACACTGCGGCGACTCAGCGACGCTGAGGGAGTGGCTACGGCGACGGTCTACCTAAACGGCGAGTGCATAACCACGCAGTGGCCGCGTAACACGCCGCTGCTCGATGTGCTGTTGTCGCAGGGATACAACGCTCCGTACTCGTGCCGCGAGGGAGCGTGCAGTGCCTGTGTGTGCAAGCTGATCGAAGGCGAGGTCGACATGGTACGGAACAACATCCTGGTCGATGAAGATATCGAGGACGGCGAACGCCTTTCCTGCCAAGCGCTACCGCGCACCGACGCCGTGACCATGAGTTTCGATGATCTCTGACACAGCAGCAGGGGTCGATGTTTCTCGACGAACCAGGGAGGTACTCTCCGGCGACGGGACGAGGCTGTTCGTCGAAGAGTTCGGACTCGACGATGACGCGCCTCTGCTGGTGTTCAGCCACGGGTGGGCATGCCAAGGCCGATTCTGGCGGCCACAAATCGACTACTTCGCCAAGACCCACCGTGTGGTGGTGTACGACCAGCGTGGGCATGGTTGGAGCGATCGGGGGCAAGCGCCGTTGTCGTCCTCGGTCCTCGCCGACGATTTGGAGGCGGTTCTGCGCGCCGTTGTCACCTTACCTCGCAAGGCGATGGTCGTCGGGCACAGTATGGGCGGTATGTCCATCATGGGCTGGGCGGCGGGACACCCCGACTCGGTGGCCGCCCTTTCCCGCGCCGCCGTTTTGGCCAGCACGGGTCCATCCGAAGTGGTCAGCAAGTCAATCCTGATCAGGTCGCCACGGCGATTCTCCGCCTCACTCAAGCGCGTGTTCGCCTTGAGTCTTGCGTTGGCGGGGCCGGAGATGGCCAACACGCGACTCACCCGGCGACTTGTGAAGTACGGCACGATGGGTCCCCTCGCTCCGGTCGATGTGGTCGCCGAGTGTTCCGACATCGTGTTGCGGTGCCCGCCGACTGTAAGGGGGGGGTGGGGCAAGGTCCTAGCCACCATCGACGTGAGCGCAGGGATTGACCTATTAGCAGTGCCGACGACAGTGCTTGTCGGCACTGCCGACAAGTTGACACCTGAAGTTCATTCTCTAGAACTGGCAGAGCGGCTGCGGCAACATGGCAGATTGCACGAGATGGTGACTCTGCCGTTGATCGGACACATGATCAACATGGAGGAGCCGGACGCATTCAACGCAGCGCTTACCCGGTTGGACACCGCGACCAGGGATTAACTGTGCTGGTGAGATCCCGCCCTCGGTCCCCGATACAGGGTTGTGAATTTCAGAACGGTCTCCACTGATACATCGTCGAGATCGGTCTCCTCGGCGTCGAGCAAGCGGCAGAATGCCAACAAGTCATACCCGTAAGCGCGCACGGTGCGAGGTTGTTAGACGAGGACGTTCGGTACTTCATCCCTGCGTCCCCCGCCATGACGGGAGCGAGCGTGCGGATGAGCTGGTACGAACCGGGCGAGAACGACGGTACGAGCGCCGTATTTGTCGAAGAACACCTGTGCCCGGGCGAGTTGGGCGGGGCCGAGGCGTTTCGCGTCGGGGCGATCGAAGACTGCCGGGCCGGCGGCGCGCCCGATCAGATATCCGCATTGATCACCGAGCGCGGCCGCGATCGGTACGGACAGCAGGATCACCCACAGTGGAACGAAGGGATCGGTCTGGGCGACCAGAACTTCGGCGGTGAAGAGGAGGGAGTCACCGGGGAGGAAGAATCCGACGAGCAGATCCGTCTCGATGAAAATCGCGACGAGGAGGCCGATCAACCCGGATGTGGCGACGAGGATGCTCGGGTCCAGAACCCCTCCGGTCAGTGCAGATGTCTGAACCGTCCCGGGTTTCTTGCCGCTCCTACGCTTGCAACATCTCCGGGTGGAGTGCCGATTCTTGACTGTAGTAGACCTCCTCGAATTCGTCTGGCGTGAGGTAGTCGAGGGTGCTGTGGAGTCGGCGTTGGTTGAACCAGTCGACCCACCCCATCGTGGCGAATTCGACGTCGTCGATCGTCTTCATCGGGCCGCTCAGGAACGGGCTCCGCTTGGAGACCGCTTCGGTCTTGAATAGTCCAATTGTGCTCTCTGCCAATGCATTGTCGTAGGCATCCCCGACGCTTCCGATCGATGCCGCAATGCCCTCGAGCACAAGCGTTTCCGCGAACGCGATCGAGGTGTACTGACCAGGTTCAAGCGGTCGACGCAACACCCCAAGGGGAAAAGGGGTTTTGATGGGACGAGTGCCGGATTGGGCCGCAGCATTGACCGGGCGAGCGGTGATGCGCTCGCCAGGACGGCCACCT
>NZ_JAHUTG010000042.1:0-18308 GCF_020889545.1 Rhodococcus sp. I2R
GCAAACGCCGTCAACGGCGCCTCGGCAAGCTCACCCCTATCGAGTTTGAGACAATCAACCGGACCGCACACGCGGCCTGAATCGCTCAACCCCACTAGTCAACTGAAGTCGGGGCAGTCCCGAGATCAGATTTGGGCATTTTCACTGAGCGCCGTCATTTGTCGCTGTTGAGGTGGACGTTGGTAGGTCCACGGACATCCAATGATCCGTCTGAACCACCTCCGAGCGGTTTTGGGTTCGAGTCACACGACCGAGTGGCGTCTTCTAAACTGAAAGCGTGGGCACTTCGTGGATTGCGAGCGGTGGTTCGGGCACCGAAGGCGGCTTCCGATGCGGATGGTGCGAGCCGCGACAGCGGCCGATGTCTACGCGCACCCGCGAGCCGAGCTTGCGCGGCTGACGGACCTGGGCCTGCTGCACCAAGTGGCGACGGGCTTCTACGTGGCCGTGCCCGACGATCGGGTCGGGACCGAGTGGATGCCTGGCCTGGAGGCTGCAGCAGTTGGTATCGCTGTCGCGGCGTACGGCCGCGATGACGCTGTGGTGATGGGTATCAGCGCAGCGCGGTTGCACGGTGTTCTTCCGCGTGCGTTGGCGACGGCTGTGGTGGCTGTGCCGACGCGACACGATCCGATTCGGTTGGTGGATCGGCCGGCGTTGGTTCGGTTCGTCGTGCGCGACACCGCACGTCTGGATGCGGAGCGTATCGATACCGAGTTGGGTCCGGTGTTGGTGACGACTGCGGAGCAGACGGTGTTGGATCTGGTAAAGCGTCCGGGTCTCGGTGACGCCGAGGCTGAGGTGTGGCCGGCGGTGGAGCAGTTGTATCGACGGTGCGATCCGAAAGTGTTAGCCGAGATCGCTGGGGCTCAGAAGATGCGAATGACGTTGACGCGGCTGCAGGCTCGGTTGGGGGAGAAGTAGTGAATCCCCGCGAGTTGGCCTCGGTGGCCGCGCAATTCGGTGTCGCGCGTGCACAGGTCGAGCGGGATCACCTGATCTCGCACCTGCTCGGCTATCTGAGTGCGCATTTCGCGGATCGGATTGTGTTCATCGGCGGAACAGCCTTGGCTCGAACCCATTTGGTCGATGGTCGTCTCAGTGAGGACATCGACCTGATTGCGGTCGGTTCCAGATCGGAGGTCGCTCGTGATCTCGTCCGCGCTCTCCCACGCGCGGTGATGCGCAGCCACGGGCGATTGGTGTGGGACTCGGCGATCAGCGAGGTGCCCGAGCGCCTCGGTGCAGTGGTGAGGTCGCAGTCCGGTCTGGCTGTCAAGGTGCAGTTGCTGTCGGCGGAGGGTCGCCCAGCATGGCCGCTGGAAAACCGGCGGCTCGAACAACGGTTTGAGGATGCACCGGGAGCTGAGTTGACGGTGCCCACGCAGCCCGCGTTCGTTGCGGGTAAGACGGTGACCTGGTGTGAGCGGCGGGCGTCGCGTGATCTGTGGGACCTGTGGGCACTCAATTGCATTGGCGCATTCGAACCGGAAGTGGCCGATTTGTATCGGAGGTTCGGGCCCACGAACAAGTTGCCTGGTGAATTGCAGTTCGCGGATGCTCCGACCGAATCCGATAGGGAGAGCGAGCTTTTGCGCGTCCGGACCCGTATCTTGCGAGCTGGGTGGTCGATCAGCCGTCGGAAGCGTGGAGGTCGACATCGGGGAAGCGCTCATCGAAGACGCGTTGGACATCGGGGTTGACCGCAGCGAGAACCTGATCGAGGAGCGTGCCGAGTTGCAGCGTCTGCGAGTGTCCTAGGACGTCGATCATGACGCGCCTGACTTCGCGGACGTGCCCGGGGGCGGCCTGGGCGACCACGTCCTTACCCTCCTGCGTCAGAGCCACCTCTGTGAAGCGACCGTTGTCGGTATCCGGTCGGCGACGCACCCAGCCGCGATTCTCCATCTTGGTCAGAGTGTGTGACAGGCGAGAGATAGAGCCACCGACGAATGCGGCGAGGTCACTCATGTGGACCGTCTGATGGGGCGTGTCCGATATACATGAAAGGACCATGTAGTCGAAGTTGTTGATTCCCGCGTCTTGCTTGAGCTGGGCACTCAGGACTGTCGGCAGCGACTCGACCAGACCGGCGAGCGTCAGCCACGCCCGGATCTCCTCCCGGGTCAGCCATTGGGGGTCGCTCGTCAACCTTGACGGTAAACACGCACTGTTGAAATATCAACTATGGGTGTCGAGGTGTTCCGAAGGGGGAAGTCCGGACGGGACAAGGAAAGCTTTGAGTCTCGACCCTGTGGGAGGGTCTCAGGACGTGAGCTTGGCTTGGTAGCGATCGAGGAGCGACGGGACGCCGGCGGTCGGGGGTGCCCACGAGTTCGGAACCGGACAATCGACGGCGACACGGCGGGCCGCAGCCACGAAGTCGCGGGTCAGAGGCGAGTCGACGTCCGAACGCCACCCGATGGACAACGGTGTGGGGGGTATGCCAGTCACCGGAACGAATGCCAAACCTGGCCTCGCATAGAATCTTTGAGTTGACGCTTGTGAGAACGCCACGCCCTTGCTGGAGAGGATGGCTTCGAAGCACTCGTCGACAGTGGAGACTTCGGCACCGAGACGAACGGTCTCACCATCCCTCGAGCTGACGGCGAGCCAGAAGTCCCTCCATGATTCCGGGCTGCGCCTCGCGACGAACGGTTGCCCCGCCACTTCTTCGACACTGGTCGAATCTTGCTGCGCCAGAGGCGAAGTGGATGCTACGACAAGCACTCTCGGCTCCACGAACAGTGTCTCGAGCGCAAGCCAGTCCTGCACGACGACCGGCGGCCTGACGAACGCGACGTCGACCGACCCGTCGCCGAGTCCGACGTAGGGGTCGGTGAAGTCGAACGACTGCATCTCGACCGCGACGTCGGGGTGGAGAGCACGGAAAGCCGACAAGATGTCCGGCGTCAGCTCCGCGGCAGCGTTCGCCTGGAATCCGACGATCAGGTTGTTGCGCCCGCTGCGGCCCACCTGACGTGTCAACGACGCGACACGCTCGGCATCGGCGAGAAGCTGCCTGCTCCCTTCGAGGAGCTTGTCCCCGGCAGGGGTCAACGAGACATGACGGGAATCGCGGATGAACAGTGCGGTTCCCAAGGCGTGTTCGAGTTTGCGAATCTGCACGCTGAGCGAGGGCTGTGCGATATGCAGCCGCGCTGCTGCCTTGCCGAAATGAAGCTCTTCCGCGACGGCCACGAAATACGACAACGGCCTGAGCTCCAACGGAAGATTCACGTCCCCGATGCTATTCCCGCAGCTAGACCAGCACCAGTAGTTGTTTCCTATCGATCGGGCGACCGATTGGTATTGGACGAACCCGCAGGTCCAGCGTGTGATGGGTCACATGACAACAGCAACCGACACCACCACCCAGACCCCGGAACAGTGGGCCGACGCGTTCACCCAAGCATCCGACGCAGACGCCGAGATCTCCGCGCACGGCACGTACTTCACTTGCTCGTACCTCCTCGACATGGACACCCACTCCTTCGTCATCGAGATGTCGAACGGCAAAGTCCACGCAATCGCCGTCGACCCAGGCCCGCTCGACCGGCCCTATCAGTTCGCCATCCGCGCCGGCGTCGAGACGTGGCAGGGCTTTGGAGTTCCCGTTCCGGCACCGATGTTTCACGGCATCTGGGCGGCGTCGTTCCAGCGCGACATGAGGCTCGAGGGAGATGTCCTCGTCCTGATGCAGAACCTGCGCTGCGTTACCCGCCAGATCGAACTGCTGCGCGCCGTCGGCGTTCCGGTCTAGTCCCCGACTCACACACGACTCACCGAAGGAACAGAACATGAGCAAGATTTCACCTGTGACCGGCCATTACGTCGATGTCGACGTCGACGGTCTTCTGTACAAGGTCTTCTACCTAGAGAACGGCACCGGCCAACCGTTGGTATGCCAGCACACCGCCGGGTGCCACAACCACCAGTGGCGTGGACTGCTCGAAGACGAGGACATCACGCAGAATTACCGCGTGATCGCGTACGACCTGCCCCGCCACGGCAAGTCCGATCCGCCGGAGAACACAGAGTGGTGGAAAGAGGAGTACAAGCTCTCGGCCGACCATTACGCCAACTTCATCGTGGCCCTGGTCGATGCACTCGAACTGGAGAATCCGATCTTCATGGGTTCGTCGTTCGGTGGCAACATCGCCTTGCAGCTGGCGCTTCGCCATCCGGAACGCTTCGCCGGAGTCATCCCGGTCGAGGGAGCCGACTACTCACCGGGCTTCTACCTCGACTGGTGGCAGCACCCCCACGCGAACGCTGCGCAGGTGTGCGCAAGTGGCACATGGGATCTCATGGCACCACAGTCGCCCGAAGCCGACCGCTGGAAGACCTGGTTCTACTACACGCAGGGATCCGAGGCGTTCAAGGGCGACTTGCACTTCTACTCCGTGGACCACGACCTGCGCGACAAGCTCGACCAGATCGACGGCGACCGTTGCCCGGTCGTCATGCTGACCGGCGACTACGACTACCTCACCACCCCTGAGGACAGTGCCCGCACAGCTGCGCAGATCAAGAATGCGAAGTTCATCGAGATGAAGGACATCGGGCACTTCCCGATGAGCGAGAACCACCCGGTGTTCCGGACGTACCTTATCGAGGCGCTCGAGGTCTTGCAGAAATCCGCGTCCACCTCGGTCTCCGTCTGACCTGACCCTGTGCACACCCGCATGCTCGCCGGCCTCCGACACGGGGCCGGCGAGCATTCTTTTCGGCCCTCGAAAGGGAGATCCCGATGTCTGCCAAACACTTTCCGTACTGGGTTGCCGGCGAAGCGACTATCAGCGGTGTCGCTACCGAGATCCGCAATCCGTTCGACGGTCGCATCGTGGGGACGGTGTTCGAAGCGGCGTCGGAACACGTCGACGCCGCGATCGAGGCGTCCGCCGCGGTGGCGGACGAGTTCGCGGGAACGCCGGCCCACGTTCGGTCGGATGCGCTCGTACTTGTCTCGACGCGTCTGCACGAGCGTCGGGAGGAAATCGCTCGGCTCATCTCTGCCGAATCCGGCAAACCGATCAAGTGGGCGCGAGTCGAAGTCGCTCGCGCGGTGTCGACATTTCGGTGGGCGGCCGAGGAAGCACGACGATGGAGCGGGCATCTTCAGCGACTCGACACCGACGCTGGATCGGACGGCCGCTTGGCGCTGATTCAGCGCGTCCCACGCGGTCCCATCCTCGGAATTGCACCGTTCA
Organism: Rhodococcus sp. I2R; assembly: GCF_020889545.1. Classification (NCBI taxonomy): domain Bacteria; kingdom Bacillati; phylum Actinomycetota; class Actinomycetes; order Mycobacteriales; family Nocardiaceae; genus Rhodococcus; species Rhodococcus sp. I2R. The sequence continues at coordinate 5,214 of NZ_JAHUTG010000042.1, forward strand.
ACTTTCCGCTCAATCTGGTGGCCCACAAGGTGGCACCGGCCCTGGCGGTCGGCGCGCCGATCATCGTCAAACCTGCGCCGGCCACCCCGCTGACAAGTTTGGTGCTCGGCGGAATGCTCGCCGAGACATCGCTTCCGGCGGGTGCTTGGTCAGTGCTGACCGTCTCTAACGACAAGGCATCGGACATGGTCGTGGACCCTCGGCTACCGTTTGTCTCGTTCACTGGATCGGTCCCGGTGGGTTGGTCGATTCGAGAACTCGTTCCGCGCAAGCACGTCACGCTCGAACTCGGAGGTAACGCCCCGGTGGTGGTCTGCGCAGACTGGGCCGACGAGGAAAAACAGGAGTACGCAGCCGAGAGGATCGCACGATTCTCGATGTACCAAGCGGGTCAGTCGTGCATCGCGGTGCAGCGCGTCTTCGTCCACGACAGTCTCTACGACGCCATGCGCCGCCGCATTCTGGCTCACGTCGCGTCGCTGTCGACCGGTTCACCCGACGACGACGAGACCGACGTCGGCCCCCTGATCGACGAGCGCGCAGCCGTACGCGTGGAGGAGTGGATCGAGGAAGCCGTCGAGGGGGGAGCCACCGTTCTGGCCGGCGGCGGACGCACGGGCGCAGTCGTCGAACCGACGGTCATCGAGGATGCACCGCCAGGGGCCAAGGTTGTGGACGACGAGGTCTTCGGGCCCGTTGTCGTACTCTGCAAAGTCGCCTCGGATGCGGAGGCATTCGAACAGGTCAATGAATCCCGATTCGGATTGCAGGCGGGCATCTTCACGTCGAACCTGCAGACGGCGTTCACTGCGTCACGCGTCCTGGACGTCGGCGGGGTCATCATCGGTGACGTGCCGGGCTTCCGCGCCGATCAGATGCCGTACGGCGGAGTCAAAGATTCTGGGATGGGCAAAGAAGGGGTGCATTCGGCGATGGAGGACCTGACGCAGGAGAAGGTGCTCGTTCTGACCGGTATCGAGATTCCCTGAGATTCGGCACGACCCACCCAACTCCGAATGCCTGTTCCGACGGCAAATTCACAGTGCGCCGGCTTTCCCGGCTCTTCCCAGATGACGGTGTAGGTCGGCCGGGCGCGTCGGTCCGCAGATAGACGTCGAGGTCTCCCGACGATGGAGGTTCCTACGCCATCCATCCGAAAGACCTCGACGTGTCCGACGCTACCCCGCCGGCCGGCTTCGGCCGCCCTGACCTGACCGCCTTCGCGGCTCATCCCAATCGACCCTGATCGGGTCTGCTGACCCCCTCGACGAGAACGCAGCGACATCACAGCCACCCAACCCCGACCGCCCGGGAAGCCGGGGCACGTCACATGGCCTGTGCTGCGGGCGTGTCGAGTGGGTCGTCCAGGGGCGACGCAGGAGAGTCGACGCGACGTGCTGAGAGGTGGTTCCAACCGAGCGCTAGGACACCGGCTACAGGCATGGCGATAGGTCAGGAACGGCGTCGCTCCCTGCGCAGGAGGGAGCGCAGAGTCTCGGCGTTCGCATAGCCGACCCGTAGCGCGATCTCGGCGGAGGTGAGGTCCGTGGTTGCTGAGAGGTGCCGCGCTCGTTCGATGCGAAGCCGTTGGACGAAGCCGAGCGGAGTGAGGTTGAGCGCCGCACGGACTCGTCGTTCGAGGGTGCGCCGGCTGGTGCCGAGCGACTGCGCGACGAAGGCGACGTTGAACGGTTCGTCCAGGCGGGCGCGCACGAAGCGTTCGAACTCGACGACGATCGGGTCCTCGTGCCGGAGATGTTCGTAGGCGACGAAGGCCGCCTGCGACGGACGCTCGTCGATGATGAGGAGCTTGGCGACATGTTGGGCCAGGTCGGGGCTGATCGATCGCACGAGTGAGAGCGCGAGGTCGATGTGGGCGAACGCGGCGCCGGCGGTGACGAGGTTCCCGTCGACCACGACCATGGTGTCGAGATCGAGGGCGACGGTCGGATAGCGCTTCAGGAACTCCGGCCCCAGGAACCAGCTGGTCGTCGCCCGCCGATGATGCATCCGTCCGGTCTCGGCGACGGCGAACACGCCGGTGCACGCCGCGGCGATCCGGGTGGTCGCGTCGTCGAGGCGCCCGAGTGAGGCGATGACCGAACGTGCATCTCGGCTCTGGAGGGCGTCGTTGGTAGCGGCGGCCGTGAGGGTTCCAAGCGCAGGGACGACGACCACGTCGAACTCTCCGGACTCCGACAGCGGGTGGTCTACCGACAGGGTCATCGATGCCGTCGTGGTCACTCGCCGTTTCGGTCCGAGGATGGCGAGTTCGATCGGGTCGATCCGCGGGTCGACATCGCCGCGGGCTCCGTCGGCCACCCGCACGATGTCGATGACCGACGCGACAGCCGAACCGAAGCAGCCGTCGATCGCGATCAGTCCGATACGCATGGCGCGAACAATAGCAATACTGTCGTATACGCCACTCCCCACCGGCCCTCGCTCGTCATACGCTGAACTCGCCCCACGAAGAACCCCGACTTCAAGGAGAACCCCTCATGTCCACACCCGCATCACTTCCGTATGCCTTCGTCGCCAAGATCGTCGCGGCCGATGGACAGCACGACGCGCTCGCCGATCTGCTCGCCGGCGCTGTCGCACTCGCCAACGAAGAAGTAGGAACGATTGTCTGGTTCGCGGCTAGGACCCACGCCGACACCTTCTGGATCTTCGATGCATTCCCCGACGAGGCCGCTCGCGACGCCCACGCCAACGGCGCCATCGTCGCAGCCCTGATGGCCAACCAGCACCTCCTCGGCGCAGCACCCGAGATCCTGGCGGCCGACGTCCTCGCGTCCAAGCTCCCGTAGTCCGCCAACGCACGAGACGATCGCGCCCCGCCGAGCCGTCGGACCCGACCGCCTCGACACCCGCACCACGTTGACGATCCCCGACGGGCCGATCACGAGGAGGCCAGGCAACACCAGGCGCAAGCCTGGAGCGGCACTGTTTCACCGGTGGTCATCGAGAGAGCCAGCGCGGCTCCATGGCAGCGCAACTGTGTCAACTTGCCCTCCGTCCCGCGAGGCGCCGTGGGCGGGGTCGTGGTTGCGATCCGTTGCCGTGACGGGAGACGCGTTGCGCGTCGCAGCGATGACGGGTCGTTGGCGTTCCGGGGCGTTGCGTTCGTGCGCGCCGCGCGTGCGGCATGGAGCATCTCGCTGCGCACACAACGATCGTTGCGCCGACGCACCGTTGACACCTCGCACGTCCAGGTCGCGACACAACGCCACGCTGCGTTGCCGAGCGGAGCGAGGCCTTTCGGCACACGGACAGGATGCCGGCCGCGAGCGCTCAGCCGGCGAGGGGTCCGTCGCAGAGGAGAGCGACGTCGGTGTCGGGCAGAGCCGTGAGGCCAGCGCATCGCGCGACCACCAGAACCGAACCGACGACCTAATCACGTCGGCTCTGCGTCTATCGCTTGATGCGCCCACTGGGTGAACGAGCCGCTGACCTGCACAAACGCCGAGCGTGGGGGACGCTGCCATCCGGTGGTGACCGACGACGACCGACCAGTACCGACCGTTCTACCGGAGTTTCACCGGAGCTCGCGGCGGCGTCGAAGCCGAGCAAGCTCCATTCTTTAGCTCACCGCGCCTTGCTCCTCGCCGGTCCCGTCGTCGTCGAAGACGTCTCTCAGGGCTCTTCCCAGATGAGGGTGTGGGTCGGCCGCGACGACGCCTTCCGTGACGCGGTCGAGGTGGTCGCGATGGACGGCTTCACCGGGTTCAAGACCGCCGCTGCGGAGGAGATCCCGGACGCGGTCACGGTGATGGATCCCTTCCACGTCGTGCGCCTGGCCGGTGACGCCCTCGACAGGTGTCGGCACCGGGTCCAACTCGCGATCCACGGGCACCTTGGGTTCAGGGACGACCCGCTCTACAAGTCGCGGCGCACGCTGCACACCGGCGCGGACCTGCTTACCGACAAGCAGAGCGACAGGCTACGCGCGCTGTTCGTTGATGACGCTCACGTCGAGGTCGAGGCGACCTGGGGTGTCTACCAGCGCAAGATCGCCGCCTATCGCCACGAGGACCGGCAACGTGGCCGCGAGCTCATGGAGAAGCTGATCACCGACCTCAGCGCCGGCGTCCCCAAGGTGCTCACCGAGCTCACCACCCTGGGCCGGACCCTGAAGAAGCGAGCCGCCGACGTGCTCGCCTACTTCGAACGACCCGGCACCAGCAACGGGCCGACCGAGGCGCTCAACGGACGGCTCGAACACCTGCGCGGCTCCGCACTCGGGTTCCGCAACCTGACCAACTACATCGCCCGAAGCCTGCTCGAGACCGGCGGATTCAGACCCCAACTCCTACACCCCCGATTGGGATGAGCCGCTTTCCCGTCGGGGCCGCGAGTCAACCGTTCGCCCTCACGCCAGGCAAGACCGAAACCAACCACAACGGGACTGCGCGAACGACCGGGTGTTTGTCGGTCCAAAGAATACTGATGTTCGTTCGAGCCAGTGGGCCGAGGTGTCGGATGTGTTGTACAACGTCGGTTTACAACTACCGTATTTGGGTGGAGTTGGGTCTCGGTGTCACGAGCGTGTCACATGTTGGTACCTACGAGAGTGGATTCGGATGGTCCCGCTTGGACGGTCGATGCAGGTCAGCAGCTCCATGGTGGTTCCATGCGGACGTATCTGGTTGTCTCGCAACATACTTGTAAGCGAGCGGTCAACGGTTCAATCCCGTTAGGAGGCTCCACGAGACGGCTCTGACCAGCGAAAATGGGTGGGGCCGTCTCTTTTTGGCCTGTTGTGGCCGCTCGTTTCGCGAGTGAGCCCGGTTCGTCCACCTGGGTTTATGGGTCGATTGTGACCTGGGGATTTGCCGGTTCGGCGGCTCGATTCGGCGTTTGATGTCACAGAATGTCACAACTCATCGCTAACTCATCAGTGAGCATTCGTGTGGATATAGGTGGATTTTTGTGGACCGGGCGGGAGCGGCTAGGCCGGGATTGCGGTGTTGGAATGAGTGTCGGTTCTGTAGGCTTGGAGCCTACGTATTCGATACTCGATGGAGGTGACTGTGACTGCGAGCAATGTGCGACGCCGTCACACCGGGTTACCTCCGGAGTTTGCGCGGCTTCCGATGCGGATGGTGCGGGCCGCGACGGCGGCCCAGGTGTACGCGCACCCGCGGGCCGAGCTTGCGCGCCTGATGGACTTGGGTCTGCTGCATAGGGTGGCGACAGGCTTCTACGTGGCTGTGCCAGACGATCGGGTCGGGACCGAGTGGATGCCTGGATTGGAGGCAGCGGCGGCCGGTATCGCTGTCGCGGCGTACGGCCCCGACGATGCCGTCGTGATGGGTGTCAGCGCGGCCCGGTTGCACGGGGCGATTCCGCGGGCGTTGGCGACTGCTGTGGTGGCTGTGCCGACGCGGCACGATCCGATTCGGTTGGCGGATCGGCTGGCACTGGTTCGGTTCGTCGTGCGCGACACAGCACGTCTGGATGCGGAGCGCATCGATACCGAGTTGGGGCCGGTGCTAGTGACTACCGCGGAGCAGACGGTGATGGATCTGGTGAAGCGTCCGGGGCTCGGTGATGCCGAGGGGGAGGTGTGGCCGGCGGTGGAGCAGTTGTATCGGAAGTGCGATCCGAAGGTGTTAGCCGAGATCGCCGAGGCTCAGAAGATGCGAACGACTTTGACGCGGATGCAGGATCGGTTGCGGGAGCGAGGGTGAATGCAGACGAGTTGGCCTCGGTGGCCGCGCAATTCGGTGTCGCGCGTGCACAGGTCGAGCGGGATCACCTGATCTCGCACCTGCTCGGCTATCTGAGTGCGCACTTCGCGGATCGGATTGTATTCATCGGCGGAACAGCCTTGGCTCGAACCCATTTGGTCGATGGTCGTCTCAGTGAGGACATCGATCTGATTGCGGTTGGTTCGAGATCCGATGTCGCTCGTGATCTCGACCGCGCTCTCCCGCGCGCAATCATGCGCAGCCACGGGCGACTGGTGTGGGATCCGGCGATCAGCGAGGTGCCCGAGCATCTCGGTGCAGTGTTGAGGTCGCAGTCCGGACTGGCGGTCAAGGTGCAGTTGCTGTCGGCGGAAGGTCGCCCAACGTGGCCTCTGGAGAACCGGCAGCTCGAACAGCGGTACGAGGATGCACTCGGAGCTGAGTTGACGGTGCCCACGCGGCCCGCGTTCGTTGCGGGTAAGGCGGTGACCTGGTGTGATCGGCGGGCATCGCGTGATCTGTGGGACTTGTGGGCACTCAATCGGATTGGCGCATTCGAGCCGGACGTGGCCGATTTGTATCAAAGGTTCGGGCCGACGAACAAGCTGCCAGGGCAGTGGCAGTTCGCGGACATACCGACCGAATCCGATTGGGAGAGTCAGTTGTCGGGGCAGACGCGGCTGACCGTGACAGCGCGCGAAGCGGCAAACCTTGTGGCCCGGGCATGGCAGGCGCTGGCGACAAGTTAGTCCTGCAGTCGCATGAAACAGTCTTGCGGTAAAGGCCCGCAACGCAGGCAGTCTGCGAGCGAATTAAGCTGTGCTGCCGAATATTCGACGGTATGAGTCCAGTTCTTCTTCGTCAACATCGATTTTGCCGAAGAGTACGTACATTGTTGTGTCCCATGGGCGAAGGCCATCGTGCCTGGGAGTGAGAAGAACCGCGACCGTCCGGCAAGAATCAACTGTTTCGGCGGGACGCCCGGAGATCCATTCGTGGTGGCGGAGCGTCGCCCACCCACGGAAGACTGCTTGATGGTGTCCGCTGAGATGGTTCAGCACGCTGAAGGCCAACTGTAAGTGATTGTCTCCCAGCCAGTAACGGCGAGCCTCAAACCGCGTCTCACCATTGAGGGCGTCTCGAGCGATTCGGAGCTGGTCGAGCAGTCGTCGGCCGATCGCGGCCCGCTCGAGTACGGGATGCTGATCGAGCATGTGCAGCACGTTCAAGCGGTCGAGTTCGGGACGATCCCAGGACGACTTAGCGACGTCCTCAAGCAGCTGGCGATACAGCGCTGCCCCTGCGGTGTCGATGCTCGATGCTGGCTCCCTCGGCAAGAGGGGGTACGAAATACGTTGGGCTTGTGCTGGATAGTTGTGGTCGGTATCTGCGTTCCGAGTTGCTTCGAGGTCGGCATTCGCGAGCTCGAAATAGTGTGGCACATGTTCACCCGGTGCGACTTCGTCGTCTTTTATTCGGTGAATGTATGCGCCGACGGCGGTGATCGACCTCATCTGGTCGAAGAGGAATTCCCACTCACGCCGTAGAAGAGCTACTACTGCAAGCGACGGCGGCGATGAGACGGTGGAGATGTGCTCGGGCGGCTGGTCGTGATCGATTATTACGACACCAACCCATGCGTATGCCGCGGCGTCGACTTGTATCGAGCGTCCCCGGGCGTTGGGAAGGGTCTTGGGTGTGGCGGTCAGGGTTCGTACTGTGCCTGCGGCTTGGCGCGCGCCCTTCGCGGCGTTCTTGGCAATCCAGTTCAGTTCGCGAGCAGGGTTTGCGTCGGTGGGTACGTCGCGGGACTTCACCTGGATAGCAAGTGCTCGATTTCCGAAGATGACTGTACCGTCGCCGAGCTCACGGGATGCTGTGCCTTTAGCGATCTTCTTGGGTGGCAACACGAAATCGGGGAGCCCCCACTGTGCCGCAGCGGCGAGGGTCGCGTTCTCGGCTGCAGGACCTCGAAGCACTGCTGGCTCGAGGACTCGGGCGTGTGGAATCGTCCGCCCGAACACGCCGTTTTCAGTGTGGACCAGCATGACCATGTTGTCGTCGTCATCCCGATAGACAGCAAGGCCGAGTTCGGACTGAGCGAGCTGGGGTTCGAGGTCTGGGTAATTCGAGTGATCGACCGGTGCCCACCTGCCAGGGTCGTTGTCGTCTTCGGTAGTCAAATTGTCTACGTCCAAGTCGAGGTCCGGGCGGTTGGGCGGCTCGCGCAGACCAACCGAGCGCTCGAAGCCGCGAACAATTTCGGCTGCAACTTTAAGAAGTGAGGCACATCGGCGGCCGACCGTGTCTTTGTCTGGGTTGCCAGGCCATGGAGGTAGCGCGAACGCGATGTCGAGGGCGACGCCCGGCCGGCCGCGCAGGCCTCGCGCGCCTTCGGTGGGTTCTACCCGGAACCGCGCGATCGGGGCTGATGTCTGGACGAGTGTGGGCGACGCGGCAACTAGTTCGACAATCTTGTGCGGTGAGTCCACCACCACGGTCGGCTGAACCGAGTGCGCCCATATTCCAAAAACCTTCGCGTCTGGGTCCAGGTTGGCGACATCCTTCAACAGACCCATTGCTGACCGCAGCATTGAGATTTGAGTGGGAGTTTCTGCTTCGATTGCGTAGGGCTGAAACAGTGCGACGAGCTGCAGGTGGTCGGGTCGGAGACCATCCAACGCGCCGGAGTGGTGGAGCTCGGTGAACTCGGATGGGGTTGAACAAAGCGGGAATTGGATCGGTCGATCAGGCGTGGGTGTGATGCCCGAAGTCAGTCTCTCGGTGGCCTGGATTGCTGCGTTCAGGCTGTCCTGGACTGCAGCAATGAAGTCTCGGCCACTCTGTTGGATGGCGTCGGCCTGCGTCGGCCACTCGACCGACAGTCGAAGCTCGCCGAGGCCTTGTTCGTCGAGATAGATCTGGCAGCACAGTGCGCTGTCGATGTCCACCTCGTTCCAGTGCGTCGCGATGTCATGACGAAGCTGGCGCGCTGAATCCAACGCATGCCAGGCTTTCTCGAACGGCTCTGATCTCTGATCGTCGGTCGAATCGAGGGTAGTCATGCGTCGTTACTACACCACTGCACCGACAGCGCGGCGTCCCTGATTCGTTGACCGTCAGTTGGTCAAGCTGAAGACGTGTCACGCTGTGTAGTAGCTAGACACCTTCGGTTTCCCGAAATTTGCGTGCTCAAGCATTTCTAGGGTCACACGATTCTCGTCGTGACTGGATAGCCACTTTCTGACCTTGTGGCGCTCAATTCCTGCCTGATTTCCAGCCAAAGCAAGTATTCTCCTGTTCTGGGGATGGGATATCTGGCGCTCGATGGATGTAAGAACGCCCCTTGCTTTGTCAGCGTCCCAAGCGGCAAGTCGCTGAAGGCAAATCGAGAGGAGCACTATTGGGGTGCGCGCATCCGCCGACCGCTCTGCTACAAAGTCGACGAGTTTAGAACCGGGATTCTTTTCGCTTGGAAACATGCGAAGATAGTGAGCGATCGACCAGTCAAACGATGCCCACGGGCTGCTTGCATAGTTGAGAAACCAGTCCTCAAGATGGTCCTGCGAGAATACCATTTTGAACATCGGTGCCAAGGCATCAGCGGCGTGTGGCATACGCTCTGCTAGATGTGAAAACTCTGCGAGCCGGTATGAGATTGCGTGACTACGCATACGATTCGCGACGAACTTCAGGCTGGTTCTTGATGCACGAGTCGGGTCGTCGAGTAGGCGGTCGACTAGTTCTTCCAAGGGCTTCGTTTCTTTCTTGAGGATAGCGTCATCCACGGCACTGTGTTCAATCTCTAGTGCATGCTCGGAAACTTCATCCCCCTCGAAAACGTCTGTCTTCGCGGCGTTGATATGCATTCCTATATCGCTCGCTGCCTGCTGTAGTTCGATCTGTGCTCGCCGCATGTCTCCAGCTTCGTCTCCGAAGAGCCACACGTCGTCCATCCATCGGGTCCAGCTTCGTCGGGGACGTCGAGCCGCTTTGCCGAATATGGTCAGGTGGGGAACGGTGGAGGCGTGATGCTCAAGCACGTCGTCGAGTGACTTCATGTACATATTGGCGATAACCGCTGACGCAAGCGAGCGCTGTGGTAGCCCGGTGCGTCCGGAGGTTTTGTACATTCGTTCGACGAATGCGAGTAGCGCAGTCTGTATGTGGTTCTTCTTCAGCGTATCCTCCAGCGACGTCTGAAGCCTGTCGAGAGGGATGCTTGCGAAACACGACACGAGGTCAGTGCGCAGACCGGCTTCAAAGTTGCGGCTCGCATCGCCGAGGTGCGAGCGGTATTGCTTCCACTGCAGATCATTGTGTGAGTAGTCCCCTTTTTGAGGATGGTCCGGCTTCAGGCGCCAGCCGTATGCACTCTCGTGCAGCCCCCCGATCAGGTCGACACTCACCGCATCGACCAGCGCCTGATAGGTCAATCGGTCTTCGATGGGGAGCACGACAGCTGGTCGAGCCCCCCAGTTTTCTTTTGGTACGTCGATTAACGCCGGACTCTGTTTATGTGTGCTGTCGATGTGGTTGCCGAGTCGCTTGGGGGACGCAAGGAGAAAGTCAATCTCGGGCCACTCCCATGGATCGTGGTACCAATCCCCGAAGAACTCTCCGCGCACGTTCTTGGCGGCAGTCTTGAAGTCAAGAACGTTCGCCCAATCCATCTGTGCCATCGGCTGATACTGGCATACTCCAACCCCGTCACGTCGTTAGCCCGTCTCAGCGACCCGACCCGCAGCCGGTCCAGGGTGCCTGGTGCCACGAGCATTTCGGTGCCGTCTAGGGAGCAGCCCGGTCTGACACTGGAAGTACAGTTGCTGTCAGAGCAAGGACGGCAGGCTTGGCCATCGAAGTGGAGGCAACTCGGACAGCGTTATCGCGGCGTTCCGCCGGCCGACTTCATCGTGCCAACTCGGACTGCGTTGGTTGCAGGTACGACGACTATTGGAGACCCTCCAGATCGTAAGGTGGAAAAGGTCGCCACCATATCGGCGAGCCGTTCCAGGGCGCGAGCCCGCTGGACATGTATGCGTATTGCAGCCTAGCCAGAGCAAGATCTCGTTCTGCTCCGTCCGGTAACGGTCCGCCGGATTTTGCTTGCGGCTCGGGTTGAAGCGTGATGGCGGTCGAGTGAGGGTCGAGGCGAAAGAAGGCAACCACCTCTTCGACGAGTAATCGCGTGAGGCGTTTCCCTCGCATCGATTCATGGAGGAATATTCTGTCGATCAACAGCACTGAGTCAATCCAGTGGTCGGGATAGGAGTCGCGAATCTCTGCTGCAACGACTCCGAGTCCTGAGGCGTCCGTGCTGATAGCGTCGGCCGCGTCGGCGATGTCTTCGGCGGCGACGTTCCAGCCGATCCAGCCGCTGAGATAGGCACTTGCGTCTTCGTCGACTGTGTCGAGCTCAATGTCGCATGAGAAGGCGCGGAGAATGTCTACGCCGCCGTCAATCGCTCGGTGAAGGGTGACGCGTGTTTCCCAATAGTCGCGGTCGGAGACTTCTTCGGCGAGCATCTAGGATTTCTTCCCTGGTGGTGGTTCTGCTGGCAGGTCTACCTGGGCGCGATCGGCGCGCCTGCCCGGATCGATTCAATTGCATTCGTTGTAGTTGGGACTGGACACACGCCGATCCACGATCGACGAAGGTTAACCATCGCCCCAGTTCCAGCCTGGTAGGGACTCCAGTGTTGCTGATCGCTCGGCTTTCATGTTTGCCTTCCCACGCCACTGCTCCCGAACCCACAGGCCGAGCTTGACGCCTTGTTCTATGTGCCGGTCCGGGGGCTTGATGTGGCCTTCCCGAGCGACGTACTGGTTTAGCATCTCGAATTTTTGGTTCCAGACATAGTCGTTCTTGGTACCCCAGAACCAACCGGGGCTGGCTTCCAACTGCGATTGTCTTTCAGCGTCGAGTCTTGTGTGCTCGCGTCGACGGAGCCTGGCCCACTGACCGACCTTCAGGCCGCCCTCGACGAAGTCGACCGGAACGTTGGTGTGACCCTCTCGTCGTGCGTAGGAGCGCAGCAGCTCCAGGTGTTGCGTCCATGAATCGTTGAGGGCGTTCCAGCTCCAGCCATGAAGCGCCTCGAGACGCAGCCGCCTCTCCTCTGCCATCGTGGCGCGGTTGCTTCGTTGCTCCCCGATCCATCCACCGAGATTGACACCGTCGGCGACAAAGCCGCGAGCGACCCTCGTGTGTCCCTGTTGTTCGGCGAAAGACACAAGCGCGGCGTACGCCCGCTCCCAAGCGTCCGTGTACGGGTCCCACGACCATCCTGGTACCGCTACCAACAGGTCCCGGCGTTCCTGCGTAATGTTGGCGCGGTTGGCCCGTTGTTCTCGAACCCAGCTGCCGATGTTCACCCCATCTTCCTTGAAGCCTTGCGGAACGAGAACATGTCCTTCTCGGCGTTGGTACTGATTGAGTAGTTCCAGCTTCTGCTGCCACATCGCGGCTCGTGCGTCCCACACCCAACCAGGCAGCGATTGCAGACGCTCCCGGTCGTCTTCGGGTAGGTCATCTCGATTCTTCCGCTGGACGGTGACCCATGTTCCAAGAGGAAAGTCGTTCTCCACATGAGCGTTAGGGACGCGCGCATGACCTTCTCGCGCGACGAAGTCCGTAAGAAACTTGTAGCCGCGGTCCCACTTGTCGGCCTGTGGCGTCCACGACCATTCCGGCAGTGCCTCGAGGAGTTGGACCCGCTCCGCAGACATTTCGTCGCGGTTGGTGCGCTGTACAACCACCCACTGCCCGAGCTTCACACCGTCTTCGATCAACCGCGGCGACGGCTGAGCACGGCCCACTCGCTCGGCGAACGCCTTCAATGCCTGGTAGTTCCGAGTCCAGGTGACCTCGCGGATGTCCCACACCCAACCAGAAAACGCCTCGAGCTCTCGTGTCCTCTCTTCGGACATTTTGCCTCGCTTGTACAGACCACGCTGTGTCGCATGAGGTTCACCCCGAAAAGTGGACAGTGTTTACGCGGCCATGATGGGCGCGGTCAATGACTGTTCGTAGTTGGTGGGGCTGAGCATCCCGATCGTGGAGTGCCTACGACGAGTGTTGTAGAGATTCATCCAGTTGTCAACTGCAGCAACCAGTTCAGTGGCATACGCGAAAGCGTGCCGGTAGTAGTACTCGTGTTTGAACGTCGACCACAGACTCTCCGCGCCGACGTTGTCCCAGCATATGCCCGTTTCGCCCATCGAACGCCGCAACCCGTAGCGTTCGCACGCCTGCTTCATCATCACAGCGGTATATTGACCAGGTTCAAGCGGTCGACGCAACACCCCAAGGGGAAAAGGGGTTTTGATGGGACGAGTGCCGGATTGGGCCGCAGCATTGACCGGGCGAGCGGTGATGCGCTCGCCAGGACGGCCACCT
>NZ_JAHUTG010000043.1:0-12753 GCF_020889545.1 Rhodococcus sp. I2R
GGGGGTGTTTGCTGATGTTCTCGGGGTTTCGGGTGTGGGATTGGATGATGATTTCTTCGCTCTTGGTGGTAATTCGCTGATTGCTACGCAGGTCGTCTCACGCATCGGTGCCGCCCTGGACGCGTCGGTGCCTGTGCGTGCTCTGTTCGACGCGACCACAGTCGAGACTTTCGCGAACGCTGTTGCCGCACTTGCCGGTACCGGTGGTCGACCGGCGTTGGTCGCCGAGACGCGTCCCGACCGGATCCCGCTCTCGCTCGCCCAGCAGCGCATGTGGGTGCTCAACCACCTCGACCCGGAGTCGGGCGCCTACAACATCCCGTTGGCGGTGCGGCTGACCGGTGAACTCGATATCGCGGCGCTGCAGGCGGCTGTGTCCGATGTCGTCGCCCGACACGAATCGCTGCGCACGATCTACCCTTCCGACGCGGACGGCCCGCAGCAGCGAATTCTCTCGCCCGAAGAAGTGTCGTTCGATCTGACACCCGAGTCGGCCGAAGCCGAGACCGATGTGCGCCGAGCAATCGCCGAGGTGGTGCTCGGAGGCTTCGACGTCGCGGCAGCGGTACCGGTTCGGGTGTCCCTCGTCCGGCTGACGCCGACGGATCACGTGCTCGCCCTCGTGATTCACCACATCTCCGCCGACGGCGCATCCATCCCGCCTCTGGCGCGGGACGTGATGATCGCCTACGCGGCACGGCATTCGGGCACTGCACCCGAATGGGCAGACTTACCGGTCCAGTACGCGGATTTCGCGCTCTGGCAACACCGTGTCGTCGGGTCGACCGACCAACCAGGGTCGGTGGCCGCACAACAGCTCGAGTATTGGTCCGAGACACTGGCAGGCATTCCTGACGCCGTCGATCTCCCGACCGATCGTCCTCGTCCGCCAACACAGTCGATGCAGGGCCGATCGGTCGATTTCGAATTGGATCCCGAATCTCACGCCAAGTTGGTCGCGTTCTCGCGTGAGCGAGGTACCTCGCTGTTCATGCTGGTTCACGCCGCGTTGGCCATGTTGCTCGGACGCCTCAGCGGCAGCAGCGACATCGTCGTGGGCACGCCCATCGCGGGCAGGGGGGCCGCCGAACTCGACGATGTGGTCGGGATGTTCGTCAACACACTTCCCCTTCGGACTCGGGTCGAGTTGGGTGGGACGTTCTCCGGTTTGGTCGATGACGTACGCACCGCAGATCTCGGTGCGTTCGGCAACGCGGACGTTCCGTTCGAGAGCATCGTCGACGCCGTCGTGCCCAGCCGGTCGCAGGGGCGCCACCCCATCTTCCAGGTTGCGCTGTCCTTCCAGAACCTCGAACGGGTCACATTGGATCTCCCGGGATTGACGGTCGAGGGGCTCGACACCGGAGAGCTCGCCGCGAAGTTCGATCTTCAGTTCACGATCGAACCGCGCACGAGTGAAGAAGGCTCTGCGGCAGGGCTGTTCGGGTCGTTGCTGTACGCGACCGATCTGTTCGACGAGGACACCGCACGTTCCTTTGCCGACAGGTTCACGCGTATCCTGCGGGCCGTCGCCGAAGAGCCGTACGTCGTCGTCGGCGATGTCGACATCATGTCCGCGAGCGAACGGGCACGAAGTGAGTCCGGTGGATCGTCCAACGGCGGCTCCGGCGCCGTGACGCCGGTGCCGGACAGATCGGTGCCGCAGGTGTTCGGTGCGGTCGTCGAACTCGATCCCGAGGCGCCCGCAATTGCTCACGACGGTGAGGAGGTGACGTACCTGGACCTCGAGGGACGCTCGTCTCGTCTTGCACGGTTGCTGATCGCCCGAGGAATCGGACCCGGTGATCGTGTGGTCGTCGACCTCGAACCGTCCGTAGACTGGGCTGTGGCCGTGCTCGCCGTGCTGCTTTCCGGGGCCGCGATCGTCGTCGCCGACAAGTCGACCTCACTGGCCGACCGCATTCGAATCTCGGGTGCCGGCGCGGTCGTCGGGAGTACCGGTACCGGTACCGAAACCATCGCGCTCGACGACCCAGCGACGGTCGATGCACTCGGTTCCGGTTCACCGCGGCCCATCGCGTACTCGTCGCGAACGCGGTTGCTCGGAATCGATGACGCGGCTGTGGTGGTCCTCGACGACCACAGCGTGGTCGAGCACACGCAGGCGAAGCTCGTGGCGGATCTGATCGACTCCGGCCGTCGCTTCGACGTGACATTCGAGTCCCGCCTCACGGCCGAACCTGCCGCAGGTGAGGTATGGCAGATCACTGCGCTCCTCGGCGCGATGGTGGCAGGGGCCGTGTGGGTGGTGCCGACTCGGGACGAACAGGGCGAACTACTCGGGACCCTGCTCGACGAATGGGTCACCCACGCATTCGTGCCGACTGCTGTGGCCGAGGCGTTGGCCTCTGAACAATTCGAGGACCTGATCGCAGTCGTCGTCACCGAAATGGACGGCGGCGAACAGCAATTGGAGGTAGACGGGGTCTCGGTGCTGGTGAACGAAGGTGCTCTCGGGCAGGGCGGAGAGACCCGATGACGCGGGAGCGCAGCGAGGTACGCCTGGACACTGCAGAAAACGACACTGCAGAAAACGACGCGGGAGATAATACAGGCATGCACCACATGGATCGAGTCGCATGAGCGGCGATCGAACGACCGAAGGCCGCGAAGACGGGGGCGCCCGACGAGCGCGTCCCCGCCGTCCTCGTCGTAGGCGCGCCACTGCTCTGCTGCCCCAGATTCTCGGTGCGGCAGTCGAAATCGACCCGGACAGGGACGCGGTCTCGTTCGACGGCCGAGCGCTCTCGTACGCCGAGCTCGACAGTCGATCGTCGAGGATCGCGCGGGTGCTCATCGGACGAGGAATCGGACCGGAAGACGTCGTTGCGGTGGGGATCACGCGATCGATGGAGTCCGTTCTCGCGTTGTGGTCGATCACGAAAACCGGCGCGGCATTCGTGCCGGTGGACCCCACGTATCCCGTCGATCGCGTCCAGCACATGCTCTCGGACTCCGGTGCGAGGAACGGTCTGACCACCTCGGCCCATCGCGGCGGCCTGCCCGACACGTGTTCCTGGTCGATTCTCGGCGAGGCGGATTTCGAGGCCGCGATCGCTGCCGAGTCGGACGAGAAGATCTCGGTCTACGACCGAGTGCGACCTCTGCGGGCCGAGAACCCGGCGTACATCATCTACACATCGGGCTCGACCGGACGGCCCAAGGGGGTTGTCGTCACCCACACAGGCTTGGCCGACCTGGCCGCCGAGCAACTGGACCGCTACGGTCCGACATCGTCCTCGCGCACGTTGGCTTTCGCGTCTCCGAGTTTCGACGCGTCGATTCTGGAGTTGTTGCTCGCCGTTGTTGCGGGTTCGACGATGGTCATTACGCCGACCGACATCTACGGCGGTGACGAACTGGCCGAGTTCCTGCGGCGTGAGTCGATCACCCACGCCTTCGTCACTCCGGCCGCCTTGGCCTCGGTGGCTCCAGCCGGACTGGACGCTCTCGCCGTAGTAGTGGTCGGCGGTGAGGCCTGCCCACCCGAACTGCTCGACACCTGGGGCCGCGACCGCCGATTCTTCAACGCGTACGGTCCCACCGAATCGACGGTCGTCAGCAATATTTCTGGTGTGCTCTCTCCCGGGGATCCGATCTCGATCGGCGATGCCATTTCCGGGACGACGGCTCACATCCTGGACGGACGGTTGCGTCCGGTGCCGGGGGGTGTCGCCGGCGAGCTGTATCTCGCCGGTCACGGAATCGCCCGGGGATACCGTTCCAATCCGGCTCTGACATCGGACCGGTTCGTGGCCGACCCGTTCGCCGCCGACACACCCGCCAGAATGTACCGAACGGGTGACATCGTTCGCCGGAACTCGGCGGGCGCTCTGCAGTTCGTCGCCCGCAACGACTTTCAGGTCAAGGTTCGTGGATTCCGCATCGAACTAGGCGAGATCGACACCGCGCTCGCGGCACATCCGTCTGTGCAGTTCGCCGTCACCGTCGGCCACCCGGCAGCCAACCAAGCCGCCGTCGGTCAACCTGCAGCCGGCCAGGACATGTCCTTGGTGGCGTACGTGCGGCCGGTACTCGGAGATTCGGTGGATGCCGCGGAACTGGTGTCGTTCGTCGGCGCGAAACTGCCCAAGCACATGATCCCTTCGTCGATCATGATCATCGACGATATTCCGCTCACACCCGCGGGCAAGCTCGATCGAGACCGGTTACCGGAACCGGTGTTCGCGGCGCGCGAATACCGCGCGCCCGAGACCGAGGCCGATATCGCGGTCGCTTCGGTGTTCACCGAGATCCTCGGCGTCGAGAAGGTCGGCCTGGACGACGACTTCTTCGAGCTGGGCGGCAATTCGCTCTCGGCGACGCGTCTGGCCGCTCGGATCGGGGCATCGCTGGACGTCAATTTCGGAGCACGCGAGGTGTTCGAGGATTCGACGGTCGGTGGACTGGCCGTGGCGGCGGCAAAGAAGGTCGGTGGACAGCGACGCATCGTTCTCGGCGACGATCCGCGACCCGCCAGGATCCCGTTGTCGCTGGCACAGCAGCGCATGTGGTTCCTCAACCGCTTCGACATGGAGTCGGCCGCGTACAACATTCCGGTGGCGATCCGGTTGTCCGGCGGTCTGGACGTCGCTGCGCTGCGGGCCGCGGTAGGTGACGTGGTTGCACGCCACGAACCTCTGCGAACGGTGTATCCGCTCGACGGCGACGGACCGATCCAGCGCATCCTCTCCTCCGAGAACGTTGCCGACGTCGAGGTGGTCGACGTGACCGAAGACCGGATCGTCGCCGAGGTGAGTGCGCTGGCGAACACGTCGTTCGATGTCACCACCGAAGTGCCTATAAGGGTTCGGTTGTACCGGCTCTCGGAGTCGGATTACGTGCTGGCCTTCGTGGTGCAGCACATCTCGGCCGATGGCGGATCGATGGCACCGCTGACGCGAGATCTCATGGTTGCCTACTCGGCGAGAGTCGCAGGCGCCGCGCCTCAGTGGTCACCGCTCGAGGTTCAGTACGCCGATTTCGCGCTCTGGCAGCGTCGAGTCCTCGGACGCGAGGACGACCCCAGTTCCGTTGCATATCAGCAATTGTCGTTCTGGAAGTCCGAGTTGGCGGGGTTGCCCGATCAGATCGCTCTGCCCACCGACCGGCCGCGTCCAGCGATTCAGTCCTTCGACGGAGGCAGGGTCGACTTCAGCATCGACGCCGACGTGCAGGCTGCGCTCGCGTCCCTGGCGCGCGCGAAGAACGCGACGCTGTTCATGGCTGTGCATGCAGCGTGGGCGGCGGTGTTAACTCGGTTGTCCGGATCTTCCGACGTCGCGGTGGGTTCGCCCATCGCGGGCCGCGGTGAAGCAGCGCTTGACGATCTGATCGGCATGTTCGCCAACACGCTCGTTTTCCGCACCGAAGTCGATCCAGCGGTGAGTTACCAGGAGTTGGTAGCTGAGGTACGTGAGGCCGACGTGCGTGCCCTCGCCCACGCAGATGTGCCGTTCGAGCGTCTGGTGGAGGTGCTCAATCCCGCTCGGTCCACCGCCCGTCACCCCCTGTTCCAGGTGGGATTGTCGTTTCAGAATCTCGACACGTTCGAGTTCGAACTGCCAGGTCTCGCTGTCTCCGCCGTCGACGCCGACGCCGAGGTGGCGCAGTTCGATCTCCATCTGATCGTCTCGGATCAGTACGACGACAACGGTGACCCCACGGGCATCGGCGGGACGCTGAAATACTCCCGCGCGTTGTTCGACGAGTCTTCGGCGCGCAAGATCGTGGACCGGTTGGTTGCGTTTGTCGGTGCGGTGGCCGATGATCCGGGGCTTGCTGTCGGAGATGTCGAGATCATGGATGAGGGCGAGCGGGAGCGGGTCGTCCGGTCGTGGAACGAGACCGAGCGAGCGGTGGATACCGCGTCGACGTTGGTGTCGTTGTTCTACGCCTCCGTCGTGGCGTCGCCGCAGGCCGTTGCGTTGACGTTCGGGTCGGATTCGTGGACGTATGCCGAGTTCGGGTCTCGTGTGAATCGGCTTGCCCGGCATCTGGTTTCGTTGGGGGTGGGTCCGGAATCTCTGGTGGCCGTAGCGATGCGGCGTTCGGAGTCGATGGTGACTGCGATGTACGCGGTCGTCATGGCCGGTGGTGCGTACGTGCCGGTCGATCCTGATCAGCCTGCAGAGCGGACCGGCTACATTCTCGAGTCGGCGCAGCCGGTTGTGGTGTTGATCGACGGTCGTGACTCGAGTGTGGATCTACCCGAGACCGGGGCGCACGTGGTCGATGTCGAGGCGCTGGACCTGGCGTCGTATTCGAGCGCTGCGTTGTCGGATTCCGATCGGGTCGGGCTGCTGCGTCCGGACAACGCTGCCTACGTGATCTTCACCTCCGGGTCGACGGGTCGCCCGAAGGGCGTGAGCGTCTCGCATCGGGCGGTGGTGAACCAGCTCGAGTGGAAACGTTCGGAATATGGTCTCGACAGCTCGGATGTGTCGTTGCTCAAGACGGCTGCGACGTTCGATTTGTCGGTGTGGGAGTTGTGGTCGTGGGCCACTACCGGTGGGCGTCTGGTGATTGCGGCGGCCGAGGGGCACCGCGATCCCGCGTATCTGGTCGAGGTCATCGAGCGCGAATCGGTGACGACGTTGCATGTGGTGCCGTCGGTGCTGGGTGCGCTCGTGAGTGCGTCGGGTGGGTCGCTGCCAGGGAGTGTGCGCCGGGTGCTGGCGATCGGTGAGGCGTTGCCGGCGTCGACTGCGGAGTCGGTGCTGCAGGGCAGTGATGTGCGGTTGGACGGCGGGGATGTGCGGTTGGACAATGTGTACGGCCCTACCGAGGCCGCTGTGTCGGTGACCTCGACCCGGGTCGAGTTGCCGGTGGGATCGACGGTTCCGATCGGTCGGCCGGAGTGGAATTGCCGTGTGTATGTGCTCGATGCGCGTCTTCGTCCGGTGCCCGAGGGTGTGGTGGGTGAGTTGTATCTGGCGGGTGTGCAGTTGGCGCGGGGGTATCACGGCCGGGTGGATTTGACGTCGGATCGTTTCGTTGCCGATCCGTTCGGTAGGGGTGAGCGGTTGTATCGCACCGGTGATCTGGTGCGGTGGGCCGGTGATGGTGTGCTCGAGTATGTGGGGCGTGCGGATTTCCAGGTGAAGGTGCGGGGGTTCCGGATCGAGCTCGGTGAGATCGAGGCGGTGCTCGGTGCGGTCGAGGGTGTGCGTGATGCGGTGGTGATTGCCCGTAGTGACGAGCGGTTGGGTGATCGTCTGGTGGCCTATGTCGTCGCAGACGGTGCTGGGGCCGAGCGGTTGAAGGATGTTGTTGCGAAACGGCTTCCGTCGTACATGGTTCCTGCCGCATTCGTGGTGTTGGATGCGTTGCCGTTGACGGTGAACGGCAAGCTCGATCGGCGGGCGTTGCCGGACCCGGAGTTCGAGGCGAAGGTCTTTCGCGCCCCGACGACCGCGGCCGAAAAGATGGTGGCCGGCGTTGTGGCGGATGTGCTGGGCCTCGATCAGGTCGGGCTCGACGACGACTTCTTCGACCTGGGCGGCAATTCACTGATCGCTACCCAAGTGGTCGCACGGCTGTCCGACCTGGCGGGCTTCTCGGTTCCGCTGCTGTGGTTGTTCTCCGACGCCACCGTCAGCGACTTGGCCCGTCGTATCGAGGCCGGGCCAGTC
The DNA here is from genome assembly GCF_020889545.1 of Rhodococcus sp. I2R. NCBI lineage: Bacteria > Bacillati > Actinomycetota > Actinomycetes > Mycobacteriales > Nocardiaceae > Rhodococcus > Rhodococcus sp. I2R. The sequence goes on from NZ_JAHUTG010000043.1 coordinate 7,656, forward strand.
GCGGCCGGTGGCGCAGACGCAGCTCTGGATGTCGTGCTGCGCATTCGCGAGCCGCGCGATGGACCGCGGCTCTGGTGCATACATCCCATCGTGGGAGTCTCCTGGTCGTTCGCAGGTCTTGCGAATGTGGTGGATCCGGATCGTGGGATCACGGCACTGCAATCGCCGGTCTTCACCGAGGACGACTGGTCACCGTCGTCGATCGAGGCGTGGGCACAGAGGTACGTTCACGAAATCCGACGTGTGCAGCCCGAGGGGCCGTACGAACTACTTGGCTGGTCCCTCGGCGGCGTGTTGGCGCATTCCATCGCGGTTCAGTTGCAGCAGATGGGGAGCACAGTGACGATGCTGGCGATGATGGACAGCCACCTTCCCGGGAAGAACGGGGAGGCAGCCACGAACGCAGCTCCGATGACCCTGTCGGACCTGTTCGGTGGCCTGCTGCCCGACTCGGTCGACGACACCGCCGACGTGTCGACCGAGTCGATAGCCAAGGTCCTCTCGGCGTTGCCGTCCCCGCTGGCGGATGTCTCGTCGGGGCGAATCGAGCAGGTCGTCGCCGAGGCCGGCCGCGCCCCAGGTCTGATCGAACGTTACGAGCCGGCCCAGTTCGCGGGCGACCTGCTGTACTTCACGGCTGGACTCGATGACACCTCGGGCGCGGTCGGTGCCACGGGATGGGACGCATTCGTAGCGGGAACGGTGGACAACCACGTCGTGGATGCCACGCACTGGTCGATGGCATCGCCGGACGCGCTTGCGGTCATCGCGGACATTCTCGATGCCCGAACATCATCCGATCAGTCACCAGCCGAAGGCGACGTGACGTAACGAGCAGTAGGGCTGCGTCGATTACTTACTGGCAGGTACGGTAACTCCGGGTGACTGGAGTCCAGCCGTCCCGGCAAACCATGGGGTACCGCAGAGAATGGTGAGAGTAGAACTTATGCGTCGAACGAAGCCACGCACGTTGTCCACCGTCGTCAGGGGGTTGGCGATCGCGTCTGTCGCAGTCGTCGTGCCGTTCACAGGTGTCACGGTGACCGCTGCCGCCGATCCCGTAGTGGACATGGCCGCTCCCCTTGCAGGCGCAACGTCGTCGAACGGTTCGAATATCACCCGGATCGAGGTCAAGAACGACCGCGAGCTCACCATGTACGTCTACTCCTCGTCCATGGACGAGGAGATCCCGCTCGACGTGCTTCGCCCGGGTGACACCAGCGTCCCGCGGCCCACCCTGTACATGCTCAACGGTGCAGGTGGCGGCGAGGACTCCGCCACGTGGCGAGCACGCACCGATGCCTACGAGTTCTTCGACGACAAGAACATCAACGTCGTCTCGCCGATCGGCGGCAAGTGGGCCTACTACACCGACTGGCGTCAGGAAGACCCGGTGCTCGGTGTGAACAAGTGGGAAACCTTCCTGACGGAAGAAATCCCACCGCTCGTCGATGCGGCCCTCGGCACCAACGGCGTCAACGCGCTCGCCGGTTTGTCCTCGTCCGGGACCTCGGTTCTCCAGCTGGCCATCTCCAAGCCCGGCCTGTACAGCGGCGTCGCCGCTTACAGTGGCTGCGCGCAGACGAGCGATCCCATCGGGCAGACATTCGTCAAGCAGGTCGTCGAGCTATACGGCGGCGGTAGCACTCTCAACATGTACGGTCCCGATGACGATCCGATGTGGGTCGAAAAGGATCCGTACGTCAACGCCGAAGGCCTACGCGGTGTGGACCTGTACATCTCCAATGGAACGGGCCTGCCGGGACCGTACGACAATCTGAATGGGCCCGATATCAACGACCGCGTCCCCACTCTGGCCAACCAGGTCATCGTCGGTGGCGTCATCGAAGCGGCGACGAACTACTGCGCGCACAACATGCAGAATCGGCTCAACGAGCTGGGCATCCCCGCGACATACAACTTTCGGCCAACCGGAACGCACTCGTGGGGTTACTGGGACGATGACCTGAAGGACTCGTGGCCTGTGTTGGCACGTTCGATGGGCATCTGACCGTCTCCAGCGCGCTGCGGTAGACGAGAGTTTTCACAAATGCTCCCCTCCACCCCTGGAGGGGAGCATTTCTCGCAGTAGCCTGCGCAGTGGGGAGGACGGTTTCACATGGTTTTCGGTGACGGCACAGAACGCGCGCTGACAGTTGACGACCTACCGCGGATTGTTGCGGACGTGTCCAGATCCGAACCTGAACGGGTGGCGTTTCGAACCGGCGATCAGCTGGTCACCTACGGGCAACTCGACGCCCTGCTGCAGCAACTCGATGCGGCCATGGGCGGGGCCCTCGGACCGGAATCACTGGTCCCGCTCGTGCTTGCAGATCTGGTTCCCGAGATGCTCGGGGCGGACGGTGCCCTCGACCGGATCGTGGCGGACGTCCTGTCCGACGCCACCGACACGGCCGAGACCACCCCAGCCGGGTCGCCAGAGACGCTGGTGGACGCTTTCGAAGCCAGTGTCGACCGCAACCCCGACGCCGTCGCTCTCATATTCGACGATCAGAGGCTGACGTACGCGGAACTTGACCGACGTGCCAATCGTGTCGCCCGGTACCTCGTCGCCGCGGGCGTCGGACCCGACCGCACAGTCGCACTTGCGCTCCGGCGGTCGATGAATCTCGTGGTGGGGATGTACGGCATCATCAAGGCTGGCGGTGCCTACGTCCCCTTGGATCCTGATCACCCGCGTGAGCGGCTGGCGTACATCATCGGGGTCGCCGATCCCGTACTCGTGCTCACCGACGCCGAGACCGGTGTGGCAGACGTTCTGCCCGGCACTGTTGCCGTCCGCGATATCGGTGCCATCGACGACGAGATCGACGACGCCCGACTCCATCCGACCGAGCGGGCAACACGACTCCGCCCAGGAAACACGGCCTACGTCATCTTCACCTCGGGATCGACGGGCAAGCCGAAGGGCGTCGCGGTGAGTCACTCCGCGGTCCAGGCCAATCTCGCATGGCGGCAACGCCAATACAGCCTCGGCGACTCAGATCTCGTGCTTCAGAAGACACCGTTCACCTTCGACGTGTCGGTGTGGGAGTTCTTCTGGCCGCTCCAAGTCGGCGCGAGGCTACTCATCGCGCGACCGGACGGCCATCACGATCCCGGTTACCTCGCCTGGTCGATCAGAACTGCCGGCGTCACCGTCGTGCATTTCGTTCCCTCGATGCTTGCTGTCTTCGTCGATGCTCCCGACACTCGGGGCCTGCCGTCCCTGCGGTACGTCTTCGCGTCCGGTGAGGAACTGACAGCAGCCACGACGGCTCGGTTCGCCGCCAACTCCGACGCACAGCTGCACAACCTCTACGGACCGACCGAAGCCGCGATCGATGTGACCCATCACCGCGCCGAACTCGATGGGGCAGAGCTGGGCTCGTCGATTCCCATCGGAACCGCAGTCGACGGGACCGAACTCTACGTGCTCGGTCACGCTCTCGAACCGGTCCCGCCGAACACGGTCGGCGAGCTGTACATCGCCGGAATCCAGTTGGCCCGCGAGTACGTACGCTCACCGGCCAGGACGGCCGAGCGGTTCGTTGCCGATCCCTACGCGGTCGGAACACGCATGTATCGCACCGGAGACTTGGTCAGACGATCCGACAACGGCGACCTGACCTATCTCGGGCGCTCCGATTTCCAGGTCAAGCTGCGCGGACTGCGCATCGAGCTGGGCGAGATCGAAACACTGCTGCGTCAACAGGACTCGGTATCGCAGAGTGCTGTCATCCTCCGCGATGACAGATTGCTCGGCTATGTCGTCCCCGTGCACGGCGCGTATCTCGACACCGAAACTCTGACGTCGGAGCTTCGACGCACGCTACCGACCTACATGGTGCCGTCGGCGCTGCTTGTGCTGGAGAAGATGCCGTTGGGTCACTCGGGGAAGCTGGATCGCGGCGGCCTACCCGATCCACCGGAGGCTCGGACCGAGTTCACCCCGCCTCGGTCGGCTACCGAAATCGCTGTGGCTGCAGAGTTCGCCGACGTGCTCGGTCTCGACCGAGTCGGCCGTGCCGACGACTTCTTCGAACTCGGCGGCAATTCTCTCAATGCGACGCGACTGGTTACGCGTCTGAACGCACGTTTCGGTGTCGAGACAGCTGTCCGTGACTTCTTCGACGTCTCGACCGTGGCGCGATGGGCCGCGGCCCTGGACGGCGCTCCGCACGGAAAGGCATCGCCGAGGCCTGCGCTCGACGCCCGACAATGGCCCGAACAAATCCCGCTGTCGTTGGCGCAGCAGCGTATGTGGTTTCTCAATCGACTCGAACCGACGTCCTCGGTCGACAACATCACCGTCGCGGTGCGGCTTTCCGGTGCACTCGACGCCACCGCCCTGCGTTCGGCGGTCGGTGATCTCGTTGCGCGTCATGCCTCGCTACGTACCTGCTACCCGGAGGTCGACGGCGTCGGATCGCAACAGATATCGCCGGTCGACGAAACCGAAATCGACTGGCTCGCAACCGCAACTGGCGAAAGCGAGCTGATCGAGCATATCTGGGCTGTCGTGGCGGCTCCCTTCGACGTTGCAGTGGCCCCGCCCTTCCGTGTCCGCCTGTTCGAACTCGAGGCCAACGAGCATGTGCTCGTCATCGTGGTCCACCACATTGCCGCCGACGGCTTCTCGATGGTGCCGTTGACGAGGGACATCATGCTTGCGTACTCCGTGCGAGCTGCAGGGGAGTCGCCGAAATGGCCGCCGCTGCGGGTGCAGTACGCCGACTACACGTTGTGGCAGCGGGAAGTGCTCGGTGTGCCCGAGGACCCGAACTCGCTGATCAGCATGCAGGAACAGTACTGGCGGGAAGCGCTGGCGGGCTTGCCGGACCACCTGGAGTTGCCGCTGGATCGAGCACGTCCGCCCCTGTGGTCCGGCCGTGGAGCCCGGCACTCTCTTTCGCTCGATGGCGAGTTGCACGCACGCATCACCGATCTGGCGCGCGCTCAGGGAAGCACGACCTTCATGGTGGTGCATGCGGCGTTGGCGGTGTTGTTGTCGCGGGTGTCGGGTAGTGCGGATGTTGCGGTGGGTACGCCGGTGGCGGGTCGTGGTGAGGCTGTTCTCGATGATGTGATCGGGATG
>NZ_JAHUTG010000044.1:0-10776 GCF_020889545.1 Rhodococcus sp. I2R
CAGACCAGAGCTCCGCAACGACCAGAACGTCATCCGCACGTCATGGGTGTACAACCGATAAACCACCGCAACCATCCCTCAATGATCAGGCACGTTGCGACGACCGCTCGAATCCGCCCATAGAGGGCTATGTATTTCCGCGCACATGCGCGAAGCCGCCTACTGCAATTGCGCGACGACGATGAAGTTGTCCTCGGTCGGCTCGCCGTCCCGGACGTCGCAGTTGGCGAGAATGAGCCTGCCGGGCACCGCTCGTCGTAGCTCGTTCTCGCCGAGTAGCGACCCCTTGGGGAGCGGGCCGACGGACTCGACTGTGTAGGTGAGAATTCCGTTGGCGGTGTCGAGTACTACCGCGTCGCCGGGCTGAGCGACACCGAGGGCGCGGAAGGGGGCTTCCCGCTGCGAGTAGTTGTGTCCGACGACCACCACAGTCTGCTGTGCATCGGTTCCGGGGAGACCGCTCTCGGTCCACCATGCGGGCCGCTCGTCGACCGGATCGAGCACCTGGCCGCTCGCACCGCCGCGGAAGAGACCGTCGGGGTTGATCGTGCTGCTCATGTACGTCACTCCGTCCGCGGCCCGGAGCTCTATCCAGTTCGGTTGCGCCGCAGCGACGACGACGTCCGGCGGTGGGGCCACGGAGATCCGTGACTCCACCGCCGAGCGGTCCGGTGGTGCCGGTGTAGGTTCTTCGCTCGCACAACCCGATACCAGCAGGACCGCCGTCAGAGCAACGGCAAACCTATGCCGATGCATCTGTCGAGTTGCGACGACGCAGGTACACCGTGGTGCCCACGGCGGCAGCGCCGACGACCCCGACGCCCAGCAGAATCATGGGCAGGTTGCTCGACCCGCTGTCGGCCGCTGCCGATGTCGCCGAGTCTCCGAGCGCGAGATCGACGGCCGGTAGCTCACCGGCATTGACGGTGACTCCGTCGTCGTTCTGGGTGAAGTAGTCCACCACGGTGAACGAACCGTCCTCGTTGGAAACGCCCACCAACTGCACACCGGTCTCGTCCACGACGACGTTGTTGGCGTCGACCTCGGTGACGTCGACGTCCTCGCGAACGGCCTCACCGAGATTGATGGTGAGCGAGAACTTCGGTCCGCTCGCGGCCAGCTCGGCTGCGTTGTCCTTCAGTTCTTGCTCGGCTCCAGCTGCTGCGTCGGCGTCGGCCTGTGCGGCCTCGGCGCTGGCTTTGGCTCCGTCGGCAGTCACTGTTGCGGCGTCGGCCTCGGTCCGAGCCACGTCCGCAGCCGCGGTCAGTTCCTCGGCTCGTGCTGCTGCTGAGTCGGCGGCGGTCTGGGCGTCGGCGGCTGCTGTTGCCGCGGCGTCCGCATCCGCTTGTGCCTGTGTCGCTTCCGCTCCGGCTGCCGTCGCAGCAGCAGCGGCTTCGGTTGCTGCCGTTGCCTTCTCGGCTGCCTCGGTGGCGGCAGCATCTGCTGCGGTACGAGCCTCCTCGGCAGCGGCCGTGGCGGCTATTGCAGCTTCGGTGGACGAGGCTGCGGCAGCCTCGAGCTCGCCGGCCGTGGCCTCGGCGGCTGCGGCGATCCGCGCGGAGGTCTGTGCCTCGACGAAGGCCGACAGTGCACGTGCTGCAGTTGCAGCGGCGGCGCGAACCGCCTTGTTGATCTTCGCGGCGTTGAGTGTTGCGAATGCAGCGGGCAGTGCGTCGGCGGCTTCGCTCGCTGCCTGTGCCGCGGCGTCGGAATCAGCCTGGGCTGTTGCCGCTATCTCGGCCTTCGCCGTAGCGTCGGCGCGCGCTTGCATGGCTGCCGTGACGGCCTCGGGGGAACCGCTGGCCTGAGCCTCGGCTTCGAGCTGGGTTGCGTTCTCGTCGGCGGTGGCCGCTGCCGCTGCTGCAGCCTCGGCTTCGGCCTGGGCTGCGGTGGCTGCCTCGTCGGCGGCGGCTGCTGTTGCCTTTGCTTCGGTAGCAAGGCCGGCAGCGGCGAGGCTGTCGACCTTCGCCGTCTCCGCGGCCTGCTTCGCCTTGCTCGCCTCGAGTGTTGCTGCTGCCGCTTCGACCTCGGCGGCGTCCGCAGCGTCGTCGGATTCGGCGGCCTTGGCTACCGCTTCGTCGTAGCGTGCCTGCGCTGCCGACGCTTCCTCTGCAGCCGCCTTCGTTGCCGACTCGGCGTCGATGAGTTCCTGCTTCTCAGCGTCGGAGAGCTGCGGGACGATGTCGAGGTTGACCGTCACACTGCCGTCGGCATTGACGACGATCCCGCCGGTCACGTGGGGGAGAGGGTGCTGGGCGGACGGGGCCGGCAGGGCAGCTTCCCCGCCCTCGGTCACAATCGGGTTGGGCGCGGTGATCTCACCCTCGGCGCCGATCGCGCTACCGGCCTCGACGCCTGCGCCGTCACCGGTGGATCCTTCACCGTTCTCGGCGGGGCCGTCGCTCGGGGCGGTGGACTCGGTCGCCGGTTGTTGCTCGACAGAGGTACCGGACGGTGCTTCGTTGTCCTGCGCCAGAGCGGTGCCGGGTCCTGCGACCGCGACGGAGAGCGCGATCGCGGCACCGGCTGCAGCCAGACGAGTCCGGCGAGATCTGGCTATCGACTTCTGTGACATGGAACTTGGCCCTTCGGTCGGTGGCGGCCGAAGCCGCCGACACCTCCGTCCCGATCCGGAAATGCATTTAGTGAGGCACACGTACTTGTGCTTCCAGGACCATAACGGACCGATAGGTCTCTCATGTTTTGCACAGCAAACATTTATGCAACTGTTACTGATGTTGCATATGTGGCATCTGTGACAAGTGGGATAAACCCCAAGGACGTCAGCTCAGGCTGTTCTCGTCCAAGAAGTTCTTGATCGCCCGGTCCCACTCGGCTTCGCGTTCGGCATCGAGTCGGAATCTCACGGCTGCGTACGTTCCCATCAAGAGGGTGCCGACGGCGAAAAAGCTGCCGAAACCGATGAAGGTCGTGGCGACGAGCACGTCGGTGCTCGTGATCGGCGGTAGTGAACGCTCACCGCTGTCGTCGACCCAGATCGCGATTTCGGTCCCGGCGGGCGTGCCGACTTCGGCGGTGACCTGCCCGCTATGGTCACCTCGGAAGGTCCAGGTGGCGTCGACCGACGCGGCGGTCTGCGTCCCGAACTCGGTCGGCGCGGCTGCGGCATCGGCACGCGCCTCGGTGGTTGTGACTGCGGTGACAGAGTGTCGCGAGAGTTGCTGTTCCGCGACGCGATCCTGTTGGGCGGACATGGTGGACGCCGCGAGCCACACCGACAGCGGAAGCATGAGCGCCAGGAGCGTGAAGGTCATCGCGCGCACCCTCGACTGGATCCTGTCCGACCGACGAAGCAGAGGATTGCGGCTACGTTGGGCATCGACGTCGGACGACCCGGAGTGGTCTGTGTGTTTCCGGCGCATGGCGGTCCCAACCTGTCGTGTCCAGTGTCTATCCTTCCACGATGACAAGGTGCGGGGTCCACTTCAAGGAGAACGGGCGAGCATCACACTCGCTCGCCAGGTTCATCCCGAGGAGATGTGAATGAAGCGTTCGAACTGGTCCCGCCTGACGTTCGCTGCCGCTGTCGCCGCCACCGTCGTTGGCGCCGTGACCGGAGCCGACAGAATGCACCGTCTGGCCAAGCCGCTGATGGTCCCTGCGCTCGCCGCAGGTGTGCCGCGGATGACGCCTGCCCTCGGTACCGCGCTCGCCGCGGCGACGATCGGCGATGTGTTGCTGATCGATCCGGACGACGACCGTCGGATCCTGCGCGGGGCCGCCGCGTTCGCCATCATGCAGGGTTGCTACAGCTCGATGCTGATCTCGCGTGGCGCGAGACCGACCGTTTTCGAGGCAGTCCCCCGGTATGGGGGATGGGCGGTGGCCGCGACGCTGCTGGCGCGTCGTTCCGCGGCTGTTGCCCCCGGCCTGGCGGGATACGGGCTCACGCTTGCCACGATGGCCACGCTCGCGGCGGCTCCGGCTGCGGCACCTGATCGCGGAACTCGACGCAGGTTGGCGCTGGGCGGGATACTCTTCACCGTCTCCGATGGGTTGATCGTGTGGCGAAGACTGTTCCTGCACGCGGATGCACCCCGGCGCTATGCGGAGGGAGCGATATTGGCGACCTACGCCGGAGCGCAGCTACTTCTCGTCGAAGGTCTGTCTCGGCAGCAGTAGGACGCGGTGGTGGTCTGCGGGGTCGACCAGAACCGGAACGATGGAGCCGGTGGCGAACCGCGCGGACTCCGATGGGGGAATCGTGTACACGATGCGACCCGCAAAGGACTCCGCACCCGGAATGGTGAACTGCAGATGCAGCTCGGTCGAGTTCGCGTCGATGCGGCGGGCATCCTCGATCGTCGCCCATCCTTCGACGCCGTGGGCCTCGAGTCGGCGTTGCTCGGCGGTTCCCCGACCGGCGAACATCATCGCCAAGCCCAGCGCGCAACCGAAGCCGGCCACGAGCGCCGCAAGCTGATAGGGCAGTGTGCCTGGCGGCGTGCGGTCGCGGAGCCAGCCGATCCAGATCGCCAACACGACGATGTAGGCGACCGTGACGACAGCAACTGCACGAACAGTTCGATTGTGGTTCACCCGGTATCTCCTCGATGCGTGTCCAGAGTAGACCCAAATGTGATGCGGGTACTTACCGATATCCGCCGTAACGCCTATCCTGTCGTGGTGTCCTCACCTACTGTGTTCATCACCGGCGCCGCAGCCGGGATCGGACGATCAACTGCCCTGAAATTTGCTCGGTCGGGTTACCTCGTCGGTGCATACGATATCGACGAGACCGGACTCGCATCGTTGAGCAAGGCGATCACCGCCGCCGGTGGACGTGTCGTCACCGGAGTCCTCGACGTCACCGATCCGCAACAGTGGAAGCAACGTCTCGAGGAGTTCGGCGCCGAGGCCGGCGGTCGACTCGACGTACTGGTCAACAACGCCGGAATCCTACGTGCGGGTCGTTTCGAAGAGATGCCGCTCGAGGTGCACAAGCTTCAGATCGACATCAACTTCAACGGCGTGGTCTACGGCACTCTGGCCGCGTTCCCCTACCTCAAGGCCACCAGTGGAGCCCAGGTGATCAATCTGTGTTCGGCGTCGGCGATCTACGGCCAACCCGAGCTCGTCACCTACGGCGCGACCAAGTTCGCAGTGCGCGGAGTCACCGAGGCCCTCGACCTCGAGTGGGCCGAGCACGACATCTCGGTCAAGGCCATGTGGCCGCTCTTCGTGCAAACCGCGATGACCGAGGGCGTGTCCACGGGCACCACCAACTCCCTCGGCATCCGGCTCACCGCTGACGACGTTTCCGAGGCCATCTTCAAAGCCACCAGGCCGTCGAAGCGGGTGCTGCACAAGGTGCACTTCCCGGTCGGTCTGCAGTCGAAGGCGCTGTCGTTGGGATCGCGATTCTCCCCCGCCTGGCTCACCCGCGAGGTCAACCGGCGCCTCAGCCACACCTAGAAGGCCGCCCGACGCCGGATGCGGTGGATCGCCGGTAGGGTCGCTCGGTGATACGCGTGATCGGAAGTGGGGGTCGGGTTCGTGAATGTGAAGTCGAACAATGTTGTGCTGGTGGCGTCGGCGGTGGCGGCGGTGGCTCTCCTCGCGGGCTGCGGGGGTGAGTCGGGGGCGAATGTCTCCGCCGCCGCTGCCGCGCCGCAGTCGACCACCAGCATGACGACGACCACCCTTGCGCCGCCGCCGTCGATACCGGCGCCAGTTCTCACCACCGAGGACGTGCCGCTGCCCCTGCCGCCGGCGACCGAACCCGAGGTCGTCCCGGCGCCGCAGACCACATATGCCGCGCTGGACGCCGCGCACTACTTCAGTTCGCCCGACGGACGATTCCAATGTGGGATCGTGACGCTGGCCAGCCGAACCGAAGCTGGGTGCCAGGGAGTCACGACGCCGGTGCCGCCGCGCCCAGAGGAGTGCATGATCAACTGGGGCAACGGCATCCGCGTCACCAACAACGATGCCGCGCAGTTCATGTGCGCCGGAGGTGCGGTGTACACCTCCGGCGGCGACACCATCGATCCTCCGCTCGGGGTGGGCCAGCAGATTCAGGCCGACGGTTACACGTGCAAATCGACACCCGACGGAATAGCCTGCGCCAACGACTCGACCGGCCACGGTTTCCGGATCGCCCCGGACAGCAACGAGACATTTTGAGCGACGAGGCCGATAGCGCTGCGGGTCCGACGGAGTGGGGTGAGAATCCCAACGGCGTCGGCCCGTGGAGTGAGATGTTCGACGCGCCACGACCGACCGGACCGCAGTATGATCCCGAGCTGCTCGACGGCGGAGACCGTCGCAATGTGGTGGACGCCTATCGGTACTGGACCAGGGAAGCGATCGTTGCAGACATCGATACCCGCCGCCATCCGTTGCACGTGGCGATCGAGAACTTCGCCAACGACGCCAACATCGGCACCGTTGTCCGCACGGCCAACGCCTTTGCCGCGCAGGCAGTTCACATCGTCGGGAGGAAGAGATGGAACCGCCGAGGCGCGATGGTGACCGATCGGTACCAGCACATTCACCATCACGAATCCGTCGCCGACCTCCTCGATTACGCGAGCAGCGAGAACTTGACGGTCGTCGCCGTCGACAACACGCCCGGGTCGGTACCCATCGAGACCGCCGTGCTGCCGCGGCGCTGCCTGCTGCTGTTCGGGCAGGAGGGACCGGGAGTCACCGAGGCCGCGCGGGCGGGCGCGTCGATGACTGTGTCCATCGCGCAATTCGGCTCGACCCGGAGCATCAATGCAGGGGTGGCCGCGGGAATCGCCATGCACTCGTGGGTTCGTCGCCATGCAGACATCTCCCAGGCCTGGAACTGACGGCAAGAGGTGTCGGAGCGAGATGGCAGTATCTGAAGACATGTCTCAGGTGTGGGCGCAGCGAGCGGATGCTGCGGAGGGAGCTGTCATGGCCCGTCATGTGCGCCGCTTGGTTGGCCTTCCCGGCACCGCCCTCGGCGTTGTGGCGTGGCCGCCGGTGCGTCGTGAACGGTTGTTTTTCCGGTGGCACTACTGGTGGCAAGCCCATCTCCTCGACTGCGCCGTCGACGCCGCCGAACGTGAACCGACCGCGAAGCGGCGACGGAGACTGGCCAAGATTTCACGCTCGCATCGCATTCGGAACATCACTGGGTGGACCAACAACTATTACGACGACATGGCCTGGCTCGGACTGGCGCTCGAACGCGCGCAACGCCTCCATTCACTCGATCACCGAAACGCTCTCCAAAGCATCGAGACCGAGCTGGTCGATGCCTGGGTGCCCAAGGCGGGTGGCGGAATTCCATGGCGCAAGGGCGATGACTTCTTCAATGCTCCCGCCAACGGTCCGGCTGCGATCCTGCTCGCCCGCACCGGACGTCTCTGGCGTGCGCAGGCCATGGCCGACTGGATCGACTCGACACTCGCGGATCCTGGAAGCGGGTTGATTCTCGACGGCATCCGGGGACGCTCAGGGGTGCTCGATCGCGCCGTGTACACCTACTGCCAGGGTGTCGTTCTGGGCCTCGAGACCGAACTCGCGGTGCACCTCGGCGACGTGCGGCACAACAAACGGGTCCACGCGCTCGTCGCCACCGTCGAGGCACGCTTGACCCGCGACCTCGTCGTCGTCGGGGGAGGCGGCGGTGACGGTGGTCTGTTCAATGGCATTCTTGCCCGCTATTTGGCGTTGGTGGCAACGACTCTCCCCGGCGACTCCGACGAGGACCGCGAGGCGCGCGAGATGGCTGCGTCGATCGTTCTCGCGTCCGCCGGAGCAGCTTGGCACAACCGCCTCGAAGTGGAGGATCATCCACTATTCGGTGCAGCGTGGGAGTCGCAGGCACGTCTACCCGGTCCGAGCCACAGTGTCGCCGCCTTCAGCGGTGGCACCGTTCGGTCCTCGGCAGTACCCGAGCGGGACCTATCGGTGCAGCTCGGTGGCTGGATGCTGATGGAGGCTGCCTGGTCCGTATCGAACGCGAGATCGAGGTAGGGCTATTCGAGGACTTCCTCGACCTCGATGACCTCGACAGGTCTGGCCATTTCTTTGCGGTACTGCCAGATTCCGGCGCCCGTACCGCCGACGAGGAGCACCACCATCGCGACGAGGACTGCCGGTAGCAGCCACGGCACCCTCTCGAGGAAGCTGCCGAAGTAAAACCCGGCCAGCAGCAGCACCGGCGCCCAGATGACGGCACCGAGTGTGCTGGCGATGGTGTAGCGGCGGTGGTTCATCTTCGCGGCGCCCGCAACGAGTGGGCACAGCGTGCGTACCCACGGAATCCAGCGCGCCACCAACACGGCCCAGAAACCGTACTTCTCGAGCAGCACATTCACCTTGTGCAGATTCGCGGTGTTGAGATACTTGCCGTTCTTGCGCGCAATGAGGGTCGACCCTGTGCGTTGCCCGATGACGTAGCCGACCTGATTGCCCGCAATTGCCGCAACCATTGCCCCTACCGACAGCGCCCAGATGTGGCCGGTGCCTGACGAGTGCGTGGCCATGACGATCCCCGCGGTGAGCAGCATGGAGTCGCCCGGCAGGAAAAGACCGATGATGACGGCGCATTCGATGAAGACGAACGTGACCACCACGAGCCACACAACCAATGGTCCAGCGGTCTGAAAGGGCCCGAATTGGCCCATCGAATGAATCACTGTTGCCGACTCTCGGGAATCAGGGGGTTTGATCCTGCTGTGCGTCGATGGCTTCAGTCGCCTCCGACAGCGGAGTCGTGCGGGCTTTGATCATGCGTTTTCCCACCTCGACGGCGATAGGAAGCACCGACAGCAGAACGATGCCGATGAAGATGTAGTCGACGTTGTCGCGGATGAATTGAATTTGGCCGAGCATGTAGCCCAGCATCGTCACGCCCGCTCCCCAGAGGACTCCACCGACGACATTGTAGGTGAGGAAGATCGAGTACTTCATCTTCGATGCGCCAGCGACGACGGGTGCGAAGGTACGAACTATGGGCACGAATCTCGCCAGGACGATCGTGATCGGGCCATGCTTTTCGAAGAAGGCGTGGGATTCGTCTATGTATTTTTTCTTGAAGAAGCGTGCATCGTTCGACTTGAAGAGGGCGGCGCCGCCCTTGGTGCCGATGAAATACCCGACCTGATCACCGAGGATCGCCGCTATCGGAATCGTGATCAGTAGCACGCCGATGGGCGCGAACGGCGGAATCTCTTCGGACTTGGAGGCTGCGATGAGGCCGGCCGTGAACAGTAGTGAGTCGCCCGGGAGAAGTGGAAAGAGCAGCCCCGACTCGATGAAGACAACCAGCAGCAGCCCGACCAGCACCCAGGTGCCGAACGAGTTGAGCAAGTTCACCGGATCGAGAAACCCGGGCAGCAAAGCCAGGTTTGTCGTCACGGGGTCGGATGCGGCAAGGAGACTCACGGCGCCCACACTACCGCCCAATCCTGGGACAACCCGAACAGGAGACGTCCAAACTGGGGCGAGCGAATGGCCGATTTGTCACAGTCTGTCGCAATTGGGGGACGGGGAACCCCACGGGTACCGGCGACACGTAGCGCGATGGCTTGCCATACTGCTCTGGACAAACAAACGCTTCAGATGGAGGAATGCCGCCGTGCCGATCGCAACTCCCGAGGTCTACGCCGAGATGCTTGGCCGGGCCAAGGAACACAAATTCGCGTTCCCTGCTATCAACTGCGTTGGCTCGGAGTCCATCAACGCCGCCATCAAGGGCTTCGCCGACGCGAAGAGTGACGGCATCATTCAGTTCTCGACCGGCGGTGCCGAGTTCGGCTCCGGTCTGGGCATCAAGAGCATGGTGACGGGTGCGGTGGCGCTGGCCGAGTTCGCACACGTCGTCGCCGCCGAGTACGACGTCACGATCGCCCTGCACACCGACCATTGCCCCAAGGACAAGCTGGACACCTATGTGCGTCCGCTTCTCGCAATCTCGCAGGCCCGCGTCGATGCAGGCCAGAATCCGCTTTTCCAGTCGCACATGTGGGACGGCTCTGCGGTACCGATCGACGAGAACCTCGAGATCGCCAAGGACCTGCTGGCCAAGGCTGCAGCGGCTCGGATCATCCTAGAGATCGAGATCGGTGTCGTCGGCGGCGAGGAGGACGGTGTCGAGGCGGAGATCAACGACAAGCTCTACACCTCCAACGAGGACTTCCTCAAGACCGTCGAGGCCCTGGGTGCAGGCGATGCCGGGTCGCGTTACCTGCTCGCGGCCACGTTCGGCAACGTGCACGGCGTCTACAAGCCGGGCAACGTCAAGCTCAAGCCTTCCGTGCTCGCCGACGGCCAGAAGGTCGCCAGCGAGAAGCTCGGGCTTGCTGCCGGATCCAAGCCGTTCGACTTCGTCTTCCACGGCGGATCGGGCTCGGCGAAGAGCGAGATCGAAGAAGCGCTCGAGTACGGCACTGTGAAGATGAACGTCGACACCGACACCCAGTACGCATTCAGTCGGCCGATCGCCGGGCACTTCTTCAGCAACTACGACGGCGTGCTCAAGATCGACGGCGAGGTGGGCAACAAGAAGGCCTACGACCCCCGCAGCTACCTCAAGAAGGCCGAGGCCGGGATGACGGCGCGTGTCATCGAGGCATGCAACGACCTGAAGTCGGCTGGACGCAGCGTTTCCGCAGGTTAGGCGCTACGCGCATGTGAGTGGAAATACATAGCGGGCTATGTATTTTCACTCAGTGATACTGGAGTTGTTCGTTGAGGCGGGAGTTTGGCTCGTTTTCGCTCTGACGCCGTTGGCTGTCCTTCATGTGATGTGTCGGCTCTCGCTTCGACGGACAA
>NZ_JAHUTG010000045.1:0-10418 GCF_020889545.1 Rhodococcus sp. I2R
TTCACCCCCGGGGGAGCTACGTGACCGTCCACACAGATCAAAAACCACGCGCTCGTGCATGTCACCGCCTACACCGAGCAGGTCAACCGGGCCGCAGGAAACCCAAACTCGATCACCGGCGAGACCCACCTCGTCGAGAACTACTTTCAGAGGCGGGACAAGGAACTCACCAGCTCCTTTTTGTGTTTCGGAACTCGCTCGGCGAGAAGCCGGTCCATCGTTTGAAGGTATGCGAGAAGTTTGTGAGGTCGCTGTATCCGAGTTCCTTTGCGATCTCACTTACCGTCATTGATCGGTCCAGTAATCTGAGCGTCGCGCGCTCGCGAAGGAATGACTCTCGTTGCTCGCGAAAAGTAGTCCCCTCCTCGGAGAGGCGCCGCTTAAGCGTGCTGGTGGATATGGCCAGCTTGTCTGCCACCCAGTGACTGCCACTTCGTCCGGGATCTTCCTCGATCAACCGTCGCACCTTCTCCGAGAACGACGTACTTCCGTTTCGCTGGTCGAGGGTTCGCTGCAGTTCGGCGATGGCGATTCGATAGGCTAGGGGATCGGAAAACCGACAGACCTCGTCGACTGTTTCTGCTGGAACATGGACGCAGGACAGCGGGGCGTCGAAGTGCAGACGCCCGGCTAGTACGTGCTCATGGTTCATCAGAGCAACCGGCGTTGGCCAACTCAGATGAAGGGTAACGGCCGGCGCGTCGTAGGAGAGCAGGCCAAGCAGCCGCAGTAGCGTCGACCCAGCGTAGGCAATTGCAAGGCAGTCCAGGCCCGGATCGTGTGTGTGCCCGATGAGGCCGACCGAGAAGCCGTGGTCTGCACTGGCATGAAACTGTGAACTGACGGCCGTCGAGATCAACGGCAGATAGGTGAGCAGCTCCACAATCTCGGCTACTGAGCCCGCACTTACCAGCGGAACACTCAACGGGCCGAAGGACGTCAACTGGGCGTGTTCAGCGAACACGAAGCCGAGCACGGTTGCCTGGTCGGCGTCGAGATCGGGGTAGACCTCGCGAAACCACCGCAGTGGAGCCTGAATGTCACGTTGGACTAACGCTGCCTCGTCAGTTCCTTCGCGAGCCATAAGTCTGCGAAACCGCGCAGCGGCATCTGCGCTGAACGCTTGGCTTTGAAGCAGTTGCATGAACGCGAGCGGTGGCAAGCCCGCGTCCTCGAAGTCCACTGGGAAACACTCCTCTGAGCCGAATTCACAACCATCTGACTCTGGCGAACATAGCCGACGCAGTCAACTTCGAGCACAGTGTTTCTAAGTTCTCACACCGAAAATTCAGCATCGGGAGTTAGTTCTGGCTGTTGTCCTTTGTCTCGCACGACGGCGAGAAGGACGGCGAGGCACACCTCTCGATCGAGGAAGGCCTGTCGTTGAAGCAGATCGCAACCAACAACGCAGTGCCTGCAAAAAGGTTTCCTGGTAACGGTGAGTTCGGCTGAGCGGCGGTCGACCCCCGCTGGCTTGTCCGACGGGGGCGGTGACTATCGGCGATTGAGAGTCCCTGGTCGCTCGCGACCGTGCATTTCCTAGAACAACGAGATTGGTGGAGGTTCGAGATGGCTGTGTTCAAGGACGAGGACGAGGTCTACACCTATATGGCCGGGATATTTCGGCGTGGCCTGGAGGTCGAGGGGCTGGCGGACAAGCTTGCGGGCTCGGGCGTGGTGTTGCGGGTGCACTACACCGATCCGGATGCGGTGGTGACGGTGGATATGCCGAACAAGGTGGTGGAGACCGGAGCTTCGAGTACCGCGGTACCCAATGTCGAGCTGTTCATGTCTTCGGACACCGGGAACAAGTTCTGGCTGGGGAAGGTGAACCTGACGATGGCAATGGCCAAGGGAACCGTGCGCGCGAAAGGGCCGGTGCCCAAGTTGCTCAAATTGATCCCGCAGGCCAAGAACCTGTTTCCCGAGTACAAGTCGATGTTGCAGAGCGAGAATCGCCAGGATCTCATCGATGCGTGACCACCGCTTGACCGCTGACTGCAGGACTACGGTGGCGCGGTGAAAAGCACCATGCAAGACGTTCCGCTGACCGTGTCGTCGATAGTGCGCCATGCCGCGATGATTCATGGCGATCGGGATGTGTTGACCGCACGTGGACCCGGGCAGATCTCCCGGGTGTCGTACCGAGAGTTGGGCGAACGCGCGGCTCGGTTGGCCAATGCATTGCGCGAGATCGGCATTCGTGGAGATGAGCGCGTCGCCACGCTGCAATGGAGTAACCAGGAGCATCTCGATTGCTACTCGGCGGTGCCGTCGATGGGCGCGGTGTTGCACACGTTGAACCTGCGGCTGCCTACTGAACAGCTGACGTGGATCGCCAACCATGCCGACGACCGAGTGGTCATCGTCGACGGAACGGTCCTTCCGCTCTTGGCGGCGGCGTTACCGTCGATGACGTCGGTCCGAACGGTGCTGGTGACCGGTACTGGCGACCTTTCCGCCGTTGAGGGGTGCGGGAAGGACGTTCTTCGGTACGACGACGTGGTTGCCGCCCAATCGTGCTCATTCGACTGGCCCGATGTCGACGAATGGTCGGCCGCTGCGATGTGCTACACCAGCGGAACCACTGGACATCCGAAAGGCGTTGTCTACAGCCATCGTTCGACGTGGTTGCATTCGCAGGCAGCGTGCACTTCGAATGCGCTGGGCATCGGTCATGACGACACGGTATTGGCGATCGTGCCGATGTTCCACGCCAATGCGTGGGGACTGCCGTACGCGGCGATGATGGCAGGCGCGCAGATGCTGCTACCCGACCGCTTTTTGCAGGCTGAGCCGTTGGTGGAGATGATCGAGGCAGCGCGACCGACGATGGCGGGCGCGGTCCCGACGATCTGGACCGACGTTCTGCACTATCTGCGGGACAACCCCGGCCATGACGTCAGTTCGCTGAAGATGGTGGCCTGCGGGGGTTCCGCCGTTCCGCGGTCGTTGATAACCGCCTACGACGAGCTGGGTATTCGCATCGTGCAGGCATGGGGGATGACCGAGACCTCGCCGCTTGCTGCGGTCGCATTGCCGCGGGACACCGACTCACCGGAGCGGTCCCTTCATATACGCGGAACCCAGGGCAGGGTGGTGGCCGGTGTGGAGGCCCGCATCGTCGATGACGCTGGTACAGAGCAACCCTGGGACGGAAAGGCGGTGGGCGAGATCCAGATCCGCGGCCCGTGGATCACGGGGTCGTACTACGAGCATGAGGGTCCGGCGGTGACGCCGGACGGGTGGTTGTCCACCGGAGATGTCGGAACGATCAGCGCTGATGCATTCATCACCCTGACCGACCGTTCCAAGGACGTCATCAAGTCCGGAGGTGAATGGATCTCCTCGGTCGAACTGGAGAACGAATTGGCCGCTCATCCTGCGATACGCACCGCCACGGTGATCGGTGTGCCAGACGACAAGTGGCAGGAACGGCCGCTGGCAGTGGTAGTCCTCGATGCCGGACGCACCGCCACCGCCGCGGAATTGTCGGAGTTCCTCCGTCCGCGGGTGGCCAAGTGGTGGCTACCGGAGCGGTGGGCATTCGTTACTGAAGTTCCACTGACCTCGACCGGCAAGTTCGACAAGAAGAAGCTACGACGCCAGCACGCCGACGGTGGCCTCATCGTCGAGACACTGGCCTGAATCGGCAATCACGGCAACCGAAGTATCGATCTAGGGAGAATCATGAAGACACGTGCTGCTGTTCTCTGGGGCCTGGGAGAGAAGTGGGAGGTCGAGGAGGTCGAGCTGAATCCGCCCGGCCCCAACGAGGTGCTCGTCCGGCTGACCGCGAGTGGGTTGTGCCATTCCGACGAACACCTCGTGACCGGCGATCTGCCCTTCCCTCTGCCTGTCGTCGGCGGTCATGAGGGCGCCGGCACCGTGGTCGAGATCGGGGCGGGCATCGACGACATCTCCGAGGGTGATTCGGTCATTCTCACCTTCCTGCCGTCGTGCGGGCACTGTTCCTACTGTGCGCGCGGCATGGGGAACCTGTGCGACACAGGCGCGGCCGTCATGATGGGACCGCAGCTCGATGGCACTTACCGCTTCCACGCACGCGGCGAGGACATCGGCCAGATGTGCTTGCTGGGCACCTTCTCGGAGTACACGGTGGTGCCGAGAGCGTCGCTGGTCAAGATCGACACAGGAACACCGCTGGACAAGGCGGCGCTGATCGGCTGCGGTGTCACCACCGGTTACGGATCGGCGGTGCGCACAGGCGAAGTGCGCGCCGGGGACACGGTGGTCGTGATCGGAGCCGGGGGCATCGGCATGAACGCGATTCAAGGTGCCCGGATCGCCGGCGCGTTGAACATCATCGCGGTCGATCCCGTGGAGTTCAAGCGGGAGCAATCCAGCGTGTTCGGCGCGACGCATGCCGTTGCCTCGATCGACGAAGCGTGGGCGCTGGTCAGCGACATCACTCGCGGCAAACTCGCTGACGTCTGCATCTTGACCACCGATGTCGCCGAAGGGTCTTATATTGGCGAGGCGCTGTCTCTCGTCGGCAAACGCGGACGCGTGGTCGTTACCGCAATCGGACACCCCGAAGAGACCACTATGTCGGGATCGCTGTTGGAGTTGACGCTCTACGAGAAGCAGATCCGCGGTTCTCTATACGGCTCGTCCAACGCTGCTCACGACGTCCCGCGCCTCGTCGAGCTGTACAACGGCGGACACCTCAAGCTCGATGAGCTGATCACCCGTGAGTACACCCTCGACCAGATCAACGAGGGCTACGAGGACATGCGATCAGGCAGCAACATCCGAGGGGTCATCCGATTCTGACGCTACTGACGCCACCGCGAGCCAGTGGAATCGGCGATTATCACGGCAAGTGGGGGTTCGAAGCTCTGAGCCACCGTAGAGCTGTGCTGTCCAAACCCACCAGACCCGATCTAAGTCTGATCTATCCGCCGTATACCGAACGTTCGATCAAGTTGCTACGAAGACTTCTGTGAACAGGTTGGTACCCACCGGTTCGACGGCTCCTGTTGCCGCTGATCTCGAAGGTTTCTCGGCGAGACCCGGAGTCATCGAAGTCCATCGGGCCATACTCCTCTGAGCCGAATTCACAACCATCTGACTCTGGCGAACATAGCCGACGCAGTCAACTTCGAACACAATTTGAAGTCTCACACCGAAACACAGCATCAGGAGTTGGTTATGGCTGTTGTCACCTTTGTCTCGCACGACGGCGAGAAAGACGAGGCGCTTCTCGAGGAAGGCCTGTCGTTGATGCAGATCGCAACCAACAATGCAGTGCCCGGCATCGACGGCGACTGTGGAGGTGAAGCCGCATGCGGGACCTGCCATGTGATCGTCGATCCGCAGTGGTCTGAGATGGTCGGGCGTTCGAGCGCCGTTGAGGAGGAGATGCTCGCGATGAACCCCGAGCGTCAACCGACCTCCCGATTGTCCTGCCAGATGCTTGTGTCCGTGGCGTGGGACGGCTTGATTGTCCAGACGCCAGAATTTCAGATGTGACCACGGAAGAGGCGGGCAAGACAAGATGAAGGTTTCTGAAGCAATCACTGAGCGAGTCCAGTCGGTCGTCCCAATCGACCTACAGATTCAGGGCGCGCACCTCTACGACAAGACCCGACGGTGGGTGACCAGATCGAACGGGAAGAAGCTGTTCGTCGAAAGTCCCATCCCGCCGGTCGAGGACGTCGAACTCGCCGAGATCGACCTCAGCAACCCGTTTCTCTATCGTCAGGGCCGTTGGCAGTCCTACTACGAGCGCCTACGCAATGAGGCTCCGGTCCACTATTTGCCCGCCAGCCCGTTCGGTCCGTTCTGGTCGGTTACGCGGCATGCCGACATCATGGCAGTCGACAAGAACCATGAGGCATTCTCCGCCGAACCGTTGATTGTCATCGGGGTCCCGCCGCGATTCTTGGACATCACAATGTTCATCGCTATGGATCCGCCCCGCCACGACCGGCAGCGGGCTGCCGTGCAGGGTGTGGTCGCGCCGAAGAATCTTCGTGAGATGGAGGGGCTGATTCGTTCGCGCGTCCAGGAGGTGCTCGACGACCTGCCTGTGAATGAGCCATTCGACTGGGTGCAAAATGTTTCGATCGAGTTGACCGCTCGCATGCTGGCGACCTTGCTGGATTTCCCGTACGAGCAGCGTCACAAACTTGTCGAATGGTCAGACCTCGCAACTTCGATGGAGCAGACCAACGGCGGTCCCTCAGACCTCGACGATACGTTTGTCGGTATGCGCGAGATGGCACAAGGTCTCAGCGAGCACTGGCACGACAAAGCGGCCCGGACCGCTGCCGGAGAAGAACCTGGGTTCGATCTGATCACCATGTTGCAGAGCAACGCCGACACCAAGGATCTGATCAGCCGACCGATGGAATTCTTGGGCAACCTCGTGTTGCTGATCGTCGGTGGCAACGACACCACACGCAATTCGATGAGCGGCGGTGTTCTCGCGCTGAACCGGTTCCCCGATCAGTTCGAGAAGCTCAAGGCCAATCCCGACCTGATCTCCAACATGAACTCGGAGATCATCCGGTGGCAGACACCATTGGCCTACATGCGTCGAATCGCCAAGGTCGACACGGTGCTCAACGGGCAGTTCATCCGGAAAGGCGACAAGGTCGTGATGTGGTACGCGTCGGGCAACCGCGACGAACGCGTGTTCGACCGGCCCGACGACTTCATCATCGACCGGGCCAACGCGCGCAACCACATCTCTTTCGGCTTCGGTGTTCACCGCTGTATGGGTAACCGGTTGGCCGAACTTCAGCTGCGGATCCTCTGGGAGGAATTGCTCGCTCGTTTCGAGAACATCGATGTCGTCGGCGAACCCGAGTACGTGCAGTCCAACTTCGTGCGAGGGATCAGCAAGATGACGGTCCGCCTCACCCCGAAATCCGACGCATGACCGCACAGCGCGCCGTCATCATTGGGGCCAGCCATGCTGGGGCCCAACTCGCAACCAGCCTGCGCCAGGAACGTTGGACCGGAGAGATCGTCCTCATCGGCGACGAGTCAGCGCTGCCGTACCAACGCCCTCCGTTGTCGAAGGCTTACCTGGCCTCGAAGAGCACGCTCAAGGACCTGGAGATCCGAAGCGTCGAGTTTTACAGCAAGCACGGGATCCAACTCCGCGACGCGACTGTAGAAGCGATCGACCGCTCAGCAGGAAGCCTTTCGCTCAGCACTGGCGACGCGTTGACCTATGACAAGCTCGCCTTGTGCACCGGTGCCCGCCCGCGGCGGCTCCCTACCCCGGGGGCCGACCTGGCCGGAGTCTATTACCTACGCACCGCCGCGGACGTCGGGTTGATTCGAAAGGCCGCGAACCCCGGACGTCGAGCCGTGATCGTCGGCGGGGGCTACATCGGCCTAGAGACGGCCGCCTCCTTGCGTGCACTGGGTCTGGAGGTCACCGTGTTGGAGGCGACCGAACGCGTCCTCGAACGAGTCACCGCCCCCGAAGTCTCCGCATTTTTCGACCGAATCCACCGTAGTAAAGGGGTCAACATCCGCACGGGAGCCCTGGTCGAGGCGCTCACCGGCGATAGCCGCGTCCGCGAAGTGGTCCTGGCCAGCGGCGAATCAATCCCTGCCGACCTCCTCATTATCGGAATCGGCGTGGAGCCCAATGTCGACCTCGCCGCCGCCGCGGACCTTGCCGTTGACAATGGCGTCGTCATCGACGACCACGCCCGGACCAGTGATCACAACATCGTGGCCGCCGGGGATTGCGCCAGCCACGACATGGCCCGCTACGGACGTCGCATTCGCCTGGAGTCCGTGCCAAGTGCCGCCGAGCAGGCCAAGGTCGCTGCCGCGACCATCTGCGGAAAGCCTAAAGAGATAAAGGCGCTCCCCTGGTTCTGGTCGGATCAATACGACTTCAAGCTCCAGATCGCCGGGCTCAACACTGGGTACGACGAAGTCGTCCTCAGCGGAAACCCGACCCGTGACAGCGACTTCACCTGCTACTACCTACGCAGTGCAGAGCTGATTGCGGCGGACTGCATCAATCGTCCCCGCGACTTCATGTTCAGCAAACGGGTCATCACGCAGCAGCTCCCCATCGACCGCGCCGAACTGTCACTCGCCGGTGCAGTGTGAAGCGTCTCTGCCCTGAGTGCGATCGATATGACGTCGGCGAGCGATACGCAATTCGAAGCACGAACAGGTCCAAACCTCATTCGGCGCGCCCACTGACGAAAAGCCGCGGCTTCTATAGGAGGCTCGCGAATCGACCCTTCCCTCCGAGCTCGAGCTCGATCCAATCGAGACCCGCAACAGTTCGGTGCCAACCTTGGGCCACCAATTCAGTGTTCGTAAGCAACGTCGACCCATGGGCTACGCATGCCCACTTGGAACGAATCCCTGGCAACTGACTGGTCTTCGACACCCCAACGCCCCGCCACTCGGAAAGGATCGCATATGCCGCACAAGACCCTCATCGAGGGTTACCCCCATCAAATCGGGGGCCACTGTGGTTCAGGCGCGATGCGAGATCTGCTGCACTGGCACGATCTCGGGTGGGATGGACCGCCCAGCGAGGGGCTGACATTTACCCTCGGGGGTGCCTTGGGGTTGTCCTATCTTCGATCGAACGCTCTCGTTCCACCGCTGTATCTGGTGGGACGAGGTGCCGACTTCGAAGTCGACCTACCCCGCCGGCTCGGCGGGCAGGTCCAGGTCCTAACCACCGACGATCCAGAGGAGGGATGGTCGTGGGTTCGCGACGAAATCGACTCCGGCCGACCAAGCCTGGTATGGGGCGACATCGCCGAGCTACCGTATCTGAGGGTCCAGATGCAGATGAGCCGCCACGACATCGTCGTGATCGGCTACGACGAGGACGCGGGCGTAGCGTTCGTCGTAGACAACGACCGGGCCGAGGTGCAGGAGGTTCCCTTCGACTCGCTGGCTCGGGCCAGGTCTTCGACGTCGTTCCCACAGCCGACGCGCCACTGTACGTACCGCATCACCTGGCCGAGCGCGCTCCCCAGCATCGGCGGCACTGCAGCGGCAGCGTTCCGGCAGTCTGCCGACAACTTGCGTCAGCCATCAGGGGCAAGAATCGCCAATCTCACCGCAGCGAGCGGTGCCGAGGGCCTGGCAGCCGCCGAAGCGCTGGCCGCCGACGTTCACACCTGGGCCGACCTCCCCGATGACGAACTCGAGATCTTACTGTTCGGCCTCGGCGCGTTCATCGAGAAGGCAGGCACCGGCGGCGGATTGTTCCGACGCTTACTCGCCGAGGGGTGCGCTGAGATCGCGAGACTGACTGGCGACCTCGCCACAGCAGACCTGGCGCGAGTCGCCGACCGCTGTGCGCAGGCCTGGACCGAGACCGCGCGCGCCGGGATCCGCCGCGGCGCTGATGTACGAGCTCGCCTAGACGCGGTGGCCCTGGCCGCCGGTCGACTGCCAAAGGGGGAGACGGATCTTGTCGACGCTTTGGAACGTGCGTCCAGCTCGTTGGCGACTGCAGACCGCTAACTGCGCTCGTCTCGTGGAATAGATCAGGTAGACCATCATGTAGGCGAAAGTTGTTGTAGAGAAGGGTTTTACACGGAGATTGCATTTTATTGCGGTGGAACTTCGATATATCCGTCAAAAGAGAATGCTGGTGACAAATACGCGATGGACGCGAAACTCATCGAGGAGTCTGACACGATGCGGCTGATTCTGTGGTGATGCTCAGACGGCACTTGACAAAACGGAGGTCGCCGGTGAAGGAGATCCGTTCCGTGATCGGTATCGTCTTGCTGCTATCGACGGAACTGAACCCGGCCTCAGTGGGTTCGTCGTGACAGAACCGCCGGAAACCGGTCAAGAATATTCCGAACGCCAGGTTGAGACCGAGATCGCGCTCGTGACGGCCTGGTGGCGCAGCTTTGAAGAACGGCGAGACACACTCGACGGCGACCCTCTCCCGCCTCACCACCCATGGTGTCTCGGCTGTGGTCCGGACAACCCCCATGGTCATCAGTTGCAGGCGCGGCGTCGCGGCGACGGCGTCGCCGCAGAGCATGTATTCGATAGTCGGCACCGGGGTGCTCCGGGCATCGCACACGGTGGGGCTGTAGGCACCGTGCTCGATGACATGGTGGGAATGCTTCTTTATGTGATCGGGGACTTGGCTGTTACACGAAAGCTCGACATCGAGTTCCTCGCGCCGGTTCGCCTGCAAGTGCCTTACGAGGTAAGTGCCATGCTGAAAGCGCGCAATGGTCGCAAGCTTCACGTTGCTGCCGAAGTTCGAGCGCAACGCACCGGTGACGTAGTGGCCTCCGCCACAGGCGTTTTCATCGTCGTAGATTTAGCGCATTTCATCGCAGCGCTTCGACCCGACCCGGTCTAGTGCGCCGGACAGCCGGGCACAAGCCATCGCCGTCGGGCCCCTGTTGGTGCACACCAAC
>NZ_JAHUTG010000046.1:0-1293 GCF_020889545.1 Rhodococcus sp. I2R
GGGCAGCAGGGGCTCTATCCGCTCCCACTGCTCGTCGGTGAACTGGCGAAATCGTGACTTCGTCTGTCCCATACGGCCACGGTCTCGCGGGTCACCGCTCAGCTATGGGAGACACGCCCTAGTCAAGGAATGTGGACAGTTCTTCGATGAGTAGCCAGCGACGCGCGGAGGTGTGCGCTTTCTTTCGACGACAACCCCGCCCCCAGTCGAGCCCAACCGGTTCCAGAGATTTCGCATCAGTCGGACCCACACGCGGGTGTTCCTGCTCTGCGGAGCCGGCCCCGGTCACGGCTGACCGCCGAGCTGGAACGAGATTATCGATCGCGGTAATCCGTTAAGGTGACTCCCATCGCTCAGCGACCGGCCTCGATGTTCGACCGCGAGAAAGGGGAGAGACCGTCATGTCCTCAGGGATCGTGTCCGTGGCTCTGGTGGCGCTGTCTGTCGTTGCTCTCTTCTATGCACTCCACCGCGTGGCCAGCATTACCTCCGACCCGTTGACAGTCCTGCCGGCCCAATCCGGGTGGGCACCGCAGGAGCACGCCCTGTCGCGGTTCCACGCACGCTGGTACCTCGCCTCGATCGTGTTTCTGGCCTTCGACGTCGAGATGCTCTTTATGTACCCGTGGGCCGTGGTGGTGATCGAGAAGGGGCTCTCTGCGGTGGTGGAGATGTTCCTGTTCCTTGGTGCCCTGCTAGTCGCCGTGGCCTGGGCACGGCGAGAAGGCGCATTCCGATGGGCTTGAGCCCGTTTCTCGCCCGCCTCGCCGTCCAGGCCACCCGGGTGCTCGTCGTCGAGGCCCCGGGCCAGTGGGCGACTCGGATGGAGCTTGAGCAACAGCTACTCCGTCGCGGGTGGCGGATAGCCAGTAGTCCGGCTCAGGGGGACGTGCTCGTCGTGTGTGGTGCGCCGGGTCCTGAGCTGTCGGATCTGGCGAACCGCCTCTGGGAGCAGATGCCCGGCCCTCGGGTGCGCATCGGCATCGCCTCGCCCGGAGCGGTGGTTCCCGCCCTCGACAATGCCACTGCGCTCCTGCTCGACACTTCCCATCACCGGACCGACGCCCGCGAACGGGCGCAGGAGCCCTCGATGTCCGATCACGCGAACAATGCTGATGGCGAAGGGCACGAAGGGCACGTGGGCCACGAAGGACACGAGGAACACCAGGGCCACGGTGGACACTCGGACCACGAAGAGCACGCGGATCGCCAGGCGCACGAGGGCCACGAAGACCATGGCGGGCATGGTGGCCACGCAGACCACGGCGGGCACGAGGGCCACGAAGACCATGG
>NZ_JAHUTG010000046.1:1388-9352 GCF_020889545.1 Rhodococcus sp. I2R
CATGGCGGGCATGGTGGCCACGAGGGCCACGCAGACCACGGCGGGCACGAGGGCCACGAAGACCATGGCGGGCATGGTGGCCACGAGGGCCACGCAGACCACGGCGGGCACGAGGGCCACGAAGACCATGGCGGGCATGGTGGCCACGAGGGCCACGCAGACCACGGCGGGCACGAGGGCCACGAAGGCCATGGCGGGCATGGTGGCCACGAGGGCCACGCAGACCACGGCGGGCACGAGGGCCACGAAGGCCATGGCGGGCATGGTGGCCACGAGGGCCACGCAGACCACGGCGGGCACGAGGGCCATGAAGGCCATGGCGGGCATGGTGGCCACGAGGGCCATGAAGGCCACGGGGATATGGACATGGCTCCCGCCGGGATTCCCTTGGCCGAAGGCGGGGAGGACCGCGACGGCCTGGAGATGGATGTTCTCCATCTGCCGCTCGGTCCGGTATTGCCGTTCTGGCCGGCCGGGCTCGTGCTGCACTGCTCGCTACAGGGGGACGTTGTCGTCGACGCCACCGCCTCGGTGATCGACGCGACGGAGCACAGGGCCGGAGCACCCGGTCGGCCCACGGACCACGCGTCTGCCACGGTGACCCAATGTGATCAGGTCATGGCACTGCTGGCACTGGCCGGTGCCGAAGACCTGGCGGACTGCGCCCGCCGTGCCCGGGACGGGATTCTGACGGGCGATCCCGGTGCCGCCCGTGACGCCGTCGAGCGTCTGCACCGGAAGGTTCGCAGGTCGCGGCTGCTGCGCTGGTCATTGCGGGGCGTGCTGCCGCTCGGCCCGGCCGATCTGGAGCGCCACGGCTTGCCGGGGCACTGCCTCGGGGATGCCCACGACCGGTTGCTGGCCCAACTGGAACGGATCCGCGTCGAGGTCGGCGGCGCAACGCCGGACCGGGCGGATGGCGGCTCAGCGCAGGAATCTGCGGACAAACTAACTGTGCCGTGGGCGGTGGTGCCGGACCTGGTGACCGGTTTGGAGCTGGGCACTGTGCGCTTGGCGGTGGCGAGCCTTGATCTGGGCTCGCATCCTGCCGTCCGGGAGGTGGGGCATGTCTGAGACCGTGGTGACGACCGTGTCCGGTGGGTGGGCCGTGCTGGCCGGGGTGATCCTGTGTGGGCTGGCGTTGTTCGCGGTGGCGCTGGACGGGGTGCTCTCGTCGCCGGCGCGGGGCGGCGGTCGTGGCGGGCCCACTCCCCTGGCCCGTGCGGCCCGTCTGTTGCGGCAGCGTCGCCGCACGACGGTCGCCGCGGACACCCTGCTGTGGCGGATCGGCGGCGCGGGCATGCTGGT
This sequence comes from Rhodococcus sp. I2R, assembly GCF_020889545.1. NCBI lineage: Bacteria > Bacillati > Actinomycetota > Actinomycetes > Mycobacteriales > Nocardiaceae > Rhodococcus > Rhodococcus sp. I2R. The sequence continues at coordinate 2,697 of NZ_JAHUTG010000046.1, forward strand.
CGGGGCGTTCCTGATGATCGCCGTGATCCCGCTGGGCCGCTGGACACTGGCGGACCTCGACGTGGGAGTCGTGTGGTTCAACGCCGTCGACGTCATGGTGTGGGCCCTGGTCTGGCTGGCGGGGTGGGGCGCCAACTCCATCCACGGTCTGGTGGGCGGTTACCGCTTCCTCGCGCACGGGCTGGCCTATGAGCTGCCGCTGATGTTCGCATTGGTGGCCCCGGCGATCGCCGCCGGCAGTCTGGCGGTGGGCGACGTCGCGGCCGCGCAGGACGGCGTGTGGTTTGTGGTGTGGATGCCGGTGGCGTTCCTGGTCTTCCTGATCGGCGTGACCGGCTTCTCTGTATGGGGTCCATTCGCCCCGGCCCTGTCCGCGGACATCGTCGGCGGGGTGACGGCCGAACTCTCGGGGGTCGATCGGCTGGTCCTGCAGGCCGGGCGCTACCTGTTCCTCACCGCCGGGGCGGCGTTCTCGGTGCCGCTCTTCCTCGGCGGTGGTGCCGGGCCCGTCCTGCCCGACTGGGCGTGGGTGCTGGTCAAGACAGCGCTGGTGCTGACGGTTCTGGTGTGGGCGCGGCGCAAACTTCCGCTGCTGCGACCGGATCGGTTCATGGAGATCGGCTGGACTGTCTTGCTCCCGGCCGTCGTGGCCCAGGATCTGCTTGTGTCCCTCGTCGTGGTCTGGAAGGGCTGAGCCGTGCTGGTCGGGATCGTGTTCTGGGTACTCGCTGTGGTGGCGGTGACCGCGGGGACGGCCGTGTTCGTGGTGGACTCGATGGCCCGGGCCACCTACGCGCTGGCGGCATCGTTCATCGCCGTGGGGGTGATGATTTTGCTGCTGGGTCAGAGCTACCTGGGCATCATCACGATTCTGATGATGGTCATGGAGATGGCGGTGATGGCGGTCTACATGGTGATGTTCATGGGCATGAACCCGGCGCTGATGCCGATGGACATGACCCACGGGAAGAAGACCGCGATCGGCACCTCGGTCGGGGTCTTTGTGCTGCTGGCCGCCGGGGCGCTGCTGATCCCGTGGCCCGAGCGACGTGGCGCCCCACCCGAGGACCTCACCAACGCGCTGGGCCTGGAGATCATGGGCGAAAAGATGTTGGTGATGGCCGTGGTGGGCGCGGTCATGGTGGCCACCATCGTGGCCGGGATCGTCCTGGCCGCCGGGCGCACCCGCTACGACCGGCTCGGCGACGATCTGCGGCGCCGCCCGGCCGACGACCCCCAGCCGGGAGGTGTGGGTCGATGACCCTGGAGGCCGTTCTGGTGGTGGCCGCCGCCCTGTTCGCCGTCGGGCTCTACGGGGCCCTGTCCCAGCAGGTGGTGGTGATGGTGATGATGGGCCTGGAGTTGATGATCAACGGGGTGCTCCTGGCCGCCGCGGGGTTCTGGTGGTTCCTGGCCCCGGGCCCCTCCGGGCAGGTGCTGCTGCTGGTGGTGCTGGCGGCCATGACCGTGGAGATGGCCATGGGCTTTGCCGTGGCGACGCTGTTGCACCGCAAGCGGCAGACCGACATGACCGACATGGCCGAGGATCTCTCCGGATGACCGCCGACCAGACCTTGCTGCTGACCCTGGTGGTGCTCCCGGCTGCCGTGGGTGCGGTGCTCGCGCTGACCCGGGCGGAGCGGGTTGCGGCCCCGATCGCGGTATCGACCGCTGCCGTGACCGCGCTGCTGGCGGCTGTCGTCGCCGTTGCGCGGCCTGCGGTGGCGTTCCCGTTCATCGCCGGCGTCGACGTGGCATTGGAGGTCGACGCCCTGGCGGCGCTGACCCTGCCGATGGTCGCAGTGGTGACCCTTTTGGTGCTGGTTTTTGCGGCCGGCAACATCCGGGCGGCCCGGCCCCGCTTCCACGGGCTGATGCTGCTCTTCGCCGCCGCGGCCCTGATCACGGCCTCGGCCGCCAGCCTGCCGGCGCTGCTGTTTGCCTGGGAGTTGATGGGCGCGACCTCGTACGCGTTGATCGGGTTCTGGTGGCGGGACACCGACCGCGTCTCGGCCGGGCTCACGGCCTTCCTCACCACCCGTACCGCCGACCTGGGTCTCTACCTGGCCGCCGGCGCTGCCTTGGCCGGCGGCGCCGGTATGGGCCTGTCCGAGTTGCCGGCGGCGGAGAGCCCGTGGCGGCACGTGGTGGCGGCCGGGATCCTGGTGGCGGCACTGGGCAAGGCCGCGCAGCTGCCGTTCTCGTTCTGGCTCTCCGGCGCGATGAAGGGCCCCAGTCCGGTCAGCGCACTGCTGCACTCGGCGGCGATGGTGGCAATGGGCGGTTACCTGCTGCTGCGCGTGGAGCCGCTGCTCGCCTCCACCGGGTGGGCGGGCCCGGCCGCCGCGTGGATCGGGCTACTGACCGCGGTGGCGATGGGGATCGTGGCGTTGGCCCAACGGGATCTCAAACAGTTGCTGGCGGCGTCCACTGTGGCGCAGATGGGATTTGTGGTGCTGGCCGCCGGAGTGGGCGCGGTGAGCGGAGGTGCCGCCCAACTGGTGGCCCATGCCTCCACCAAGGCACTGCTGTTCCTCGCTGCCGGGGCGTGGCTCACCGCGTTGGGCACCGAGAAGCTCACGGAACTGCGCGGGGCGGGCCGCCGATGGCCGGTGGTGGGCGTGACCGCGACCGTGGGAGCCCTGGCCCTGACCGGGATCGCGCCGCTGTCCCTGTGGGCGACCAAAGACGCGGTGCTGGCTGGGGCCCTGGAGACCTCGGCCTGGCTCTACGCCACAGGACTGGTGGCGGCGGCCCTGTCGGCGGCCTACTCCGGCAAGGTCCTATGGACGATCTGGCACCGCGGGGCCCAGGCCCGGGTCGAGGAGCCCACCGCCGGGCGGGAGGTCGGCGCAACGCAAGAGCTCGGCACCGGGCAGGTGGGGGCGCTCGAGCAGGCCCCGCTGGTCGTGCTGGCCGCGGGGGCGGCCGGGCTGTCGGTGTTGGCGCTGCCCCCGCTCAGCGGCGCCCTCGCCCAGGCGATGGGCGGGCACGGCGAGGTGACGGCGCTCGAGCTCGTGGTCTCGGCCGCCATCGCCCTGGCCGTGGTGCTGCTGATGCGACGTCTACGCGCCCCGGAACTCGGGTGGGCCGAGCGGTGGCTGGGGCTGGAGGCTGCTGCGCACGTTGTCGTCGTCGTTCCCGTCATGCGGTTGGCGCACCTCCTGGCCCGGTTCGACGACGCGGTCCTGGACCGCGCCGTGACCTCCGTGGCCGGGGCCGTCCCGATGCTGGCACGGTCCGTGGCGCGGTTCGACGACGAGGTCCTCGACGCCGGAGTCGGAGCAGCCGCACGGGCCGCCCATACGGCCGGGCAGGGCGCGGCCCGCCTCGATGACGCCGTGGTCGACGGCGCCGTCGAGGGCCTGGCCGGTTGGGTTCGCCGACTCGGGCACCTGGCCCGCACCCCGCAGACCGGGGCCGTCCACCAGTACCTCCTGCAGGCCGTCGCGGTGCTCACCGTGGCCGTGGTGGCCTGGACCGTCTACGCAGTGATGGGATGAGCATGCTCAGTCTGATCGTCTTTCTCCCCTTGGCCGCCGCCGCCGTCCTGGCCGCGGTGCCGGCGATCGGGCCGGCGGCCGCGCGATGGGCGTGGATCGCGGTGAGCGTGCTGGAAGTGCTGCTGGTTGCCGTGGTGTGGGCCGGCTACAAGGACCCGGGACCGAACGGGCTGGCGTTCGAGGAGCAGGTGCCGTGGATCCCGGGGGTGGGCAGCAGTTACCACGTGGGCATCGACGGGCTGTCCCTGCCGCTGGTGGCGATGACGGTCGTGGTGTTCTTGGCGTGCGCTGTGTACTGCCTGCGGGATTCGGACCGGCCGCGCGTGCAGGCGGCGCTATTTTTGTTCCTGCAGAGCATGAGCCTCGGCGTGTTCGTTTCAGCCGACCTGATCCTGTTCTTCGTCTTTTTTGACCTGTCGATCGTGGGAATGTACTTCATCATCGCCGGGTGGGGCCACGGCAATGCGGCCCGGTCGGCGCTGAAGTTCTTCCTCTACACGTTCCTGGGGTCGCTGGCCCTGCTGCTGGGTTTCATCGGGCTGTATGTGTTCTCGGCGCCCCACACCTTTGACATCCCCGAGCTGGTCGCCGCACCCCCGCTGGCCGGTGAGCCGCTCGCCGGGGGGCTGGTGCTGGCGGCGATCCTGGTGGGCTTGGCCGTCAAGACCCCCACCGTGCCGTTCCACACCTGGCTTCCCCCGGCCCACACCGACGCCCCGGCCGCCGGCTCGGCCGTCCTGGCGGGGGTGTTGCTGAAGATGGGCGCGTACGGCTTCGTGCGGATCGCCATGCCGATGCTGCCCGAGGTCTGGCGGGCGTGGGCCTGGGTGATCGTGGCCGTGGGAATCGTCTCCGTGCTCTACGGCGCACTGGTGGCGCTTGCCCAGACCGACCTCAAGCGGATGATCGCCTACACCTCCGTCAACCACATGGGCTACATCGTCCTGGCCCTGGGTGCGGCCGGGCTGCTGGTGGAGGGTGCCGAGCAGGCCCGGTCCGTGGCGGTCACCGGCGCGATGGTGCAGATGGTCAGCCACGGACTGATCACCGCCGCCCTGTTCTTGCTGGCCGGGGTCATGCAGAGCCGGGCCGGGACCTACGACCTGGGTTCCTATGGCGGGCTGGCCGGCCCCGCCCCGCGGTACGCGGCGCTGTTCGCGATCGGCGCCTTTGCCTCCCTGGGCCTGCCCGGGTTCTCCGGGTTCATAGCCGAGTTCCAGATCTTCGCCGGCAGCGTGGCCGTGGCCCCGGTGACCGCAGTGGCGCTAGTGGGCATCGTGATCACCGCCGCCCTGTTCCTGCGGGCCCTGCAGCGGGTCTTCACCGGGCCCGCCGCCGGGCGCTCCCCCGGGTTCGCGGACCTGCGGGCGCACGAGCTGTGGTCGGCCGGCCCTCTGCTGGCGCTGTCCGTGCTGATCGGAGTGCTGCCGCTGGTGCTGCTCGGGGTGATCGAGCCGAGCTCGGCCGCCCTCGTGGAACTGGTGGGACGGTAACCCGTGGACGCCTCCATGCAGATGAGCCCCGGGCTGCTGCTGCCCGAGATCATCGTCTTTACCGGCGGATTGGCGGTGCTACTGGGCGGATCGTTCCTCCCCCGGCAGCGCCAGTGGATCGCCCGCGCCGCGGCCGCCCTGGCGCTACTGGGCGCCGCGACCGCCGCCGCGGTGGCTATGGCCGGGCCTGCGCAAAGCGCCTTTGCGGGTACCTTTGCCGTGGACACCGCCACCGGCGCCGCACGGGTGATAGCCACCCTGGCCACCCTGCTGATCCTGGGGGTGGCCTCCGGGGAGCTCAAGGACTCCCCGCGCGAATCCGACACCTACGCCCTGCTGCTCTTCGCCACCGCCGGGGTGATGGTCCTGGCCGGGATCACCGACCTGTTGGTGCTGATCGTGGGATTCCTGCTGGCCAGCATCCCGCTGTACGGGATCATCGGACTCACCGGCGGCCGCTTGGGCGCCGAGGCGGCGGTCAAGACCTACCTCATGGGGGCGCTGTCCGGGATCCTGTTGATGCTGGGCGTCACCGTGCTCTATGCCCTGGCCGGAGGCACCGACTACGCCCTGCTCCGGGAGGCGTTGCCCACCGCACCGGACGCCGCCGTGGGGACAGGCATCCTGGGGGTGCTGGCCGGGCTGCTGTTCAAGGCCGGCGGGGTGCCGATGCACTTCTGGGTGCCCGACGCCGCCCAGGGCTCCGGGGTCACCGCCGCCACGTTCCTGACCACCGTGCCCAAGGTGGGCGCGCTGGTGGCCGTGTACCGGTTGGTGGCCACAGTCTCCGCCGAAGAGCACTCCTGGTTGCTCGTCGCCGCCCTACTGGCCACCGCCTCGATGTTCCTGGGCAACCTGGCCGCCTACTGGCAGACCGATCCCCGCCGGCTACTGGGCTGGTCGACCGTGGCGCAGGTGGGGTTCCTGCTGGTGCCCGTGGCCGCAGCCGGGCGCAGCGACCTGGCCCTGCCCTCGCTGTTGTTCTACCTGGCCGCCTACGCCGTGACCAACGTCGCCGCCTTTGCCGTGACCGCTGCCCTGCCCGAGCACCGGACGCTCGCCGAATACCGCGGGCTGGCCCGCTCCCGCCCAGGGTTGGGACTGACCGTGCTGGTGGCGCTGCTGGGGCTGGTGGGCACCCCGCCCCTGGCGATCTTCGTGGGCAAACTGACCACCGCCACCGCCGCCTGGGACGGCGGTCACGGGTGGCTGGCTCTGGTGGTGGTGGTCAACAGCGTGATCAGCCTCTTCTACTACCTGCGCTGGTTCGCCCCCGTCTTCGCCCGACCCGACTCCCAAGCCGCCGAGTTCCCCGGACGCGGCGGGATGGCCGCCTGGCCGGCCGTCACGGCCGCGGTCGCCGCGACCGCGAGCCTGGCGCTGGGCGTCCTGGCCGGTGTCCTGTGGGCTGCCCTCGACGGCCCCGGGATCCTGTAGGGCTGGGAGCGGCAGCCTTCCCCAGCCGGAAGGGGCGTCGAGTAGGTGCGGGAGGGAGCCGGGGGCCGTACAGGAGAGCCCGCTTATAGGAGAGAACCCCCTAGGGCGTGTCTCCCAATCGGCGTAGCCAGGTGAGAATTGCGCAGAGGGTGACGGCGGCGCGGTAGGTGATCGCGAGTTTGTCGTAGCGGGTGGCCAGCGCTCGCCATTGCTTGGCCAGAGC
>NZ_JAHUTG010000047.1:0-8801 GCF_020889545.1 Rhodococcus sp. I2R
CGGAATCGGTATGCAACGCCACCGTCCGGATACCGTAGTCGTACTCGGCGTTGAGTTCCTTCACAGCCCTGATCAGGCGAACCGCCGCCTCACCCCTGTTGACTACTGCAATCCGCTTGAACAACGTGTCTCTCTTCGTCTCGTATGTGTCGGTCTCGCCGGGACAGGTGCGTCCCGCCCGTCGGGGTTCTTATCAGATATTCGGCCCGCTGGTGGCCGAATTCGGACGATGATCTTCGCGGCGTGGCGTGACCAGTGCTCGATCTCGGGTCTGTCATCGGTACCGCCGCCCCGGTGTGCCGAATGGGCATGTCCGAGTGCGGCTTATTCTAGCCGCTCACAGTGGGATTGCTACGCCAACGGATTCTTCTGCATGTGTGACTCATATCGCCCTATTCAATAGTCAACTGCGGCAGGCGATTTCGAGTACCGGTGGAGAATGTGCCACGAAATTTCTCCGAAGGCTTGACGGCTTACTGGCGAGTAGCGTTGAGGGAGCGTGTATTTCGCGGGCATCCGCAGCATGTGGTTACCGGCCGGTACGTTACCGACGGGTACGAAGTCTGGGGCTTCCGGCGGCACCGTCCGGGTCGACGGTGCGGCACGGTGTGACACGGTGTGAGTGTGCGCCCTGGAGGCGTCCGGGTCGCGTCTTGTTCACCGAGAGGACACTGCCGCGTCGCCGCGGGCGATCTGTGAGCTGAGCGTGAACGGTCATCGTGTTGTTGTTACATCGCACGAGAAAAACCATCCAGGAGTTTGGACAAAGCACTTCGGATGAACTCGACGACTATTCTGGGCTGTGTTGGCAAACATCCGCCCTGTTCGAGGGTGGCCGTTCGAGATTTCAGAGGTTCAACAGTGTCGACTTCACCGGTGCCGAGTCGTGACCGCGCGGAGGGCCCCGCCGCGCAGGACGTCCGTGGGCGTGTGCTCCGCCTCCTGGAGTTCCTGCGTGAGATCGTCACGACACGGACTGCACCCGTCCTGCGATACGACGACCACCCGCGGGTTCAGTGGTTGGACGCCGATCCTGGCACCTCCTACCTCGACGGGAGCGCGGGCGCAGTGGTGCTCAGGTCGGCTAGGTCGGTCGTCGAGCCTCCGCCGGACCTCCCGGGAATTCTGGTCGGTCTCGTCGACGACGCATCGCTCTCGGACAGCAGCCGACGCACGCTCGAGCTCCTCGACCCGACGATCCCGTCCGAGGCCCTCGCACCCACTGTCGACGGAAGCGCGCTCGATGTCGAAGGAGTGTCGGATTCGGCGGGGGAACTGGACTCGGAGACCGACTCCGATTTCGATGTCCGGCGCGCCTACGAGGTCCATCATGCCTTCTCCGGGTACATGCGCCGGTGGCGTACCTGGGCCGAAGCCGACCGTCGCCGCAGGCCGCAGACGGTGCTGTTCCAGTCGCTGCAGGTAATGATGCAGGAGCTGACGTCCCGGCCGGAGTCGGTGGAACTCGTCGTGGCATCGGGCCTGTTGGGGCTTCCTGCCACCGAGGAACGCGAGGAGGTGCGCACCCACCTGCTCACCCAATCCGCGACGATCGAGCGTGACGTGCGAACCGGCGACCTCCTCGTCGTGTTGTCGCCGAACTCGCTCCCTCGGCTCGAAGACACCCGGGTATTGACCGGCATGGAGGGTTTCGATTCCTCCGGTTCGGGAGTGTTGCAGGCTTCGCTCGGAGAACGGATCTCCTCACCGCTGTCCTCGGCGGTGCCGTCTCTGCTGACCGAGTGGGCTCACCGGGCCCTGGGCGCGCAATTCGATACGTCCGACCTGCTTGCTCCCGACCCGGTGTCCGCAACATCCGCGCGACCGTCCCTGACCTTCGCGCCAGCGCTCGTCCTGCGCAAACGTGATTCTTACGCGCTTCTCGCCTACTACGACCGCATGATCGAAGACCTCGGCGCACCTGATTCCGAGATTCCCCTCGGGCTGACCCAGCTGGTCGAGCCCATCGAGCCGGAGAAGCGTCTGGCATGGCTGGCCGAGACCGGCGCGGCCGACCTGAAGCAGCTCGTCGCGGATCCGATGTTCCCGCTCCCGGCAAACGCCGAGCAATCGCAGATCGTGCATCGTCTCGGCCGGGACAGCGGCGTCGTTGTGGAAGGTCCACCCGGGACTGGGAAGACTCACACCATCGCGAACCTGATGGCGGCCCTGCTTGCGCGGGGCCAGCGCGTTCTGGTCACTAGTGAGAAGTCACAAGCATTGCGGGTGCTGCGCGACAAGCTGCCACCGGAATTACAGGAACTGTGCGTGTCCGTCACCGACCTCTCCCGTGGTGGTTCGGAGGAGCTCAGCCGCAGTGTCGCGCGGATCGCCGATCGCAAGGCTGCGTACAACGACGTCGACGAGGCGGAAAAGATCGAATCGTTGACGGTGCGACGGGCGGAGGCGATCGCCAGACGTGCTGCGCTCCTGGAGTCCGTCGTCGAGCTTCGAGCCTCGGAAACCGTTGTGCATCCCTATATTTCGGACGGCTACGAGGGCACCGCTGCGGCGGTCGTTCGCAAGGTCGCCACCGGGGCGGAAGCTCATCAGTGGTTGCCGGGTCCGGTGTTCACCGAGCGCCCACCGCTGAGCGGTACCGAGGTCGACCGGCTACGTCGCTACCTAGCGACATCCCTCGATGGGCAGCCGGCCCGGATGCGTCAATCGTTGCCCCCACTGAAGTCGTTGCTCCCCAACTCGGCCGAAGTGCATCAGCTCTGCGTGCGCGCAAGTGCGACAGTTGAGATGGCGTCGGAGCAGTCCTCGCAACTGGTCGAATTCCTCGGCGGTGTCGACCCCACCGCAGCATCCGACATCCGACGGCTGTGCGAGGAACTCGACGCGCGAGTTCGCGAAGTGCAGGATCTCGAACCCGTCTATCGGCAATTGATCGATTCGGTCCTGTCGGGCGAAGCTGCGCATCTGTGGTCCCGTGTGAGTGGGATCGTCTCGACGGTCGAGGTCGCGGCTCGGGCAGACCGCTTCGTCGGAGCTCACGACGTAGAGTGCTCGCTGACGACGAATGCCGCCCTGCAGGCCATGGAGGCCCTGGCGGTGGCGCTGGAAGCAGGGGTGGAATGGCGCGGCAGGCTACGTCGAAGCCCGCAGCAGAAAGCAGTGGAGGATCTGGGGATTGTGTCGCGGGTCGACGGCATGCCCACCTCGTCTGCCCTGGCCGCTCGTCTCGTGACCGAACATCTGCGGGCGCTGGACGTGGTGCATACTGCGGCGGTCTTGCTCTCGGACCTCGGTATCACCGTCTCCGCGCAGGGATCACGGTCCAGGCAGGTCAACGACCTGCAGCTCGTGACAGCCAAACTGACTCGAGTGGGGGCTGTGCTGCACGCGCGAGATGCGTTGGTCGAGCGGCTCTATGCTGTGTCACCTTCCGCGCCGTGGATCAAGAGCCTCACCGACGCAACCAATTTCGCCGGCGCGGCCGGTGCGATCGCTACCCGAATCGATGCTGACGTTGCACGGACCGAACTGGACCGAATTCTGTATTCCGTTGCAGCAGAATTAGATACTGGAGTGTCTCCAGAGGGTGCCGGGTTGATCGCCGCCTTGAGTGCGGCTGATGCCGAGGCAGTGACACTGGCTTGCGAAAGCTATCTCGCGGCGTGTCAGGAGCAGGAAGACCAACGGGAGAGGGAGCGGTTGACGACGGCGTTGACCGAGGCCGCTCCCACGCTCTACCAGCTGGTGGTCGACACCGCAGCCGATCCGGACTGGGACGAGCTCAGCTGGCAGATGTCCAAGGCATGGGCGTGGCGCCGAGCGCGGGAATGGGTAACCGATCAGCACCGGGAAGGTATCGAGCATCGGCTCGACGCACAGCTGAACGAGGCCGAAGCAGATCTGGCCGATCTCACGGTGCAGCTCGGTGCGGCGATGGCGTGGCGCGACTGCCTCGACCGCATGACCGCAGTGGAAGTTCGAGCATTGCAGACCTACCGTGAGCACATTTCGGCGATCGGTGGAGGCGCGGGCAAGTACGCCGAGACTTTCCGTAGCGCAGCTCGGTCTGCGATGCGTGATGCGCAGAGCGCCGTCCCGGCGTGGGTGATGCCGCTTCAACAGGTGCTCTCGTCGATCCCGCCTGCGCCAGACACATTCGATGTCGTCATCGTCGACGAGGCCAGCCAGGCGGACATCAGCAGCCTCTGTCTTCTCTACCTGGCGCCGCGCGTCATCGTCGTCGGCGACGATCGCCAGTGTGCGCCTGCCGATGTGCCTCAGTCGGGGACGTTGGAAGATGTGTTCGAGAGGTTGGATGTCTACCTACCGGACATGCCCGAACACGTCCGTGCCACGCTGACACCGCGGTCGAGTTTGTTCTCCATGCTTCGGACCAGATTCGGCCAGGTGGTTCGGCTGCGCGAGCACTTCCGCTCGATGCCGGAGATCATCAACTGGTCCAGTCAACAGTTCTACGGCGACTCACCGCTGGTTCCGCTGCGCCAGTTCGGGGCCGATCGCCTGCCTCCGCTGCGTCACACGTTCGTGCCCGATGCGACGGTGGTAGGTAAGGGTTCCACACTCGTCAATCAGGCCGAGGCCGCTGCCATTGTGAACCGGATCGTGATGTGTCTCGACGATCCCCAGTATGACGGTAGAACCTTCGGTGTGGTGGTGCTGCAGGGCACTTCGCAGGTCGATGTGATTCGGAACAAGCTGATCGAGCGCATCGGAATCGACCAGTGGGAGGACCGGCGGCTGCGAGTGGGAACACCTCCCGACTTCCAGGGCGACGAACGCAGCGTGGTGTTCCTTTCGATGGTCGTCGCGCCCACTCAACCGTTCATCGCACTCACCGCCAACCAGTACAAGCGACGCTTCAATGTCGCTGCGTCTCGGGCGCAGGATCAACTCTGGCTGTTTCACTCGGTTACCGTCGACCGGCTCAAACGCGCCGACCTGCGGAATTCCCTTCTGAGCTATATGACGTCGATATCGCCGGCTCCTGCGGCGCCGATGCCGACGGATGTGGTCGCCGACAGCAGGCATCCCGGCTTCGCGACGATCTTCGAGCAGCATGTCTTTCTCGAGCTGCGGCGTCGGGGCTATCACGTGAGCCCGGGTGTGGAGATCAACAACCGCCGTATCGACCTCGTCGTGACCGGGCAGGCGTCGAGGCTGGCGGTGGAGTGCGATGGCGACACTGTGCTCGGCAGCGAGGAACGTATGGTGGTCGATCTGCTGCGTGAGCAGGAGTTGAAGCGGTGTGGATGGGTTTTCTGGCGCGTCCGTGAGTCGGAGTTCTATCTCGATCCGGAGTTGGCGCTGTCGACGTTGTGGTCCACCCTGGCCTCGTCGGGAATCGAGCCCGATTCGGTAGATGCGGATACCTCTGGTGGCGACGACCTGAACGGATCGGGGACGCACGCCGAAGGTGACTGGGCGCCGGTCGATCTCGACCCCAATCCCGACGACGTGGTTGCCGGGATCGCATCACCGGACGCGGAGTCATCCGAGCTCGAATCCGAGCCGTGGGGCATGCCCAACGGCACCGACGATGCCGCGGTTGTGGAGAAAGCGCTGCCGGTCAACGGGTTTCGCGGCGGATTTCACAGCGGCGGGTTCGGGCATCGTCGGTGACGTTTCGGCCTCGCGGGCAGTGGGCACACCGTCGAACAGTGCCACCGAGTGCGGGTGGCGTACTACGACGATCCCACTGCAAAGGAGCTGTCCATGTCGAGAATCGCTGTGTTCGGAGGTCACGGACAGGTAGCACTGCGGCTGGCACCATTACTGGTGGCCCGCGGTCACGAGGTCGGGTCGATCATCCGAAACTCTGCGCAAATCGATGAGGTTGCCGATGCCGGAGCGACCCCTCTCGTCGCAGACATCGAGTACCTCGACGTGGAGAAGATCGCCACGCTGCTCGACGGCTTCGACACGGTCGTCTGGGCTGCGGGTGCCGGTGGCGGCGACGCCGACAGAACCTACGCAGTCGATCGAGATGCCGCCATTCGGTCCATGGACGCGGCCGGCCGAGCGGGTATCGGTCGCTATCTGATGCTCTCGTACTTCGGTGCCGGACCGGATCACGGCGTCGAGCGCGGCAACGCGTTCTATCCATACGCGGAGGCCAAGTCCGACGCAGATGAGTACCTGCGATCGACGTCGCTGTCGTGGACGATCCTCGGGCCCAGTGCATTGACGACGGACCCCGGAACCGGATCGATCACCACCAGGGAAGACGGCGCGACCCGAGAATCGGTCACCCGCAACGACGTAGCCGCGGTGATTGCGGCCGCCATCGACAGCGAATCCACGGTTGGTCGATTCATCGAGTTCGACAACGGAAGCACTCCGATCGAGGAAGCGATCCGCTTCTCGTAAACCGAAGTGAGTGCTGGCATCATCGACGCACGTGACGATAGAACTTGTGGCCACCGATCTCGACGGCACATTGCTCGGCTCGGATCGGACCATCTCGGCTCGCACAGCCCAGGCGATGTCCGACGCCCGGTCGGCGGGCATCGAGGTCGTGTGGGCCTCGGCCCGCGCGCGTCATTCCATCCACGATCTGGCTCGATCCTGCGGTTTCACCGGAATGGCGATCGGCGCTAACGGTGCGGTGATGTTGGACCTGGCCGACGGAACTCCGAGTATCGCGGCAACCACAGCGATCGCAGCGGACGCCGTCCGATCGGCGATGCATCGAGTGCGCGAGCTGGTGCCCGGCGTCGTGTTCGCGACGGTCGGCCCCACCCGATTCGTGGCCGAGCACGGTTACGCAGCGCTGTGCGTCTTTGCCGACCACCATCGCCACCCGCACGAAATGGAAGTTTCGCCAACAGTTCTCACGGCGGAACCGACGGTGAAGATCGTGGCAAGACATCCCGAGCTGTCCAGCATCGAGGTGTTCCACACAGTTATGAGGGCACAGGTCGGTGACGTCGAACTCACGCACTCCGGCGCGCAATACATCGAGATGTCCGCTGCGGGGGTGTCCAAGGCGAGCGCGCTGTCGACGCTGTGCCACAGGCTGGGTATCGAGCGGAGTTCTGTCGCCGCCGTCGGCGACGCCTTCAATGATCTGCCCATGCTCGAGTGGGCCGGCACCGCACTGACGACCGCGAACGCGATACCCGAGGTCAAGGCTGTCGCAGATCGGATTCTCGACACCAACGACGAAGACGGAGTGGCCGTGTATCTCGAGGAACTGGTGCGCAGCCGCCGGTAGGGAACGGCCATCCTACGATCGAGCGGGACACTGTCCATGTGATCCGCGTCGACGAGGGGTAGGTACATGTCCGAGGCAGGAACGAGCGCGTTCGGCGAAATGACGGTCGCCCAGTATCTGGCGGCCAACAGCGTAGAGATGGCACCCGTCGATCGCGACGGTGCCGAACAGCTGGGTATCGCCGCGTCGACACCGGCAGGCTGGCAGGCAGCCCCCACCGACCAGTTCCCCGGCACCACCGAAGTTCTGGTCGAGCCCGGCATGATCGAGAACGGATTCGCTCCCAACGCGGTGCTGCTGGTGGGGAGGTTGTCCGCCCGCGTCGATCCGGAGGCGGTGCTGAACTGCAGCTTCACCGACGCCCGCCTGCTGCCTGGATGGTCCGAACTCGAGGTGAGCTTCGACGATCTGGGTCCGTGGCCCTCGCGGTTCGTTCGCGGAACGTTCGTCGCGGATCAGCTGAACCTCGCTGTCACCACGCGCTACGCCGTCGTGGGCGCCGACGAGCAGTATCTGGTGCAACTGACGGTCACCGTAGCCACTGATCAGATGGACAAGCTCGCTTTCGATGTCGCGGCGATCAACGACGGTCTCTTCGTCGGTGGGCGCTGAACAGTTTCTCGCTACTGTCGAGGGCATGCCGAATCGCACCGGGCGGGCCCGGCACCTGACGCTGGTGCTGGACTCATCGACGGACCGTGAAGCGGAAGCGCAGGATCGCGAGATGTTGCCCGTTCGACCGGCGGCGCTTGCCCAGCTCATTCTTCGCGTGAACCTCGAGGATGTTCGGTCGAGCGTATGGCGCCAGGTCAAGGTGCGATCCGATCTTCTGCTCCCGGAGCTGCACGCGAACGTGCAGTCGATGATGGGTTGGTCCGAGACCGCAAGATACGAGTTCGTGATGGACGCGGCCGGGCGTAGCTGGGCGTACCGGCCGCGTGCGTCGCACCAGCACTCGGATGGCGATACGGTGCAGCCCGCAGATCATGTCCGAATCGATTCGCTCTTCGTCGCTGCCGGCGATGTGGTGCGGTACAACCACAGCGGAACGTGGTCGGCGACGATCGAATTGATCTCGGTGGACCCTGATATCGACGACCTCAGGCCTGTCTGTGTCGCCGGGGCCGGTGATGGTTCCGAGCCCGGAGATGTCACCGAGTTGCTCGGCGTTGCGAACAGCCGCCTACGAGCATTGCCCTTGCCCCGCTCGACCGAGGTCGAGAGCGCTGCAGCATCGCCAGCGATTGCTCGGTTGTTCAGGCATACCCGCACCGCTCCGACGCCGCGGCTGCTCGAATTGCTGCCAAGATGCGAACTGACGATCGAGAGTTCCGTCGACCTCCTCGTCGCGCAGAGGGCGATGTCGAAGCTCACCGGGTTCCTGCAGCGCGTCGGGCGCGGACTCCGATTGACCGATGCGGGTCACCTTCCGTCGCTGGTCGTCGACTCCGTGCGCGAGGAACTGCTGCGAGAAGGGGCAAGGAACCTAATGGGACTTGATCGGCGAGTCTTCGGCTGGAGCTGGTGCAACCGGAGAACGCTGGTCACCGAGCCGCTGGTGGGTGAGCACTATTTCAACCTGGAGTGATTGTGTGACTCCTAACCC
>NZ_JAHUTG010000048.1:0-7544 GCF_020889545.1 Rhodococcus sp. I2R
GCAAACGCCCCGGGACCAAGACCACCTGACAGCCGAGCCCGTCACCGATATCCTCACCACAGCAGCACCCGGCATGGGGAATTACGTGACAACTACCCCTGGGGAATTACGAGACCGTCGACACCTGTTCGAGTTCAACGTCGGAGTACTTCGTTGGGCCTGGCGAGTGCAGTTCTATGGGTACTCTGCGCTCGGAACCGACCGCTACCCGCCGTTCACTCTCCGTCGCAGCGATTACCCGGCTGACTTCACCGTCGAGTATCCGGAGGAACTGTCCCGCGGTCTCGTTCTTGTCAAATGGTGGCTTCTTGCAATCCCTCACTACTTCGTGCTGGCACTGCTCGCCGGCGGGTGGTACGCGGGCTTCTACGATGCCGACGGCGATGTGACGCGGCCCTACCTGTTCAGCTCGCTGCTCGGCCTACTGGTTCTCATTGTCGGACTGAGCTTGCTCTTTCGGAATCGATACCCGAATGGACTGGGCGACTTCATCATGGGCATCAACCGGTGGGCGTTCCGTGTCGCCGCCTATGTGGCACTGATGCGCGACGAATACCCTCCGTTTCGATTGGATCAGGGACCGCAGGAGCCCAACTTCGACCCGGTGCTCCCTGCACCGACTGAACCCGATGCGGGGGGCCACTCCGATGTCAACGTCGACGCTGTCGCGGGGACATCGAGAAGCGAATAGGGGAGACAGATGCACGACCTTCGGTCGCAAATGAGAGGGGACAGGACATGTTCTGGTCAGACCATCAGCGTGTAGTCGTGGGTGTGGACGGCTCGGAAACCAGCGCCGCTGCAGCCCGGTGGTCCGCGACGATGGCGCTGCGCGCCAAGTCGCCGGTTGCACATCGCCACCGCAGTTCAGGACCCGGCACTGTATATGGCCGGGGCCATCATGGTGTTGCCAACCGAGGGGTGGGAACAGCAGCGACGAATTGCCGAGAAGCACCTCGCCGATTTGGTCGGGACTATTCGTGAGTCCCATCCGGGTCTCCTGGTGACCACCGAGGTGAGCGCAGGGTCTGCAGCCGAAATGCTCGTCCGGTTCTCACACAGCGCAGGACTGGTCGTGGTAGGCAATTCGGGAACCGGAATGATGGCCTCGGTGTTGCTGGGAAGTACAGCGAAGACGGTACTGGGTTCGGCAGTGTGTCCGGTGGTTGTCTGGCGAGATTTCGCCGACGTGACCGATTCGTCCGTAGTTGTCGGGGTCGACGGTAGTGCGACGAGTGAAGCCGCGATCTCGCATGCTTTCGAGCTCGCGTCGAACCTGGATGTCTCCCTGGTTGCTGCCCACGCGTGGAATCCAGTTTCGGAGGCTGGAGGTGCCATGCTGCCCGGACTCGTCGACTGGGCCGGACTGGAACAGGAAGGTCGCGCGCTGCTCACCGAGAGCCTCGCCGGCTGGAAAGAGAAGTACCCGAACGTGGCTATCGAGACGGTGCTCCGGCAGGGGAACGCGGCACATGTCCTTGTCGAACTCTCGAGGACTACCCAGCTCGTGGTCGTCGGTAGCCACGGGCGCCGGTCCGTTGCACGCCTGGTGTTGGGGTCGACCAGTAGCAATCTCGCTTATCATGCGCATTGCCCGGTGATGGTCTGCAAGGGAGTCCAGTGAGGGTGGCCGTGTCCGAGCCGCGGCTACTCCTTCACGGGCTTGGGTGTATCGGTCGCTGAATCGTCCTGGAGTATCGGGTCCCAGATATCGCCGGGTAGATCGCCGGGAAGGTACTTGTTGCCGCGTCCGACGAACCGGTCGTCGCGCCCCTCTCGGCGCATTGCCTCGAAGTCCGCCAGCGCACCGAACGCCCACTTGCCGAGCAGTGCGATGGCAACCAAGTTGACCGTCGCCATACCCGCCATCGCCACATCGGCGAGCGCCCATACTGTGTTCAGAGCTGTCAGGGAGCCGAATCCGATGGCTGCGAGCACGATCGTGCGCAGCACGTTGAGAAGTCTTCCGTCCACACCGAGGAAGTTGAGATTGATCTCCGCGTAGGAGTAGTTGCCCAAGATCGACGAGAAGGCGAAGGTGAAGATCAGCAACGCCATCGGCACCGCAGTCCACGTTCCCAGCTGCGCTGAGATGGAGTCCTGGGTCAGGACGGCGCCCGCTACGTCAGTGGGCTCGCCCACCTGGTAGACGCCCGAAACCAGAATGATGAATGCCGTTGCGCTACAGATGACTATGGTGTCGAAGAAGACGCCGAGCGACTGGATGAGTCCCTGCTTCACGGGATGCGAGACCGTTGCGGTAGCGGCTGCGTTGGGTGCACTGCCCATTCCTGCTTCGTTCGAGAACAGGCCTCGCTTGACGCCGTTCAACATTGCCGCGAGGATTCCGCCGGTTGTGCCGCCGATGGCTTCGTCGAGTCCGAACGCGCTGGAGACGATCTGCCCGAGAACTGTGGGAACTTCCCCGACATTCATCGCGACGATGACTGCGGCAAGCAGCACATACACCACCGCCATGAGTGGGAGCAGATACTCGGCGACTCTCGCGATTCGCCGAACACCACCGAAGAGAATCGGCGCAGAAAGCACCACCAGGAACACCGCAATCCAGCCAGCATCCAGTTCCAGCGTCGTGGAGAACGATTCGGTGATCGTGTTCGCTTGCACCATGTTGAAGGCGAATCCGAAAGCGAAGATCAGCAGGCAGGCGAAGACGATTCCCCATCGCCTGGACCCAAGTCCGTACTGGATGTAGTAAGCGGGCCCGCCGCGGAAACTGCCGTCGGGATTGCGCACCTTGTACATCTGCGCGAGCGTTGCTTCGATGAATGCCGTCGCCATTCCGACGACCGCGACGACCCACATCCAGAAGATCGCCCCAGGTCCACCGAGTGTGATGGCAATGGCGACACCAGCGATGTTTCCCGTTCCGACACGGGAAGCGAGACCGACGCAGAATGCCTGAAATGCCGAGATTCCGCCTTCGGCATTCGAACGAGAACCGCCGATCGCCTTGAACATCGAGGGGAGAAGGCGAACCTGCACGAACTTCGTGCGAATCGTGAAATACAGCCCCACCCCGATCAACAAATAGATGAGGAAGACGCTGTACAGACGGTCTGCCAAGAAGTCGATCACTGAATTGACGGTGTCCACGGTGTCATCCTCGTGTACTCGGTGGGGGGCGCGTCGGCAAGACTCTACTAGGGCGGAGGCGAACAGGTGAACCGATCCGTCGGCAATGCAGTAGTGGACTGATCGTGATATGCGGGGCGATAGTGGTTGTATGAACACCCAGAACCCGGATGTACCCGAGGACGTATTCGCCGATGTGGTGAAGCAGGTTGCGCACTTCGTAAGGTCGCGTGTGGTTCCACGCGAAGTGGAGATAATGAACACCGATACCATTCCCGTCGAGCTCCGGACGCAATCGGCAGAGATGGGGTTGTTCGGCTATGCCCTACCGCAGGAGTACGGCGGTCTCGGACTCAACCTGATCCAAGATGTGGAACTGGCCATGGAATTGGGCTACACGACGTTGTCGCTGCGGTCCATGTTCGGAACCAACAATGGCATCGCCGGTCAGGTCCTCGTCGGTTTCGGAACGGAGGAGCAGAAGTCGAGGTGGCTGCCGGGCATGGCGTCGGGGGACATCGTCGCATCGTTCGCGCTGACCGAACCAGGGGCGGGATCCGACCCGGCCGGGCTCCAGACAACCGCGAAGGCCGACGGTTCTGGGTGGACAATCAACGGAAGTAAACGCTTCATCACCAACGCGCCCATCGCGGACCTGTTCGTCGTGTTCGCGCGCCTCGACCCGAAACCCCCGGCCGGCAACGGTATCGCCGTGTTTCTCGTTCCTTCCGACGCACCTGGCATCGAGGTCGGTGTGAAGGACGCCAAGATGGGGCAGCAGGGATCGGGAACGGCAGATGTGTCCTTCTCCGATGTGAAGGTCGACGCTGCTGCTCTGGTCGGGGGCAACGGCGACATCGGGTACCGGGCGGCGATGACATCGTTGGCTCGTGGTCGGGTGCACATCGCGGCGTTGGCGGTCGGCCAAGCCCAACGCGCATTGGACGAGTCCGTCTCCTATGCAGCAGTTTCCACGCAGGGAGGCGAGCCCATCGGCAACTTCCAGTTGGTCCAAGCGATGATCGCCGATCAGCAGACCGGGGTCATGGCAGGACGTGCGATGGTCCGAGAAGCCGCCCGAGCCTGGGTGGAGGAGACGGATCGACGCATCGCACCCTCGGCAGCGAAGCTTTTCTGCACCGAGATGGTGGGCAACGTCGCCGATCTTGCGGTTCAGATCCACGGCGGCACCGGCTACATGCGCGAGGTACCCGTCGAACGCATCTACCGCGACGTGCGGCTCCTCCGTCTCTACGAGGGTACGAGCGAAATTCAGCGTTTGATCGTGGGAGGTGGATTGATCCGCGCCGAACAGAAACGAAACACCTGAGTGCCTCGTGCCCCGCAGGTCACCGAGACGGACTACCTGGGCAGAGTCGCCTTGTACTGCAGCGCATACGCCAGCTTTCCTGGCTTCTCGTCCGAGTACGGCGTGGAGAGCTTTCCGAATTCACCTTTGTCGGAGGACTTTCCGTCGTTCCACCGATCGAGTGCGCCCAATTCGGCGGCGGTCCGCCCGCTGTCGACGATCGCATCTTTCGGAAGGGCAACCTGGGCGCGCGAGACGGCCTCGACCGCGGCAAGGTAGCTTGTCATATCGCCGCGGTCCCACGCGCTCAGGTCTACGGCGCCGGAGTCGCGGATCCATGCGCCCCAATAGAATTCGAGGAACTCGATCGTTCCCGCCTCGAAGCCGATATCGCGCGCGAAATAGGTGAGGCCACGG
Organism: Rhodococcus sp. I2R; assembly: GCF_020889545.1. Lineage (NCBI taxonomy): Bacteria > Bacillati > Actinomycetota > Actinomycetes > Mycobacteriales > Nocardiaceae > Rhodococcus > Rhodococcus sp. I2R. The sequence goes on from NZ_JAHUTG010000048.1 coordinate 4,823, forward strand.
AACCTGTCGTCGGCAAGATTGGACAGGCCGATGCCGGAGGGCAGTAGCTCGACCGGAATTTCGACACCGTCGACGTCACGAGTCCACACCCACCTGTTCTCCTGCATCTCGGCCCAGAAGTCGGCGGGGGAGCGATCGCTGAGATTGGCGACGACGCGTAACCGGAGATGAAGATTCGGACCACCGTCCGACGTCTCGTAGAACGATGTCAAGGTGTGATGGCCGTCTGTCAGATAGGGGGTGCCGCCCGGGCCGATGACCACGGTCTTCATCGAGGCGATGGACTCGGCGGTCTCTTGTCCGACAGCGATATCGCAGGTGAACGACGCCGGATCGTCGAGTCGGGCTTCGGGCAACGCGGATGCGGCTTCGCCCTGTCCGTTTGCCTCGCACCAATCGTCGAACTTCTTGTTGATCTCGTCTTTGCCCATGCTGTAGCGACCGAGCTTGTAGTACACCTGGTCGAAGCCGACCGACGGCTGGGTGGCGTGGACATCGCCGATACGTATATCGAGAAGTTCGCCTTCCTCAGCGCATCCGTACGGTGATCCGGCAGCTGATCCGGATCCGATCAGGTCGGCGAGTTCGCACAGGGGAGGCGCAGTCCTGGCTGGCGGTGCAGTCTGGGCGGGCAATGCCGAGGCCGTGCCGACGATCAGCGCGTTTGCGGCGACAAAGGCTGTCAGTGCCCCAAGGGCGATGGTTCTCCGAAACGACGCGACGCGCATGAAGGCCTCTCAGATCGACAACAAGCGAACCATCAGCGTCGTCCACGGTGGGGGCCGGAAGGTGGCCCCCAGATGGACTTGGGGGAGGCTTCCGGTGAATGCCAGCGTGGGTTGTCGATTGCCGTGGGTTGTCGACTATCCAGAGGACCGTTGGTCAGTCGATTGCTGTTCGGTGGCGATGTCGGTGGGCCGGGTGATGGACGGGACGATGATGGTGGGTATTGCGGCGTGGTGAAGCACTGCGCGGCTCGCCGACCCTGTGAAGAGCGGTGAGATCGCCCCGCGACTGCGAGACCCGACGACGATGAGTTGGGCGTGGGTCGCGTCGGCAAGAATTGCATGCGACGGATAGTCGTCCACGACGGCCGTCGTGATCTCCACAGCCGGGTATTTGTGGGACCACGGAGCAAGAATGCTGTCGAGCCAGCGCTGAGCCGATGCGCTCGGACCGCGCTGCGGCCCGAACTGGATGTATCCGCTCAACGCCGGCGACGAGTCCGGCGGGGTGTACGCATGAACCGCGTGGAGACCAACGCCAAGGCGCGCCGCTTGCGCAAAAGCGACTGCGAGAACGCTGTCGTCGGTGTCCGAGGAGAAGTCGATTCCCACCACCACCGGAGCGGGCGGCGCGTCGGTCCCTGTATCGGAGCTCGGTGGCCTGACCGGATAAGGCGCTGGCACGACAGCAACCGGGCACAGGGCATGGGTGGCAACGACGTTGCTGACCGATCCCAGCACCGCGCGGGCGAAACCCCCTCGCCGCCTTGATCCCACCACGATCATGCAGGCGTTCTTGCCCCAGTCCGTGAGGGCCTCCTCGGGCGGCGCGGGTGTCAATACTGTCTCCACGGGCAAGGATGCCCCTGCGGCGGCGTGCGCGATGACCCGCGATGTGGCAAGGGTCGACCGTGCGCGGGCACGAGCACTCGAAGCGCGGCCTCGTCCGGCTTCGTCACCCGTCGACAGCTCGGGGGACACTCCTGCGTGAACCAGTACCAAGCTCGTCGCCTGCGACGCGGCGTACGAAGCGGCCCATCGGACGGCGCTGCGCGAGGAAGCCGACCCGTCGACCCCCACGACCACGTAGTTGTTCATGGTGCCCATGGTGCGTGGAACTGCACCGCGAGAGAAGGGCATAAAGACCCCCATCTCGATCGACGACCGCCGCGTTCACACAGGACCGGCGACTTTCGACTCTGTTTCCACCGTCGCAGCACCGGAAGTATGACCGAGAACAGGTTTCGCAGGAAGCGAGTGAGCGATGAACGGTCACAGGATGCGTCGGATGTGGGGTTTGGCCCCGTGGAACGCCAATCCGCTGATGCGGCGGACCGATCGCACAGTGTCGCTGGTGGCGTGCACGGCGGTGGTTCTCGCGCTGGCTCTCGTGCCCTTCGCCGCTCTCGCTGGTGCGCTCACCTATGCAAGTGCGGCAGAGGAGTCTGCGATGCACCGGGCGAACGCTCACTGGATCAACGCCGTGGTGATCGATGACCCACACCGTTCAGCAGCGTCGGCGGCGTATGCCGATGTTATCGACAGTCGCGCGACGGTCGAGTGGCAAAGCCCGAGTGGGGAGACTCGCGCCGATCGGACGAAGGTTGCTCCGGATGTGCGACAGGGAGACCGAGTTTTCGTGTGGATCGACGACGCCGGCGAACTGGTCGACGCGCCCGCCAGTGGAATGGTGAACGCTGCCGTCGGCGTCGGGGTTGCGGTCGGGGTGCTGACGTTGGGCGGTCTGTCTATTGCTGCGGCGTCGGCGGCGTTCTGGTTCGTCGTTCGCCGGGAGCGGATGCGGCAGTGGGACCGTGAATGGCGCAGCTTCACGGAGTGCTTCGGAGACAAGTGAGCAATGATCGCGGCTAGGGTCAATACCGTTTACTTACGGCGGCGGTAGGGACTGCGCAGCGAGGACACGGGGTCGGTGGTCGATGCGTGGTGCGCCTCGGTGGTGTGGGTGTTTGACGTGAAATACGGACATTTTCCGTTTG
>NZ_JAHUTG010000049.1:0-6945 GCF_020889545.1 Rhodococcus sp. I2R
CTGCGTTACTGAACAACCGTCCCCGCAAAACGCTGGGATGGAATACTCCTCTCACGAAGTTCGGTAACTTCGTCGAGGAACACAACAGGACGCTCGTTGCGACCACCGATTGAACCCGTCATGTATTTCCACTCACATGCGCGAAGCGCCTACACATCCCAGAGATTGATCCCGAAGTCCCGCGCATGCTCGTCGATCCGGGAGAGCTCGTCGCCACTGAAGTCGAGATTGTCCAGCGCCCCGACGTTGTTCTCGAGTTGGCGCACACTCGACGCTCCGATGAGCACAGACGTCACACGTGGGTCGCGCAGTGCCCAGCTGAGCGCGAGCTGGGCGAGCGACTGACCGCGCGAGGCAGCGATGTCGTTGAGCGAATTGAGATGCCCGACGTGCGCGTCGGTGAACCAGTCCGGGTTCAGCGACTTCCCTTGAGTCGCCCGTGAACCTTCCGGGATCCCGTCGAGGTACTTGTCGGTCAGCATCCCCTGCGCCAGCGGCGAGAACGCGATGGCTCCCGCGCCGAGACCGTCCAGGGCGTCGAGCAGGCCTTCCTCGATCCAGCGGTTCACCATCGAATAGCTCGGTTGATGAATCAACAGGGGGACACCCGCCGACTGCAGTATCTCCGCCATCTTCACCGTGTTGTCGGGTGTATAGGAACTGATGCCGACGTAGAGGGCTTTTCCCTGCTGCACCGCGCTGATCAGTGCGCCCGCTGTCTCTTCGAGCGGCGTCTCGTGGTCGGGGCGGTGGCTGTAGAAGATGTCGACGTAGTCCAGCCCCATCCGCTGCAGCGACTGATCCAGCGAGGCCGTCAAGTACTTGCGTGACCCACCGAAACCGTAAGGCCCGGGCCACATGTCCCAGCCCGCCTTGCTCGAGATGACCAACTCGTCGCGGTAGCCGGCGAAGTCCTCACGCAGGATCCGCCCGAAGTTCTTCTCCGCGCTTCCATACGGCGGTCCGTAGTTGTTCGCCAGATCGAAGTGCGTGATGCCGAGGTCGAAGGCGCGCCGCAGCACCGCACGCTGCGTCATCAGCGGGGCGTCGTCGCCGAAGTTGTGCCACAGTCCCAGCGAGATGGCAGGCAGCTTCAGGCCGCTGCTACCGGTCCGGCGGTAGAGCATCGAGTCGTAGCGGTCCGCCGCGGGGACGAAGGGGGCATCGATGTGCGGTTCGGGCCTGCGGTGTTCGGACATGAACCGAGCGTATTCCGCATGTCGATTTCGGGCATAGATTGCGGTGGGTTACTCCTCGGTAGGAACAATGACTAATATGGCCGGGTGACGGCCGAACGATCCTTTGGTCCCGGGGGGGACCCGCAGTGGCTCGATGCTGCGGAAATGAGAGCGTGGCGCGCCTATGTGGACGGCGGCCAACGACTGATGGGGGTACTGAACAAGGATCTACAGGACGCGCACGACCTGACGATGGCCGAGTACCGCGTCCTCGTGATGCTGTCGGAGTCGCCCGACGGTTCCCTGCGGATGAGTGATCTCGCCGACGGCGTCCTGTCCTCCCGGAGCCGACTGACCCACCAGATTCGCCGGATGGAATCCGACGGCCTGGTCGAGCGCAGCACCTGTATCGACGACGGACGGGGCGTGCTGGCCGTCATCACCGCCGAAGGCCGGCGTCGGCTCGTCGAAGCGGCCCCGACGCACGTGGTCAGCGTCCGAGCGCACCTCGTGGATCTGCTGACCGAACACGAGCTGACGGTGCTCGGTGACATCTTCGAGAAGGTCGACCGAGCAATGGGCACCGCATCGACCAAGGGGTGATTCGCTGCAGCGGGCGCTCAGCGTTTAGTATCTTGCACGGAAGCGTGGCAGAGCGGCCCAATGCACTCGCCTTGAAAGCGAGAGACGTGTAAAAGCGTCCGGGGGTTCAAATCCCTCCGCTTCCGCCACAGGTTGTTGTTCGAATCCGGTCCACCCGCAAGGGTGGGCCGGATTTGTTCCATCCCGTCGGTTCCGGCGCTATTCTTTCGCTAGCGCTGACCCGAGGAGTTCCATGACCGGATTGTCCCGTCGCCAGTTCGTCACCCGCGTTGGCGCGTTGGCGGCGTTGTGGGGGATGGCTCCAAGCGTGCTGGGCGATCGACTCGCGGTCGCTCAGACGTCTCCCGAAGCGCCGTTGTCGACGTTGTCGGGGACGATTCTGCGGAACGCCGGGGACGCTCATTCGTACCGAACGCTGACGGCTGCGCCGGGTGAGAACTATGTGCAGCGATTGGATATTCTGCGTGCGGCACCGTCGCCAGTGAGAGCGAGCGTGCGCCGTTCGATCCTCTATCTTGGGCACCTGTCCGACATGCACGTCATCGATGCCCAGTCGCCCGGCCGTATCGAGCCGATGATCGTGCAGGATCACGCGACATGGGGATCGGCGTTCCATCCGCAGGACCCACTCACCGTGCACGTGACTGCAGCGATGGTGAAGTCGTTCGCCGACAACTCGGTCAGTCCGGTGAGTGGAGTGCCGCTCGGCGCAGCAATCGTTACCGGCGACAGTGCGGACATGCATTCGAATCTCGAACTACGCTGGTACATAGATGTTCTCGATGGTGTTCCGGTGACTCCGAACAGCGGATCTCCTACCGTGTTCGAAGGCGTGCAGGCATGGCAGGACGCGCAGTGGGCCTACCGGCCAGATGACCCGTCAGGTGGATCTTTCGGTGAATACGGGTTTCCCCGACTTCCCAATTTGTTGTCCCAGGCCATTGCCCAACCCGTCGAGTCGGTGGGGTTGCCGGTGCCGTGGTACTCGGTGTACGGCAATCACGACACGCTTATGCTCGGCACTTTCGATCTCTCCTCTCAATTGCATTCACTGGCAGTCGGATCGGAGAAGGCGTACACGCTGGGTGCCATCGCGACGTCCACGTTGGCAGGATACGCAGCGACCGCAAGTCCACTGCAGCGAATGGTGGACGCATTGGGTGTTCAATCAGGCTTGCGGCCGGGGTTTCGCAGTGTCACAGCGGATCCGCGGCGTTATCTGTTCGAACAACGTGAATTCATGGCCGAGCATTTCGACACCACGGAGTTACCCGGTCCCGTCGGGCACGGTTTCACCCAGCACAACCTCGAGTCAGGGGAAACCTGGTGGACAACGGATGTTACCCCTAACGTACGTTTCTTCGGGCTCGATACCTGCAATGCCGTTGCTGGAGCCGACGGTGCAGTGCCAGAGGACCAGTTCGAGTGGCTCAGAGGCCAATTGAATCGCGCGCAGTCAGAAAAGAAGCTCGTTCTTGTTCTGACGCATCACAACAGCCTCACCTTGGAGAATCGGGCGCAGCGACCGGGCTCGAACAAGAAACTCTATGGTGCAGACGAATTCGTCGACCTTCTCTTGTCGTATCCGGTGGTGATCGGTTGGCTCAACGGGCATACGCATCAGAATCAGATCCTCGCTCACCGCGGAGCGGGTAGCGGATTCTGGGAGATCACGACGGCGTCGTGCATCGACTTTCCACAGCAACAGCAGACCGTCGAGATCGTCGACAACAGGGATGGAACGCTGTCGCTGTTCACGACGGTTCTCGATCACGCGTCGCCGATAACCCCCGGCTCGTCGGGTGGCTATCTGGACCTCGCATCGCAGAGTCGAGAACTCGCTGCCAACGATTGGGCCGAGAATCCACTCATGAGAAGGGGTTCGGCGTTGGACCGCAACACTGAGCTACTGTTGCCCGCACCGTTCGACTTGGCCGCCATCACGGATGCCTTGCTCGAACAGCAACACATGAGCGAACGCGCTCGCCTGCTCGCGTACCAGCAGCGAGCGCAGCGATGAAGGGTGCGATCGGAGCAGTGGCCCTCGCGCTTGTTCTTGCGGGATGCTCGCAAGTCGACGCACTCGCGCCAGTCGGGGGAGCTGGTGTCGCAGACTTGCGATACGCGACCAACGAGGTGCTACTGGAGAAGGGTGTCGATATTCTCGTTGCACCTGTGTGCGACGGCCAGGGGTTGGCTCTTCGATGTGTTGGAGAGACCGTCGGCAACGAGACCATCACGGCAACATCGACATCCGAGGATGAGTCGTCGTTCGATCTCGTGGTCGGAACTTCCGTCATCTACTCAGGGCCCGTGCAGTCCGTTCTCGAGCGCAATGGAACAGCGGGTGCACGGTGATCGGGATGTGGCAGGGGCTCGTGCGTGGTGCCCGAGTGGTACTGCCGGTAGTGCTTGTCGGTGCAATAGTTCAGGGGTTACTGGTGGTCGGTGATCCGACCCCGCACGTCGACTGGGTTTTTGCACTGCGCGTGGTGGTGTCTGGACTGGTGATGATCGTCGTGGTCTGGCTGATCGTGGGGGTGGCGGCGACCGCTGTCGATGCCGACGCGGGCTTGTCGATTCCTTCGATCAGGCTGTTGATAGGAGTGACATCAGCAGTGGTCGGTGGAGCGCTTGCCGGCGTTCTTTCGCCGATTTTGCCGATAGTCGTTGCGGTGGCGGGGTTGCCGGTGCTGTCGGCTTTGGCGGTACGACCATGGACGGCTCCGATCCGGATGGTGATGGTCTCACCGTTTCGTACGCTGCTCGGGTTCGTTCTGGTAGCAACGCTGTTCATCGTCATCTGGGTGACTGCGTTGCTGCTTGGCTTCTTCATCGCCGGTCCCGTTGCGGCCATGCTCACCTGGGTGGTGTTCGGCTTCAGCACCGCAATTGCGGCAACCTATTGGGCAGCTCTGCATCGCAGATCTCTGGCGCAGGACAAGCCCGAAGCAGGTGCGTCGACTCGAACCGTGTGATCAAAGCGAACGCGTCCGGACTGCTCTTCTGCGCATTGACCAATCGAAGCGTGGGCACCTGATCTCCTGAGGTGTCATCGCCTCCCCGCTGCGGTCAGCACGCTCAGCGCCGCGCAGCTCACCCATTCGTTCGACTGCTTTCGGCTGGTCGGTCCCCACCGGACCAGTGAGCGTCCGTTGGCGTTCGTCGATGCGCTGACGCGGTAGAACTTCGCTTCAGCGGGAAATCCGCCGTCGGGCAGCTGTTTCGACTCCAGGACCTCGAGTGCCTCGACGCAGCGTTCGTCGCCGAGCATCTCCGCTTCGGCGAGCACAGTGAGCGCCATGAGGATGTCGTAGTGCCAATAGCACGGGAAGTGAAGCTGCAGGAAAGACGGGTCGATCACGCTCGCATTGGATAGTCTGCGAAAGAGCCTGTGCTCGAGAAAGAGTTCGGCGGCACGCACGACTGCGTCGCGGGTGTCGCTGCGGCCTGTGATGCGTGCATGCACGTTCAATGCTCGGAGGGGCACAAGGCTTTCGCCGAACGACGAAGCATGACCGGTTGCTTTGCGGTCGCAGTTCCATCCGCCATCGGGCCATTGGGCGCGGAGGAGTCGGGCGACGAGATAGTCGACGCGCTCGTCTGCCAGTCCCAGGCGCAGCAGTGCCCAGACCAAGTTGCCGTCGATCGAGGCGTGCAGCGTCGGCAGTGCGGTACCGCGGACTCGGCCGATGTGGCGTTCCTCGTACAGATCCGACAACAACCAACCCAACGCCTGCTCGCGCAATGGGACGAGCGTTTCATCGCCCGCCGGGTACCCCACCTCTGCTAACGCGACGAGCACCCAATGAGCGCCGAACCACTTCGCGTTGTACGGGTGAAAGGGCAAGGTGCCGTCGGCTGATCGCTCCGAAAGCAGCTGGCGCACCCGTTCGCTCGTAGCTACTTCTGCCTGCGCAGCTGTGACCGCAGGACTGTCCGCCGATTCGCTCAACACACCGATGCGAGTCCGCACACGGATGGATGGCTCGTCCGAAGCAAGCAACCGGGCCACGATCGGTTCGACAGACAGGATCACTCACCGCCCTGACCGCGTCGATTTCGAACACTTCACCCGTCGATCATCCACGCCCGGCCTCGACAACACCAGGGACATCCCGCCACTGAATTTCCAACTCGAGCCGCCGCCGGGACTCGAATCGGCGAGCTGTGCCGGTGATCGGATCGGTGAACTCGAGCGTCGCCGCCAGCAGTTGAAGCGGTTCGGTGTAGTCGTCGACGGCTCGGCCCGACGCGACTGGATAGAGGTCGTCCCCGATGATGGGAAGTCCCAGGGAGTTCATGTGCAGCCGCAGTTGGTGGGTGCGGCCGGTCGTGGGATGCAACCGATATCGGCCGCGTCCGCTCCGGTGTTCGACGAGCTCGATGAATGTTTCGGCATTCGGTTCACCGTCGACCTCGTGTGCCTCGAAAGTGTTCTTTTCCTTCATGATTCGGCTGCGAACAGTGCGCGGAAACCGCAGGGAGGGATCGTAGGGTGCGATCGCCTCGTACACCTTGAGTACTTTCCGATCCTGGAACAGCGTCTGATATGCGCCGCGAAGAGAGGGTTCGACGACGAACAGTACGAGCCCGGCGGTCACCCGGTCCAGGCGATGGGCCGGAACGAGCTGCGGCAGATCGAGATCCTCGCGCAACCGGACCAAGGCGGTCTGCAGGATGTGTCCGCCCCGCGGAATGGTGGGAAGAAAGTGTGGCTTGTCGATCACCAGTAGCGTCTCGTCGCGGTGGACGATCGAGATATCGAACGGCACAACGGTTTCCACCGGCAGATCGCGGTGAAACCAGACGGCCTCTCCTGGGACGTAGGACGCGTCTGGGGCGACGGGTCCGGCCATGTCGACGATGGCACCGGCGTCGAGCATCTCGTCGATGCGTGTTGCCGCGATGCGCGGGACCTCGTCGACGAGGAAATCGCGGATCGTCACCCAGGTGCCGTCCTCGGGCATGCGGATGCGAGCGGGGTCGAGCCCATGCCGCTTCTGCAGCGGCGGTTGTTGCCGTCGGCGCACCCGACGAGCTTATCCTGGTTGCACCGATTCGGTAGCGACCAAGCGCGGGTCGCAGACACGAAATGCCCTGTCGTAGTGGAAGAATGAGATTTCTCGAGGATCAAATTCGGCCACAACGAAGGGCATCTCGC
>NZ_JAHUTG010000005.1:0-295526 GCF_020889545.1 Rhodococcus sp. I2R
CAGACCAGAGCTCCGCAACGACCAGAACGTCATCCGCACGTCATGGGTGTACAACCGATAAACCACCGCAACCATCCCTCAATGATCAGGCACGTTGCGACGACCGCTCGAATCCGCCCATAGCAGGGCATGTATTTCCACTCACCTGGGTAGCCTCGGTCCATGCACGCAATCACCCTGACAGAGTTCGGTTCACCCGACGTCATGCAGTGGACCGAGGTACCGGACCCACGTCCGCAACGCGGGCAGGTCATCGTCGACGTCGCCGCCACCGCCGTCAATCGCGCCGATCTGATGCAGCGGCAGGGCATGTATCCACCCCCTCCGGGAGCCAGCGAGATCCTCGGCCTCGAATGCTCCGGTGTCATTTCCGAGCTCGGCGAGGGCGTGCACGGCTGGAAGGTCGGCGACAGGGTGTGCGCGCTGCTCGCCGGTGGTGGCTACGCCGAACAGGTCGCTGTGCCGTCGACACAGCTGCTCCCCATCCCGGGAGCCCTCGATCTGCACGCGGCAGCGGCACTTCCTGAGGTCGCGGCGACGGTGTGGTCGAACCTCGTAATGTACGGCGGCCTGCGATCCGGCCAGGTGGTGCTGTTGCACGGCGGTGGCAGCGGCATCGGCACGCACGGCATCCAGGTGGCCAAGGCGTTCGGCGCCACCGTCGCTGTCACGGCCGGCTCGCAGTCCAAGCTCGACTTCTGCGCGTCTCTGGGCGCGGACATCCTGATCGACTACAAGAACCAGGACTTCGTCGAGGTGCTGAAGGACAGGACGGGCGGTCACGGCGCCGACCTCATCCTGGACAACATGGGCGCGAAGTACCTTCAGCCGAACATCGACGCACTGGCGATGGACGGGACGCTCATCACCATCGGCATGCAGGGCGGCGTCACGGGAGAACTGAACTTCGGCGCGCTACTCGGCAAGCGCGGGACCGTGCATGCGGCGGGACTGCGCGGGCGACCCGAAACAGGTAGGTCCAGCAAAGCGGACATCGTCGCCGACATGATCGCTCGTCTGTGGCCCCTGATCGAGGAGGGCACTGTCAGCCCCATCGTTCATGCCGAGCTTCCGATCACCGACGCACCGGAGGGCCACCGGATGCTCGACGCCGATGCCATCGGAAAGGTCATCCTGCGCGTCCAGTAGGCACCAACCTATGTGCGTGGAAATACATAGCGGGCTATGTATTTCCGCGCACATGCGGCGAAGCCGCCTTCAGAGTTTGCCGAGCGCCTTCACAAGCTGGTCGATCTCGTACCGCGTGGTGTAAGGGGCCAGTCCGATGGTGACTGCGCCGCCCTCGTCGTTGACGCCCAGAGCGTCGAGAAGTCGGCTTCCGCTGTGGACGCCGCTGACCGTTCCGATGCGGTTCTGTGCGAGATGCTCCGAGACCTTCTCGGCCGAGGTGTCCGCGACGGTGAAGCTCAGGGTGGGGATACGGCTGGGTGCGTCGCCGAGCACCATCACGTGGTCCAGCTTCTCCAGCGAGCGCATCAGGTAGTCGAACAACCGGTCGTGGTAGTCCTGCAGTGACCCGATGGACAAGTCGAGGCGTTCACGTCGGGTTCCCGTGGCAGCGTCGTCGAGGTTGGCGAGATAGTCGATCGAGGAGACGACCCCGGCCAGCAACGCGTACTGGTGGCCGGCGAGCTCGAGCCGCGCGGCGCCCTTGGCGAACGGATCGAGCGACATCGACGGGATCCGGTCGAGCATCGCCGGGTCGCGGAAGACGAGCGCTCCGACCTGTGGTCCACCCCACGCGGACGCGTCGACCGCGAGGACATCGGCGGCAAGCTCGTTGATGTCGACGTGCGCGTAGGGCGCAGCGCCGGCAGCGTCGACGACGATGTGGCCGCCGACGGCATGCACGAGGTCCGCGGCTGCGCGTACGTCAGGAGCGGAGCCGACGATCGGCGACGCCGCTGTCATCGCGACGAGACGGGTGGTGGCGGTGATGAGTTCCTCGAACTGCCAACTCGGCAGCTCACATGTGTCGATCTCCACCTCGGCCCACCGCACCTGCGCGCCGTACCGGTTGGCCACCCTCAGCCACGGGGCCACATTCGCTTCCTCGTCGAGGCGCGAGAGCACCAGTCCGGTGCCGAGGCCGAGGCGCGAGGACAGAGATTCGGCGAGCCAGGCGAGCATCGTCGCGCGATCGGGGCCGAGGACGACACCTGCCGGGTCCCCGCCGACCAGATCCGCGACGGCCTGCCGGGCCGCGTCCAGCAGTCCAGCGCTCCGACGCGAGGACATGTGTCCCGAGGTGTGCGTGGGAGCACTCCCACGAAACGCCGTGGACACGGCCGTCGATACGCGATCGGGAATCTGCATTCCATGCTGGGGGTCGAGGTGAATCCAGCCGTCGCCCAAAGAGGGAATCGACCCTCTGACTCGCGCAACGTCGTACCCCATGCCGGACACTCTAAGCGCCGTTTTCGTCAGCGTGTGTTCCACATCCCTTTTTGGCATTGCCGACCCTGCTGTCACGCACGCTTTTCGTCCCTCCGTACAGACCCGCATCAAGGATAATCGGACCCAGTTCTCGCGCAATCCCGCCGGGCGCGCAAAAATGGCGACATGACGCTATCGGACTCCCAGTCCAATCCCGAGAACAGTGACCACGTCGTCGTGATCGGCCCGAACGGACAGCCTCTCGCACTCAGCCGTGAAGAGGCAACCGCCGCTGCGGCTCGCGCTGCCGGAACCGAGGGCGTCGAGAGCGGTGAGACCGCCCTATCGGACATGGTGGAGCAGCCCGCGAAGGTGATGCGCATCGGCACGATGATCAAGCAACTCCTGGAGGAAGTGCGGGCCGCACCGCTCGACGACGCCAGCCGAAGCCGCTTGAAGGAGATCCACCAGTCTTCGATCCGTGAGCTCGAGCAGGGGCTCGCGCCGGAGTTGCGGGATGAGCTCGAACGGCTGACCTTGCCGTTCGAGGAGGATGCGATTCCCTCGGATGCCGAACTGCGGATCGCTCAGGCACAACTCGTCGGGTGGCTCGAAGGGGTGTTCCACGGAATACAGACCGCGCTCTTCGCGCAGCAGATGGCCGCACGCGCCCAGCTCGAACAGATGCGTCAGGGTGCGCTGCCGCCCGGAGTGAGCATCAACACTGGACACGGTGGCCCGGCACACGGAAGCGGTACCGGCCAGTACCTGTGAGTGGAGCCTGCGGAGTGGTCGGCGAATAAGCGGTAGTGTCGACCGTCGTGTCGGCCCCAGCAACCAAATCCGAGAACGAAGCAGGAGAGCGTGTGACAGTTCCCGTTTCGGACTCGCAGAGCTTCAAGCGTGCCTTCGGTGATCTGAGGACGGGTTTCAGTCAGCGTGAACTGTGGCTGCATCTCGGCTGGCAGGACATCAAACAGCGTTACCGCCGTTCGGTGATCGGTCCGTTCTGGATCACCATTGCCACTGCCGTCCAGGCGACGGCGATGGGTTTGCTGTATTCGGTGCTGCTCGATGTGGATCTGCGTGAGTTCCTGCCGCACGTGGCTGTCGGTCTCATCATCTGGACGTTCATCAGCGCGGCGATCCTCGAGGGCGGCGACGTGTTCGTGGCCAACGAGGGGTTGATCAAGCAACTCCCGTCGGCGCTGTCGGTGCACGTGTATCGGCTGGTGTGGCGCCAGATTCTGCTGTTCGCGCACAACCTGATCGTCTACGTCATCATCCTGGTGATCTTCCAACCCTCGCTGAGCTGGGCGTCGTTGACGGCGCTTCCGGCGTTCGTGCTGATCGCCTTCAATGCGGTGTGGGTCGGTTTGCTTTTCGGCATCGTCGCCACGCGCTACCGCGACATCGCCCCGATCCTCGCGTCGATGGTGACGCTGCTGTTCTTCATGACGCCCATCGTGTGGACCACGCAGGGGCTGATCAATCAGGGCGGCGAGGCTGCGAACCGGGCCCGGCTGGTGGAGATCAATCCGCTCTTCCACTACCTGGACATCCTGCGTGCACCGATGATCGGCGAGGCTCAGCAGGCGTATCACTGGTACATCGTCATCGCCTGCACCCTCGCCGGGTGGGCACTGACGATTCTCGCGCTCAAGAAGTACCGGGCCCGCGTGCCCTACTGGGTTTAGGGGCTGAAGCAACACATGTCAATCGGCATCACCACGCACAACGCTTGCGTCGACTTCCCGATCTTCGACGCCAAAACACGCTCGCTGAAGAAGGCATTCCTCGGCAAGGCCGGCGGCGCCATCGACCGCAACTCCTCCGACGTAGTCGTCGTCGAGGCACTGCGCGACATCACGATGAGCCTGGAGGACGGCGACCGCGTCGGCCTCGTCGGACACAACGGCGCGGGCAAGTCGACGCTGCTACGTCTGCTCTCGGGCATCTACGAGCCGACGCGAGGCAGCGCCGAGGTCCGCGGCCGCGTCGCGCCCGTCTTCGACCTGGGCGTCGGCATGGACCCGGAAATCTCGGGCTACGAGAACATCATCATTCGCGGCCTGTTCCTCGGCCAGACGCGCAAGTCGATGCTGGCGAAGATGGACGAGATCGCCGAGTTCACCGAACTGGGCGATTACCTGGACATGCCGCTACGCACCTATTCGACGGGTATGCGAGTGCGCGTCGCGATGGGCGTCGTCACCAGCATCGACCCGGAGATTCTGCTACTCGACGAAGGCATCGGGGCCGTGGACGCCGAGTTCATGAAGAAAGCCCGCGTGCGCCTGCAGGAACTGGTGAAGCGTTCCGGCATTCTCGTCTTCGCCAGCCACTCGAACGAGTTCCTCGCCCAACTGTGCGATACCGCGATGTGGATCGACCACGGTCAGATCCGTCAGCAGGGCGGTATCGAGGAGATCGTGCGCGCCTACGAGGGCGACGACGCGGGCGATCACGTGGCGACGGTTCTCAAAGAACTCGCCAGGGACGCGGGAGTGGAGCCTGCGGAACGACCTAGAGATGAAGAGCATGGCTGACAAGATCGTCGGAGTCATCGTCACGCACAAGCGTCGTGAACTTCTTTCCCAGTCCCTCGAGGTCATCACGCACCAGAGCCGCCCGCTGGACCACCTCGTGGTGGTCGACAACGCCCACGAGGACGCAGTGCGCGAGCTGGTGGAGTCCGCGGACATCCCGACGACGTATCTCGGCTCTCACCACAATCTGGGCGGCGCGGGCGGGTTCGCGCTCGGCATCCTCTACGCGCTCTCGTTGGGCGCCGACTGGGTCTTTCTGGCGGACGACGACGGCCGGCCGGAGGGCCCCGACGTTCTGCGCACGTTGTACGACTGCGCGATCAAGCATGAACTCGACGAGGTCTCCCCCGTCGTGTGCGATATCGACGCCCCGGACCGGCTCGCGTTTCCGTTGCGGCGGGGTGTGGAGTGGCGGCGGTTGCGTTCGGAGCTGATCGATCCGAAGAACCCCGAGGACGATCTGCTCGAGGGCATCGCATCGCTGTTCAACGGGGCACTGTTCAAGGCCTCGACCATCGACGCCGTGGGCGTTCCCGATCTGCGCCTGTTCGTCCGCGGCGACGAAGTCGAGGTGCACCGACGGTTGCAGCGCTCGGGCCTGAAGTTCGGCACGTGTCTGACGACGGCATACGTGCACCCGAACGGCGCCGCCGAGTTCAAGCCGATCCTCGGTGGACGGATGCACACCCAGTATCCCGACGACGCGACGAAGCGGTATTTCACCTACCGCAACCGCGGGTATCTGATGTCTCAGCCCGGGATGCGAAAGCTGCTCCCGCAGGAGTGGATCCGATTCGGCTGGTTCTTCCTGGTGACCACCCGCAACCCCAAGGGCTTGGCGGAGTGGATGCGGCTGCGTCGGCTGGGGCGTCGCGAGCATTTCCAGCGCTAGCCGGGCCTCCGAGCGCCCTGGGCGGTGACCGAAAAGACGCATTGCGCGCTCCTCGGTTACCGTGTGCGCATGACGGAACCTCGCAAGCTGACGGATCGGATTCGGCATTCGGCACGAGAGAAGTTTCAGCGAGCATTCGGTGAGGTTCTGGACAAGCAGACGGCGCAGTTGGCCGAGCAGACCGAAGATCGACATGCCAAGCTCGTGGAGCTGCTCGAACGCCAACGCCGCGAGATCGACGACCTGCATGCATTCGTTCGCGGACTGGAACTGCGGATGCGACGCGACCTCTTCTTCGCCTCCGAGGTGGAGGCGGCGGCACAGTCCGCGGAATTCGCCGAGGAGATGATGCCGAAGGCGCCGACCTTCCCGCTGCCGCATGCGACGCTGCGCTTCGCGCTGAGCGAAGTGTCGGTTCCAGGCATGGCGCTCGAGTTCGGCGTCGCCAGCGGGACCACCCTCGAGATCATCACCGAGGAGCTGGCGCCGAGGGACGACATTTCCGCCGTCGCCGGTTTCGATGTCTTCTCAGGGCTGCCCGACGCCTGGCGTACCGGGTTTCCGAGGGGCATCTTCGAGCAGGAGAACGTTCCGACGGTGCCCGGCGCGGAGATCGTGCCCGGACTGTTCGAGGACTCGCTGCCGAAGTTCCTGAAGACTCGTACGGACAAGATTTCCTTCCTGCATCTCGACGCGGACCTGTACTCCTCGACGGTTACCGTTCTCGACCTGGTTGCCGATCGGTTGGTGGTCGGGACGGTCATCGTGTTCGACGAGTACTTCAACTTCCCGGGCTGGCGCAACCACGAGTACCGGGCGTGGATCGAGTTCGTCGGCCGCACCGGTACCGAGTTCGACTACCTCGGCTACACCGTCGACAACGAGCAGGTGGTCGTGCGGATCCGCAAGGCTCCGACACAGCGTCCGGCGCGGCGCTGACTCACCGAACCAGCCGCACTGCCTGGGTGACATGGAACGTCACACGCTCGTCGATCCGGAAACCACTGGCACTGAGCAGTGCGTAGTCGTTGGACTTCTCGAAGTCGTACGGTTGCAGGGCCCATTTGTCATTCGACGACAAACGTAGGTTTTCGACCTCGTCGCGTTCGCGATCAGTGAAATACCAGACGACGTCACACGTCGACAGTTGTTGCGCCAGATCCCCCAGCGGAAGTTCTTCGTCCCACAGTTGACCCGTGGCGGCTGCATCCTTCGCGAGCCCGATGCGACGGGTACCGGTAAATGCAGCAGGATCGACGTCTTCGATGAGCCGTTGCGAGGACGGATTCCACGCCGCCTTTCCGAACAGGACGCAGTCACCGGGTTCGACATTCGAGGCCGCGAAGTCGTTCGCAGCGCTGAAGTCCATCTGCAGCGGCTTTGCCCATTGGGAGCGCTGCTCGGCGTAGGCGGGCACCAGAGCGGCCGCCAGAATGCCCAATGCGAGGTAAGGCAGCCACCACCGTAGGGCGGCTAACCTGCCCAGCGCGACGCCGCCGAGCAACGCGACCGCCGGCGCGGTGAAGGTCAGGTACCGATCCAGGTAGATGGGCGCCCGGACGAGCGAGTACGACGCCATGAAGACCATCGGCACGATGATCCATGCCAACGACATCGGCACGATCCCGTCGCGCCACGGCCTGCCGGTGCCGGTGCCGGATCGGACGAACAGTGCCGCAGCAACGATCACGAGGAACACGATTCCGAATGCGGGCGCGCCCAGGAACCACTGGTATTCCACGACAATCCGAGGAAGGTTGCCGTCGAGCGGCGGAATCCAGCTCACCTGCCCCGCTTGCCTGAGCACCGCCAGCAGGAACGGAAATATCGCCAGGAGCGACGCGGCGACGGCCCCTGACCACCACAGCATTGCGCTCCTGAATTTCTTGTGCAACAACAGGATCAGGAAATGGACCGCAACGATCGTCGCGAGGTAGACGAACAACACAATCGACATGGCAAGCACGAGGGAGTAGAGAACCCACCACCAACGCGCTCGGGACTGCAAGGACACCAACAACAGAACCGTCAGCCAGACCACTGCTGCGGCGGTGAGTGCGTAGCTGCGAGCCTCTACTGCTGCCCACGTCACCCTCGGAAGCAGGGCGAACAAGATCCCGGAAAAAAGTGCGACGGGACCGCTGGAGACACGCGAGGCGAGCACGACCACTCCGGCAGCAGCGCCGCCCACCGCAATCGCACTCGGCAATCGCACCGAGAACTCCGAGAAACCGAACATCTCGCCCCACAGGTGCAAACCCATGTAGTACGCACCGTGGACGATGTCGGTACTGCGCAGCAGATCGATCAGATCTGGCAGCGACCGCCGGCTCGCGTACACCGAAGCCACCTCGTCGTACCAGAACGAGGGAATCCAGCTGCCGGCCACGCCCAGGACGAAAGCGAAAACGCCGACTGCCAGGGCCTGCCCAGCTGCCCCACTCGCGCCGCGCACCCGGCGTTCACACCTCGATCGAGTACAACCGTGCCCAGTTCTCCCGGCTGGTGAGTTCCGGCATCGCAACTCGGTATTCCTGCGACACGTCCTCGGTCTCTGTTCTCAGTCGGCGCAACGCTTGGAGTCCCCGCCCGAGCAGAACGAGAGCGGTGCCCTGGTCGCGCACACGGACTCGCACGCCCTCTTGCGAGCGATCGGTGACGACAGCGTGCGCGAACAGCGAGACGTGCCACCAATGCGCGTCGTCGGCCGAGATGGCAACCGGACCCGGATGCACTCGCCCGCGCCATTGGTTGAGCACCCGCTTGGCCAGCACCGCCCACTCGAGACTCTTGTTCGGAGTCGGGCCCGCCGGCGTGATGACCATGTCTGCGGGCCGAATACCGGGGACCGCATTGGCGTTGTGACGCTTGGTCTCTCCGTACTCAGCGCGCTCGCGTCGAATAGAACCGGCAGCGTCCATACCGCCGTCGACCAGCTTGCCCGGCCCGGCGAGGAAGTCCTCGATGGCCTTGATCAACGTGTACGCCATGCCGTACTGCATCGAGACCAGATAGCGGAACAGATCGGTGCCGAGTTGACGGGCGAGCTTACGACCGTCCAGGTCTGCATGCAGTGCGGCGGTAATCATGCCGTTGCGCAGGTTGAAGTATCGGTGCCACTCGTCCCAGTCCTTCCACGCGAAGTCTGCGTGCCACACCGCTGCACCGGGCAGGGTGACCGTCGCGAATCCGTTGGCGCGGGCGCGATAGCCGTACTCGATGTCGTCCCACTGGAAGAACAGCGGTAGCGGATACCCGATCTGCGAGACGATTTCCGATGGGATCAAACAGGACCACCAGCCGTTGTATCCGGCGTCGACCCGAATGTCCTGCTTCTTCTTGAACGCGCTCTTGTCCGAAATCGCGTTCTTGACGTACAGACCAGCCTCGAGCTTCTGCAGATTCGCGACCTCGGCACCGACGTGCACACGGTCTGGATGCAGGAGGTAGAGCATCTGCGCACCGACGATCGCCGGTTCGACTGTCTTGTTGGCGAAGGCGTTCATGCGGACAATCGCCTCGGGCTCGCACAGCACGTCGTCGTCCATGAAGATGACGTTGGCAGGGTCGCCGCCCTTGCCCTGCACCTCGTACAAGCCGCGGGTGAACCCGCCTGCTCCGCCGAGGTTGGGCTGAGTGATGTAGACCAACTTCTCGCCCAGTTCGGCGGCGACGCGCTGGAACAGTGGACGAGTCTCGACCCGATCGGTGCCCTGGTCGATGACGTAGACGTTGTCGACGCCGTGCAACGCAATGGGATCCTCTGCCATCGCGGCAACGGTGTTGGCGCAATCGTCGGCGCGGTTGAACGTGCAGATGACGACGGACGTGGGACGCAACGCGGCCGGCGCGTCGACTGTCCATTCGGCATCCTCGACCGTCAGCTCGTGCGAGGTCGTGGTGAACCGAACGAACAGAGCGCCGCCGTCGAGAAACTGTTGGACCTTCGCCGCGATGCCAAGTCGGCTCGACTGCCCGTCGGTATCGACGGTGGTACTCGCGACCGTTCGTTTGCGGCCTTTGGAATCGGTGGCGACGACGTCGATGCGTCCCCGACCGGTGACCGTTGCCGTGAACCGTGCCTCGGTGACGTCCGTCCATCGCTGCCAGTAGCTCGCCGGAAAGCGCCCGAAGTAGCTGTTGGTCTCGACGACGGATCGCTTGGCGAGCGTAGCAACGTATCGCGAGCGTTCGGCGTTGCCTTTCGAAACGCTGGTGTACATGTCGGCGCTCACGAGCGGTGAAGGCCCGTCGAACAGGAGACGCTGCGCCGTCAGTCCGTAGGAGCCAGCGGCGTCGGCGCCTACTGGCTCGTTCGACCGCGCATCGAGACGATTGAGAGCAGTGCCATCCATACCGAGAGGAACCCCATCTTGTCGAAGAATCACTGTCCATGGTTGCACAACCTCGGCCTCGGGCGGCTCGACGCACGGGTGTATCACGCCGTTTCGGATGTGAGAGTGGTGGCGGGATACAGTCGTGTGTCTCTATCTGCCCACGGAGTGAACAGTGATTCTCAGCCGAACCGAGCACACGCACAGCTCTGCGCTCGGCAGTCGCAAAGAGCGCCTCGCGTGGGGAGCCGCGGCCGCTGTCGTGGTGGTCGTCGGTTACCTCCTGGTTCTCACCGTGGACCCACGTTTCTTCTACATCGACGACACAGAATCCGGCGCGGTACCCAACTGGCTGCAACTCGGACGAATCATGCGCGAGGGCCAGTTCCCCTCGCTCGTTCTCGATCAGTGGATGTCCGGCAACTATCCCGTCGAAGGCCAAGGCGGGCTATGGAACCCCGTGCAGATGGCAATCAACTACATCTCCCCGTCGATCGACAACCTGACGTTGCTGGCCACCGCAGTCAAACTCGGGTTCTCGATCGTCCTGGCATGGGGCGTCTACCGTGTCGCGCTGGCGTACGGCTCGCGGCCGTCCTGGGCGGCGGTAGCCGGTGCCAGCGCGCCGTTCGTCGGATTCACCATGTTCTTCGAGAACACGTCGTGGATCACGGCTCTCATCGGAACCGCCTGGATCATGAACGCATGGGCCAGCTCTGTGTCCTACGCGCGAGGACGGTCCGGCCCACTGCTGCCGTTCGCTTTTCTCTACCTGGCTATCAGTGTCGGTTACGTCCACGCAGCCGTCATGGCCGGTGTGATGATTGGATCGGTCGCCATCGGTGAGCGCGTATTCCAGCGCCAGTGGAGACCCGCCCTCCGCGTCGCAGCCGTCGGGATCGCCGCTGCCGCCTGTGGATTGATCACGTTCCTCCCTGGCGTCCTGACCTCGTCCGTGACCTGGCGCAGTGGCGAGGAGGGCACGTTCAACGACAACTTTCTGACGGCTCCCTGGTCGGAGACACTGACTGCGAGCATCCCGACGGCGGTGACCAGTATCGAGTCCTGGTCCGGTGAGACGACCGCCTCTCCCGTCACCTATATAGCCTGGTTTCTCGTCCCGGCACTCGCCTTCATCGCATGGCGACGGGTGCCCGAGGCCTTGCGTGAGTTGACGGCCCCCTTGATCCTGCTGGTGTTCGCGCTGGTCTTCACCGCTGGTCCCAGCGACATCGGACCAATCCGATGGCCGGCACGCATCCTCCCGTTCGTCGCGATCACGGCGTTGATCCTGGTCACCACCCTCGTCAGCCGATACGGGACCTTGGAGCGCTTTCGACCACGCCTACTCGCCGCGTCGTTGCTGACGGTGATTCTCGTGCTCCGAGCCGGCTCTTCCGGTCCCGAACTCTTCGGCCGTCACGTGGTAGCAGGCATCCTCATCGCAGTCTTCGGGGCGCTCGCGTTGTTCCTCGCCCACCGCTTCTCCACCCGTGCGACGGCAGCTCTGCTGCTTGTCACCATCGCACCCATCGCGATGTATCAGGTGGCCTCGTACGACCCACCCTTCGACAAGTGGTGGTTGCCGACGACCCAATCCGAGGCCAAGGCTCAGTTCCCGGAATGGGAAGGTGCGACGCTCCAGCTTGGCAACCGTGCGTTGACCGAAGTCAGCGCCGACAGCGCCGACGACCCGCAGCTGCCGTGGCACTCGCAGGTGTACGGCAACTCGGCCAAGGTTCTGGGGCTCGACTACGTCAATGCCTACACCCCGGTCGGCTACCTCGACTTCTCGAATTTGCTGTGCCTCCAACACGAAGGATCGAGCTGTCCCGACGCCTTCCGCCGCCTCTTCCAGACGGAGATCTTCACCGGCAAGACCTATGCAGACCTGATGCGCCTCGACCGGGTCGTTCTGCAGAAGAATCAGTACCCGCTGGCGAACGCGCAGCCTGCGCCTCCCGGATGGACATGGGTGATCCCACCGACCGCCGACTCCGCGCGTCAGATCTACGTCCTCGAACGTGTCGACGGACTCATTCCCGACGACATCGGCCGGGTGGTGGCCACAGTCGACGCGACGGCGGCCTCGCAATCCTCGACCGCTGATTCGGAGAAGGTCACCGTGAGCTCGCCAACCGGCGGCAGCGTCGTGTTCGCACGGTTGGCCTGGCCTGGCTACTCCGCCACCCTGAACGGCGAGCCACTGCAGACGAAAGGCCTGGGCGACATCTTCCTGTACGTCGACCTGCCGCCCGGCACCGACAACGCCGAGCTCGAGATCTCGTTCCGGCCGCCCGGGCAGCGACTCGGACTCGTCGGAATTGCTGGCGGCCTGCTCATGTTGGCCGTGCTCGTGGGCGTCGACGTGCGCCGACGTCGATCGGAACGCGCGAGCACCACACTGTCGATCGAGGACATCACCGATCCTGATGCCACGGAACGTGGTAGTTCAGCGCTGAGCAGATAGGCTCACAACCCGTGATCACCCCGTCCGAGAAGGCCACCGACCCGCACCGCATCTCGATCGTGGTGCCGGTCTACCAGGGTGAACGCACATTGCGCACGCTCATCGAGGAAATACTGCCGTTGACCTCGGTCACGCACTCGCCTGGTGGCCGCCCGCTGATCGTGGAGGAAGTACTCCTCGTCTTCGATCACGGCCCCGACGGCTCGGCCGACGTCATTCGCGGACTCGTCGCCGAACACACGTTCGTCCGTGGCGTATGGCTCAGCCGCAACTTCGGCCAGCACCCCGCAACCCTCGCCGGCATGGCCTCGAGCGGTGGTGAGTGGATCGTCACGATGGACGAGGACGGCCAACACGACCCAGCGGACATCGGGGGCCTGCTCGATACCGCACTCGATCAGCAATCCTCGGTGGTGTACGCGAAACCGACCAATGCGGCACCGCACGGTCTGTTGCGCAACGCCGCCTCACGAGGGTCGAAGTGGCTCATCGCGAAGGCGATGGCCGCGGACAACACTGTCAGCTACCAGAGCTACCGTCTCGTCCTCGGAGAAGTCGGACGCTCGGTCGCTGCGTACGCCGGATCGGAGGCATACCTAGACGTAGCGCTCGGTTGGATTGCCGGTGAGGTGACCACGAGCCCGGTCGAACTTCGCGAGGAGCAAGGCCGTCGGTCCGGCTACAACCTGCGGACGCTGCTGTCGCACTTTTGGCGCATGGTCCTCTCCAGCGGCACCAAGGGGCTTCGGATGGTCAGCATCATCGGGGTCGCGTTCGCCGTGCTCGGACTGGCACTCGTCTTGTGGGTCTTGGCCTCTTACCTACTGTTCGACCTGGGCTCCGAGGTCCGCGGTTGGGCGTCGACCATGGTTATTCTGCTGTTCGGCTTCGGAGCGACATTGTTCTCGCTCGGCGTCGTCGCCGAATACGTCGGTGTCAACGTCAAGACCGCGATGGGCAAGCCGCCGTACCTGATCGTCGCCGATCCTGCCGACGGCCCACTGGGTCGGACGGGAAAGGCCGATCCAACCGAGCCCGACCCCCAAGCGTGACAACGACATACAGCTGGATCGTAGGGAGCGGCGGTCTGTTGGGTTCTTCGGTCACCCGTGAACTCGGCCGACGCGGCAACTGTGTCTTCACCAGCAGCGTCCCGTGGGCGGACCACGAATCGGCCAGAAATACTCTGTTACAGGATTGCACCGCATTCTTCGGGCTGGTCGGTGACGGGGCCTGGAACATCGTCTGGGCAGCAGGTGCCGGGGTCAACGGCACCAGCGCAGCCGAATTCGCTCAGGAGAATGCGCTGATCGCGGAGGTCCTCGACCAGGTCGGCGATCTGCACACATCGGCGGGAACGGTATTCTTGGCCTCCTCGGCGGGAGGCGTCTACGCAGGAGCCGTCGGAGCACCGCATCACGAAGGCACCCGTGCGGTTCCGCTGGGCGATTACGGCCGTGCCAAGCTCGATTCCGAAAAGATCGCGGAAGCCTTCGGCATCCGCACCGGAATCAACGTCGTCGTCGGCCGCTTCGCCAATCTGTACGGGCCCGGCCAGAACCTCAGTAAACCGCAGGGACTCATTTCGCATCTGTGCCGCGGTTACCTGATGGCGTCACCCGTGTCGATCTACGTCCCGATGGACACCCTGCGCGATTACCTCTTCGTCTCGGACGCTGCCGAGATGGTGGCCGACGCGCTTGCATTGTCGGCTCGAAACTCCTTCTCGCCCACCACCAAAATATTCGCAACCGGTCAGGCCGTCACTATCGGTTCAATCCTGGGTGCTTGCCGCACAGTCTTTCGCCGACGGCCCAATGTGGTTCTCGCGGCGTCACCGTTGGCTGCGTTCCAAGGTCGCGACCTCCGCCTGCGTTCGACCGTGTGGCCCGAGATCGACCGCCGCAGTCACCGCACGCTACCCGCCGGTATCGCGTCGACCCTGCAAGCGACCCGACAGGCACTCGGGGCGGGCCGATGACCGAACCGGAGACGCCGGCACCGCCCGCCGGTATGAGCGGGTCGCCCGGGCCGCTCATGCGCATCATCAAGAACCAGCCTTTCGCGTTTCTTCTCGTCGGCGGCGTCAACACCACGCTCGGTACCGGCTGGTTCATCGTGTGGCAACTACTCATCGGCGAACGATACGGCTATCACGCCGCGATCGTCCTGGGCTACCTGTGCAACGTGTTGTGCGCGTTTGCCATGTACCGATACCTCGTGTTCCGAGTCCGTGGTCACTTCTTCCGAGATCTACTACGGTTCTTCGTCGTCAATTTCGGTGCGTTCCTCGCGAACATATCGTTGATGACGGTGGCAGTGTCCTTCCTTCATTTTCCGCCCATCCCTTCGCAATTGGTCGTCACGGCAGTAATGGCGGTGGTCAGCTTCTTCGGCTACCGCGACTTCTCGTTTCGCAGAAAGCCAGCATCATGAGCCCACGTGTATCTGTCGTCGTTCCCGCGTACAACAACGCCGAGTACATCGCCGAGACGATCGAATCGATTCTGCGGCAGACGTTCACCGACT
This sequence comes from Rhodococcus sp. I2R, assembly GCF_020889545.1. Classification (NCBI taxonomy): domain Bacteria; kingdom Bacillati; phylum Actinomycetota; class Actinomycetes; order Mycobacteriales; family Nocardiaceae; genus Rhodococcus; species Rhodococcus sp. I2R. Next base: position 15,172 of record NZ_JAHUTG010000005.1, read on the forward strand.
TCGAGCTGATCATCGCCGACCATTCGTCCACCGATGAGACGCTCTCGATCATCGAGGAATACGACGATCCTCGCATCCGAGTTCTCTCCACCGAGGCCGGCGGTGGTGCGAAACGAAACTGGGATCGTGTCACCGCGGAAGCCACGGGCGAGTTCGTCAAACTCGTCTGCGGCGACGACACTATATTCCCCACGTCGCTCGAAGCCCAGGTCACGGCGTTCGATTCGCATCCCTCCGCTGTGCTGGTGGCGTCGCAGCGCACGCTTGTCGATGCCAACGGCAAGACCGTCATCGCAGCCAGAGGGCTCGGTGGACTGAGCGGTCTGGTGTCCGGACGCGAGGCAGCGCGAACCGCGGTTCGCGCCGGCGCCAACATCTTCGGTGAACCGGGATGCGTATTGATGAAGCAGAATGTGCTGCAGGACATCGGACTGTGGGACAACGATCACCCCTACCTGATCGACCAGGCCACCTTCATCGGCGTAGCGCTACATGGCGATGTCGTGGCAATTCCCGAGCCGCTGGCCTCGTTCCGAATCAGCGCCGGTCAGTGGAGCGTGGAACTAGCCACCCAGCAGGCACGCCAGGCCGCTGACTTTCATCGATCCCTCGGCGCGCAGATGCCGGATCTGCTGTCCAAGAACGACATTCGGATCGGCAACGCAAAAGCACTGGCCACCTCGTTCATGCGACGTGCTGTCTATCTACTGCTGCGCCACCGTATGTCGAAAAGCTAGGGCAGCACCGATTCCTTCTGGGCGTAGCCGCTTTCGGTGGCGTCCTTCTGCGGTCGCCACCACTGCTCGTTGTCGCGGTACCAATCCACGGTGGCCTTCAGGCCGCTGCGGAAGTCCACGTACTTCGGTGTCCAACCCAATTCGGTGCGAAGCTTGGTCGAATCGATCGCGTACCGCAGATCGTGGCCTGGTCGGTCGGTGACGAAATCGAACGCGTCGGCCGCCTGTCCGGTCTCTTCCAGGATCGTTTCCAGGACCGCTCGATTGTTCTTCTCACCGTCCGCGCCGATCAGATAGGTCTCGCCGATCTCGCCCTTGTCGATGATCGTCCACACTGCATGATTGTGATCGTCGACGTGGATCCAGTCCCGGACGTTCTGGCCGGCGCCGTAGAGCTTGGGGCGGGTGCCGGCCAGAATGTTGGTGATCTGGCGCGGAATGAACTTCTCCACGTGCTGGTACGGGCCGTAGTTGTTGGAGCAGTTGGAGATCGTGGCACGAACCCCGAACGAGCGCACCCACGCTCGCACCAGCAGATCGCTCGACGCTTTGGTCGAGGAATACGGGCTCGACGGGTTGTACGGGGTCGATTCGGTGAATCTGGCGGGATCGTCGAGTTCGAGGTCGCCGTAGACCTCGTCGGTGGAGATGTGGTGGTAGCGGACGTCGTGCTCGCGGACGGCCTGAAGCAGCGTCGTGGTGCCGATGACGTTGGTGTGGACGAACGGCCATGGGTTGTTCAGGCTGTTGTCGTTGTGGGATTCGGCCGCGAAGTGGACGACGAGGTCGGTCTCGGCGACGAGCCGATTCACCACGTCCGCATCGGCGACGTCACCCTCGACGAACTCGATCTTGTCAGCGACGGAGTCCAGTGACGAGCGGTTTCCGGCATAGGTCAGTGCGTCGAGGACTGTTACCTGAGCATCGGGGCGCTCGGCGACGGTCTGGAGCACGAAATTTGCGCCGATGAACCCGGCGCCGCCTGTCACGAGCAGTTTCATGGTGACGACCATACCGGCCTGAGCGTGTTCGTTCGGGTCTGGAAGTGGATGCGAAACTCGTTCTGCCCGAGGTTCACGAGCTTGGCTCCGATGCTCATGGCGACCGGCCGTCGGGGTGAGCCTGGAGGGTCTCAGAACAACCGTTTCGCATCCACTGGCACGGACAGCGGGTGCGCGAAGCCATTCCCTGTCTGGGAGACTGCCGGGTATGCGGGGAATCATTCTGGCGGGCGGCACGGGTTCGCGGCTCCATCCGATCACGATGGGGATCAGCAAGCAGTTGGTGCCGGTCTACGACAAACCGATGATCTACTACCCGCTCTCGACGCTGATCCTGGCGGGCATCCGCGAGATTCTCATCATCACCACCCCGCAGGACCGCGAACAGTTCCAACGTCTGCTCGGTGACGGATCGCAGTTCGGTATCGACCTGACCTACAAGGTTCAGCACACTCCGAACGGACTGGCCCAGGCGTTCGTGCTCGGCGCCGACCACGTCGGCACCGACAGTGCCGCCCTGGTGTTGGGTGACAACATCTTCTACGGCCCCGGTTTGGGTTCGCAGCTTTCGCGTTTCGGCAACATCGATGGCGGTGCTGTCTTCGCGTACGAGGTCAAGGACCCCTCCGCGTACGGCGTCATCGAATTCGACGCGGCAGGTAGAGCGATCTCGCTGGAGGAAAAGCCGAAGGTCCCCAAGTCCAACTTCTCGGTGCCCGGCCTGTACTTCTACGACAACGACGTCCTTGCCATCGCCCGCGACCTGCAACCGTCCGCGCGGGGCGAGTACGAGATCACCGACGTCAACCGCCACTACCTCGACGCCGGACGGTTGGCGGTCGAGGTACTGCCGCGTGGGACGGCCTGGCTCGACACCGGCACCTTCGATTCGCTGCTCGACGCCTCGAACTATGTGCGCACCATCGAACAACGCCAGGGTCTCAAGATCGGGGCGCCGGAGGAAGTGTCGTGGCGTCGCGGGTTCATCTCCGATGACGAACTGCGCGAGCGCGCGGAGAAACTCGTCAAATCCGGGTACGGGCAGTATCTGCTCGACCTGCTCGAACGAGGCAGGAAATGACTTTTCGTGAACTGAAGATTCCCGGCGCGTACGAGTTCACCCCGCGCCAGTTCGGTGACGACCGCGGTGTGTTCTTCGAATGGTTCAAATCCTCCGCGTTCGAGGAGGCTGTCGGCCGGCCGCTCGAGTTGCAGCAGGCGAACTGCTCGGTTTCCGCTGCCGGGGTACTCCGCGGGATCCACTTCACCGACACCCCTCCCGGGCAGGCGAAGTACGTCACCTGCACCCGTGGCGCTTTTCTCGATGTGATCGTCGACCTGCGTGTCGGGTCGCCGACGTTCGGCACCTGGGACAGTGTGCTCATCGACGATGTCGATCGGCGGGCGGTGTATCTGTCCGAGGGTCTCGGGCACGCGATCCTCTCCCTTGAAGACGGCTCGACCGTGATGTACCTGTGCTCGATCGAGTACACCCCGACGCTCGACCGCGATATCAACCCCCTCGATCCGGACCTCGCGATCGACTGGCCCACCCTCGCCCGCGACGGAACAGCGCTGGAGTACACCCTCTCCGACAAAGACCGGGCCGCGCCCTCATTCGCCCAGGCCATCGAAGCCGGGTATTTGCCCAAGTACCCCTGAGCGCGCGGCTGGTGGCGGCATTCGCTCACTTTCCAGCTGTTCGCTCACGTTGCAACCCGCGCGAACGCCTGAAACGTGCGCGAATGAGCGTCGGCTAGCGAATCTTGAAGATCACCGCACGCTGGACGACGAAGTTGATGACCGTCGCGGTGCCCTGGGCGATGACGAACGCCATGGCGCTGTACAGAATCATCTCCGGCCAGATGTGACCGAAAAGGGTATACAGCGCGTTCTGCACCCCGAAAGTGGCGAGGTAGAGCACCACGACGGCGATGAAGCGCGCACGCGACGGTGCAGCGTTGAACGTCCACCGCCTGTTGATGAGGTACGCCACCGTGGTGCCGACGACGAAGCCCACTGCTTTGGCGAGAGACAGCTGCTGGTCGAGCCCATACTGCAGGGCGATGGTGATCGAGAAGTCGAAGATGGCCGAGAGCACACCCGTCGCGAGGAAGCGGACGACCTGCGTCTTGAAGTCGAGAGCCTCGTCGGCGGTGTTCTCGGTCAGCGGCAACTCAACGGGCAGCGGAATGTGGTGCTCGAGCTCGTCGTCGTTTCGCGAGGGATCAGGGGTGGACACGAGGTCCGAGACTAGTCGTTCTCCTGCCCAGGACCGCAGCCTGCAGAACGAGTCGGACACACCGGGTACCCTCTTGAACGATGTCCACGACAGCCGACGACGCACTCTTCCCCCTGGAACCACAGGCCGGGAACACTGCGCCGCTACCCACGCAGACTCGCACGATCTCCGGCTGGGGGCGCACTGCGCCGTCCACGGGTGAAGTGCTCTCGACCTCCGACCCCGAGCTCATCGCCAACGCGGTCAAGCAGGTCGCCGAGCGGAACGACTCGAAGCCGGCGCACCTTCGCCGCGGCGTCATCGCCCGCGGCCTCGGCCGGTCTTACGGCGACAATGCCCAGAACTCCGGCGGCCTCGTCATCGATATGACGGCGTTGAACGGGATCCACAGCATCGACGCTTCGACCAGGATCGTCGACGTCGACGGTGGCGTGAATCTCGATCAGTTGATGCGCGCTGCGCTCCCATTTGGCCTGTGGGTACCGGTGCTGCCGGGCACCCGTCAGGTCACCATCGGCGGCGCCATCGGCACGGACATTCACGGCAAGAACCACCACAGCGCCGGAAGCTTCGGCAACCACGTGCGCTCGATGGAACTGCTCACCGCGGACGGCCAGATTCGTCATCTCACCCCGTCGGGCCGAAATTCCAAGTTGTTCTGGGCGACGGTCGGCGGCAACGGACTGACCGGCATCATCCTGCGCGCAACGATCGAGATGACGCCGACCGAGACGGCATACTTCATCGCCGACGGCGCCGTGACGCACAACCTCGACGAGACCATCGCGCTGCACAGCGACGGCAGCGAGAACAACTACGACTACTCGAGCGCCTGGTTCGACGCGGTGGCACCGCAGCCGAAGCTTGGCCGCGCAGCAGTCTCCCGTGGCTCGTTGGCACGCCTCGACCAACTGCCGTCGAAGTTGCAGAAGGACCCGTTGCGCTTCAACGCCAAACCGCTGGTCACGTTCCCCGACGTGTTCCCCAACGGGTTGGCCAACAAGTTCACGTTCTCCGCCGTTGGCGAAGTTTGGTACCGCAAGGCCGGCAACTACCGGAACAAGGTCCAGAACCTCACGGCGTTCTACCACCCGCTCGACATGTTCGGTGAGTGGAACCGCGCTTACGGATCGAACGGATTCCTGCAGTACCAGTTCGTGGTTCCGCCCGAGGCAGTCGACGAGTTCAAGAAGATCATCGTCGACATCCAGGGATCCGGTCACTACTCGTTCCTCAACGTCTTCAAGCTGTTCGGGCCGGGTAACAAAGCGCCGCTGAGCTTCCCGATTCCAGGTTGGAACATCTGCGTCGACTTCCCGATCAAACCGGGTCTCAACGAGTTCGTCCGCGAACTCGACAAGCGCGTGCTCGAATTCGGCGGACGCCTTTACACCGCGAAGGATTCGCGCACCGATGCCGAAACCTTCCACTCGATGTACCCCAGGATCGACGAGTGGATCAAGGTCCGCCGATCCGTAGACCCCACGGGCGTTTTCGCCTCCGATATGGCAAGAAGGTTGGAACTGCTGTGACGATAGATGCCGTCGGTAATCCCCAGACGATTCTGGTTCTGGGTGGCACCAGCGAGATCGGTCTCGCTATCACCGAGGAGTACCTGTCGAAGTCGCCGGCACGCGTCGTCCTCGCCGCACTTCCGAACGATCCGCTCCGTGACAGCGCCGTCGCACAGCTGACCGCAAAGGGCGCGAAGTCCGTCGACGTCATCGACTTCGATGCCCTCGACACCGCATCCCACCCAAAGGTCATCGACGAAGCCTGGTCCAAGGGTGATGTCGATGTCGCCATCGTTGCTTTCGCAGTCGATTTCGACGCCGAAGAACTGTGGCAGGACCAGCGCAAAGCCGTCCTGACGGCCAACATCAACTACACCGCCTCGGTATCTGTCGGCGTTCTGCTGGGCGAGAAGATGAAGGCGCAGGCCTACGGCCGCATCATCGTCATGTCCTCGGTCGCCGGTGAACGCGTGCGCCGCTCCAACTTCGTCTACGGATCCACCAAAGCCGGCCTCGACGGCTTCTACCTGGGCTTGGGTGAGGCACTGCGCGAGTTCGGTCCACGTGTGACCGTCATCCGCCCGGGCATGGTGCGTACCAAGTTCAGCGCGCACGTCAAGGAAGCGCCGATGACTGTCGACAAGGAGGACATCGCCAAGCTGGCGGTCTCCGCGTCGCAGAAGGGCAAGGAATTGGTCTGGGCGCCGGCACCGTTCCGATTCGTCATGATGGGGCTTCGCCACGTCCCCCGGCCGATCTTCCGCAAGCTCCCCATCTAGATGAGGCGAGCGCTCGGGACGGCCGTAGACGGCGTACTGGCCGCTCTGGTCGCGACCTTGATCGCGGCGGTCGGCTTGTACGCCTTCTCGCTCGTCGAATGGCCCGCTTTCAACTCGTCCAACGTGACACGCGCGGTGACGACGCTCGGGCAGGTGGTGTGTGCCGCTGCGTTGGCCGCGGCGATCATTCTCTACCGTCGTAGCACTCTGACCTGGCTCGCGAAGGTACTGACCTGGGTCGGCCTGTCCGGATTCGTCACCGTCACCCTCGGGATGCCCTTGGCAGCGACCAAGCTGTACCTGTTCGGCATCTCCGTCGACCAGGAGTTCCGCACCGAATACCTGACGCGACTCACCGATTCCGCGGCACTGCGCGATATGACGTACGCCGACATGCCGCCGTTCTACCCGGCCGGATGGTTCTGGCTCGGCGGCCGCGTCGGCAGTGTTCTCGGGATGGACGGCTGGGAAGTGTTCAAGCCGTTCGCGATCGGACTCCTCGCCGTCACCGCCGTCCTCGCTTTCACGCTGTGGAAAGAACTCGTCCGCATCGATTGGGCAGTGGCCGTCAGCGCAGTGACCACAGCTCTCGTCCTCGCCTACGCATCTCCCGAGGCATACAGCGCCGTCATCGCCCTGCTCATCGCGCCGGCCCTGCTGCTGGCCTGGGGCGCGCTGAATCGGCCGGTTGCAGGCCTCGCCGGCCCCGACCCCGATCGCGGTCCCACCCCCGGCCCCGACCCCACCCCCGGCCCCGGCCCCGGCATGAATGGGCCATCGCAACGGCTAGACGGCATCAATGAGCCATTGATGCCGAAAAGGGGGGCGCCGAAAAGGGGGGTGCCGAAAAGAGGGGCGGCGAACAACTGGGGCTGGGGCGCAGTGGTGGGCACTGGGCTGTTCCTGGGCCTCGCGGCGATGTTCTACACCCTCTACCTGGGGTTGGCTGCGTTCGCGGTCACGTTGATGGCTGTCGTCTCCGCTGTCCTCGCCGTACGGGCGCAGGGGACCTGGCGGGCCGCGGTTCCGATTGCTCTCCGACTCGCGGCGATCGCTGCCATTTCCGGGCTCATCGCGCTGACGGTGTGGCTGCCATATTTGATCGCGGCGCTGACCGGCACCCGCGCGACGTCCGGTACCGCCCTGCACTATCTGCCCGAGTCCGGGGCGACGCTGCCGATGCCGATGTTCGAGTTCTCACTGTTGGGTGCGCTGTGCATGATCGGGATGCTGTGGCTCGCAGTGCGCGCAGCGACGTCGAGACGCGCGCAGGCCCTGGGCATCGGTGTTGTGGCGGTGTACCTGTGGACGTTGATGTCGATGGCTGCCACGGTGGCCGGTACGACGCTGCTCTCGTTCCGGCTCGAAGCGGTGCTGATAGTGCTGCTCGGCGCAGCAGGCGTATTCGGATTCCTCGAAGGATCCAAGGCCATCTACCAGGCGATCAACGAGCCACCTCGGTTCAAGATCGCGGCGGTCGTGGTGGCCACGGTCGGCGCGATGGCGTTTGCCCAGAACATTCCGCAGGTACTGCAGTCCGAGATCACGGTCGCCTACACGGACACCGACGGTGATGGGGTGCGCGCTGACATGCGTCCACCGAACGCGGTCTCTTACTACCGCGATGTCGACGCCGCAATCGGCGAGCAACTGGGCAAGCCTCGTGACGAGACGATAGTGCTGACGGCCGACACGACGTTCCTCGCGTACTACCCCTACTTCGGGTTCCAGGGGCTGACTTCGCATTACGCGAACCCGCTGGCCGAGTTCGATCAGCGCGCTGCGGCGATCGAGGAGTGGACGCAGCTGGAGACACCCGACGAGCTGATCGACGCGCTGGACAGCAGCGAATGGGAAGCGCCCGATGCGTTCCTCTTCCGCCGCGGCGCCGACGGTTACACCCTGAGGCTGGCAGCGGACGTGTATCCGAACGACCCGAACGTGCGTCGCTACACGGTGACGTTCGACGAATCCCTGTTCGAGGATCCGCGCTTCGAGACCACCGATATCGGGCCGTTCGCGCTGATCACCCGAACCTCGTAGGCAACCCGTATAACGTTCACGTAACGTTGGTGGGCGATGACCACCACCGACCGGACTGCCCTCGAGCAGCCAGCGCAGGCCCCGGCAAGCAGGTTCGCGGCGCTCTCCTCCCGCATCCGCCGGCCGCATCCAGCCGATGTTGCAGCTGCAGTTGCGTACACCCTGGCAGCCCTGTTCGTCATGCAGGGGCAGTGGAAGAACCTCGCCAACGGTTATCTCGCCAACAGCGCTCAGGACCAGGCCATGTGGGAGTGGTTCTTCGCCGTCGCCGCACACTCGGTTGCCCACGGCGAGAATCCGCTGTGGAGCGATCTGCAGAACTTCCCGAACGGTGTGAACCTGATGGCCAACACGGCCATGTTCGGTCTGTCGATTCCATTGGCCCCGATCACCCTCCTCCTCGGCCCGACGCTCACCTGGGCCATCGCCCTCACCGGCGGTCTCGCCGGCACCGCGTACGCCTGGTACTGGCTGTTCTCGCGCACCGTCGCTGCATCACGGGGAGCGTCAGCGCTGGGCGGCGCGCTCTGCGGCTTTGCGCCCGGAATGATCTCGCACGCCAACGGCCACCCCAACTTCGTCGTACTGTTTCTCCTACCGGTGATCGCCGCACTCGTGATCGAGATCGCTCGCAGCGGGCCGTCGGCCAGGAAGACCGTCGCCCTCGGTCTCGTCGCCGCACTTCAGTTCATGCTCGGTGCGGAGCCGCTGCTCATCTTTGCCATCGCATTCGGCATCTTCGCCGTCGCTTACTACCTGGGTAGCCCCCCGCGCCTGCTACCGGCGCTGAAGAACGCCGCGAAATCGCTGCCTGCCGCGGCTGCACTCACGTTGATCCTCATTGCATTCCCGCTCTACTGGCAGTTCTATGGTCCGGAGAGCTACGCGTCTCTCGAGCACGGACCGATGGGCAACGATTTCAACGCTCTGTTGCAGTTCCCCGCTCAGTCGATCGGCGGCGATCTGGCGCCCGGCGAGAGCTACCGAATCAACCCGACCGAGGACAACTCGTATTTCGGTTGGCCGCTGATACTGCTCACGCTCGTTGCAGCCGTGCCACTGTGGCGGGTCGCATGTGCGCGAGCTGCGGCGGCAACCGCCGTAGTCGTCACCGTGCTGTCCCTCGGATCCGAACTGATCATCGGCGGCGTGAACACCGGAGTCGGCCTGCCGTGGGAATGGCTTTCCGACACCACCCTGATCGAGTCGATTCTCGAGACGCGGTTCGCCATGGCCGCGATCCCCGGGATCGCGCTGCTGCTGGTCTTGACGACCGACAGGGTATTCCGCCGCGGTATCACGCCGATCCCGGCACTGTGGAGTTCAGCGCTGGCAATCGCGCTGCTGCCGCTGCTCCCGACGCCGCTGGCAACCATCGAGCGATCGCCGACCCCGCAGTTCTTCGCGAGCGGTGAGTGGAAGAACTACGTCGACGACGGCTCGGTGGTCACCGTTCCGCTGCCGCGGCCCATGGACGCGCGGCCGCTGCACTGGCAGGTCGAGGCCGACATGGGATTCCCGCTCGCCGGCGGCTACTTCGTCGGACCGGACGGCACGGACGAACGTGAAGCCAAGTACGGAGCCGTCGACCGTCCGACGGCGCTGCTCCTCGCCTCGGTACGCGAATCGGGCACGGTTCCCGAGATCACGCGCCAAAGGCAAGCAGAATTCCGAAGTGACCTGCAATTCTGGGATGCCGACGTGGTGGTTCTGCAGCCGGATCGCAGTACCTCAGCACTGCGCGAGACCGTAGACGAACTACTGGGCACAGATTCGGAGTACATCGACGGGGTCTGGGTGTGGGATGTGCGATGAGCACAGCCACCTAACATGATCGAGTGCGTTCCAAACCCGAGTTGACGACTGCCCGCATAATTGCCGTTCTTGCCGGGTTGATCGGTGTGATTCTCGCCGTGGCGACGCCGCTGCTGCCCGTGAAGCAGGCCGTCGCGACCATCGAGTGGCCTCAGCAAGACTTCGGCAGCGTCGATGCGCCGCTGATCTCCTACACGCCGCTACGGCTCGAGGCGACGGTTCCCTGCACGGACGCGTCGGGCATCCTGATCTCGACGCTCCCGCCCGGAGCACCCGACATCGCGGGCCGCGGCCTCGTTGTGCGGGCCGACGACGAGCAGTCGGTCGAGGTCGTCCTGCGCGACCAAGTGCTGGGCGAGGCGTCCACGACCGGTGCATGCGAAGTGACCGTCGACAGTAACCATGCACGCACGGTGGTGACGGCAGGTGGCGAAACCAACACGATCGAGGGCGACGTCCGCCCGCAGATGGTCGGGATCTTCACCGAACTCGACCAGAGCGTCCCCGGTCTGAGTGTCACCGCCGAGATCGACTCGCGGTTCTCGTCGAGTCCGTCTCTGTTCAAGCTCCTCGCGATCGCCGTCGGCGTCATCGCGGTGATCGCCTCGCTGTTCGCCCTGCACCGGCTCGACGGTGTCGACGGCCGTCGCGCACGCCGCTTCCTGCCTGCCAACTGGTGGAAGATCACCGGCGTCGACGCCATCGTCATCGGCACTCTTCTGCTGTGGCACATCATCGGCGCCAACACCTCAGACGACGGCTACCTGCTCAACATGGCACGGGTGTCGGAGAACGCCGGCTACATGGCGAACTACTACCGGTGGTTCGGCGTCCCCGAAGCGCCGTTCGGTATGCCCTACTACGACATGCTGGCCGCGTTTGCCAAGGTATCCACCGCCAGCGTGTGGATGCGGCTGCCCGCGCTCATCGCCGGAATCCTCTGCTGGATGGTCATCAGCCGCGAAGTGATCCCCCGTCTGGGCCGCGCGGTCGTCCGCAGCAACGTCGCCAGATGGACTGCCGGACTCGTGTTTCTCGCGTTCTGGCTCCCCTACGACAACGGCCTGCGCCCCGAGCCCATCATCGCTCTCGGAGCGTTGCTGACCTGGTGTTCCGTCGAACGTGCCATCGCAACCGGACGACTGCTGCCCGCCGCCGTCGCCGTGCTCATCGCGGCGTTCGCACTCGCCGCGGGACCCACGGGACTGATCTGCATCGCCGCCCTGCTGGCCGGCGCCAGACCGCTCGTACTGATTCTCGTCCGCCGCGCCAAACTCGTCGGATTCGCCGCGCTGATCGCCCCGCTGCTGGCGTCGGGAACCGCGGTTCTGATGGCTATCTTTGCCGATCAGACCCTCGCATCCGTCCTCGAAGCGACCCGAGTGCGGTCGGCGGTAGGCCCCAATGTCGCCTGGTTCGACGAGCGAATCCGCTGGGACTCGTTGATGATGATCACTCCCGACGGCTCCTTGGCTCGCCGGTTCGGTGTCTTCGCCATGCTGCTGTGCGTCGCGGTGTCGATCTTCGTCATGCTCCGCAAGAACGGCCGCATCCCCGGCACCGCAATCGGTCCGTCACGCCGCATCCTCGGAATCATCATCGGCGCACTGGCTCTGATGATGTTCACCCCCACCAAATGGACCCACCACTTCGGCGTGTATGCCGGCCTGGCCGGCTCCGTCGCAGCACTCGCTGCAGTGGGCGTCACGGCCGCAACCATCACCTCACCGCGCAACCGCACGCTCTTCACCGCGGCCGTGCTGTTCCTGACGGCATTGGCGTTCACCGGGTCGAACGGTTGGTGGTACGTCTCGAGCTACGGCATCCCCTGGTTCGACAAGCCACCGTCCATTGCGGGCAAAGGATTCTCGACCCTTCTGCTCGGCCTCACCCTGCTGACCCTGATGTACGCCGCCTACCAGCACATCCGAACGCCGTTCGCCAAGTCACCGAAGCCGAAACGGCGCCGCTTCTCGCCGTCCGCGCTGACGGTCGTCGCCGGTGGCGTCGTCCTGTTCGAAATCCTCTCGCTCCTCAAGGGCGCGACCGCCCAGTACCCCGCGTATTCGATCGCGCGGTCCAACATCAACTCGCTCGTCGGCAACACCTGTGGCCTCGCAACCGACGTTCGAGTCGAGACCGACCCCAATGCCTCGATGCTGCAACCGCTCTCGAGCAATCCGGATCCACTCGCCGCCGGCGGAAACATCGGATTCACCCCCAACGGGGTCGCGTCGGACCTGCGAGCCGACGCCGAGGAATCCTCTCAGGGCGGCGCGAACTCCATCACCCCGACCGACGGCAGCACCACCGTCTCCACCAACAGCTCCGGCACCGAAGGCGGAACCGAAGCCGACGCCGGAATCAACGGCAGCACCGTCGCACTGCCGTTCGGACTAGACGCGGCCACCACACCGGTTCTCGGCAGCTTCGGCACCGACGAACCGGCATCGCTGACGACGGACTGGTACGGCCTACCGGGTGAAGGCGGGGACCTGATCTCCATCGCCGCCGCCGGCCGCATCCGCTCGGTGGATTCCGACGGCATCGTCACCCCGGGCGCGAGTGTCGAACTCGAATACGGCGTGCGCGACGGTGCCGACGTGCAGGCGCTGGGACGCATCACGCCACTGGACATCGGCCCGAACCCGTCGTGGCGCAACCTGAGAGTGCCGCTGGCCGACCTGCCACCCGAGGCCGACGCCGTCCGCATCGTCGTCGATGATGCCGATCTCGCGGCCAACCAGTGGGCTGCCATCACTCCCCCGCGCGTGCCGATCACGCAGTCGCTGAACGACCTCGTCGGCTCGGAGGCGCCGGTGCTGCTCGACTGGGCCGTCGGGCTCGCGTTCCCATGCCAGCGGCCGTTCGATCACCGCTACGGCGTCGCCGAGGTGCCCGAGTACCGAATCATCCCCGATCGGCCCGGTGCCGAATCGACCAACGCGTGGCAGGACTGGATCGGCGGTGGTCCGCTGGGCTGGACCGAACAGCTTCTCACCGCACGGACCCTGCCCTCGTACCTGCAGGACGATTACGACCGAGATTGGGGATCCATCGAGCGATACTCCCCACTCGAACCGAGCGCCGCACCCGCCGAGGTGACCGTCACAGAGGAGACCCGGTCCGGTTTGTTCAGCCCCGGACCGATCAAAAACGACTGATCTCCCGGTTCACACGCCGGTTCCGGGGAGTCGTCCCGGACCGGGCGTGTGTGCTCTTCGGATCACGCTCGCATAACATCGACAACCGTGCCCGACGCCGTGACAGAGAACTCCGCCGTGCCCTTCGCTACTCCGCCGAAGGGTTCCAATATGGATCTGCGCTCCGAAGTGCGCACTACGCGACTCGTCGCCATCGTCACCGGCATCCTCGGCGCGATCCTGGCGATCCTGACGCCGTTCCTGCCCGTCGTGCAGACCGACTCGTCCATTACCTGGCCCAACGCCGGAGTCATCGAGGACATCGACGCACCACTCGTCTCGCAGGCACCCATCTCCTTCAGCGCGACGATCCCCTGTTCCGCCATCGACCGTCTCCCACCGCAGGGTGGTCTGCTGCTGGCCACCGCTCCACCGCAGGGGCAGGGCGCAGCGCTGAACAGCCTCTTCGTTCGCGTCGGCGAGTCCAACGTGGATGTGCTGGACCGCAACGTCGTCGTCGCATCGGCTCCTCGCGCGGAGGTACAGAACGCCTCCTGTGGATCGATCGAAATCGTCTCCAGTATCGATTACACCTCCGCCGAGTTCACCGGCCTCGTCGACGAGGAGGGCAACCCCCGCTCCGGTCGGCTCGACGGCGACCTTCGGCCTCAGATCGCCGGATTGTTCACCGACCTCGAGGGTTCGGCCCCAGCCGGCATGTCCGCCACCATCGACATCGACTCGCGGTTCTCCTCAAGCCCGACCGTCCTCAAACTCCTCGCGATGATCCTCGCCGTCGTCTGCACCATCATCGCGATGGGCGCACTCGGAAAGCTCGACGGCACCGACGGACGCGGTCACCGACGGTTCCTGCCGGCGCACTGGTGGAAGTTCACCGGCGTCGACATCACCGTGGTGGGCGTCCTCGTCGGCTGGCATTTCGTCGGCGCCAACACCTCCGACGACGGCTACCTCCTCACCATGGCCCGCGCGTCCGAGCACTCCGGCTACATGGCCAACTACTTCCGTTGGTTCGGCGTCCCCGAAGCCCCGTTCGGCTGGTACTACGACGTGCTGGCCGTGTTCGCGAAGGTCTCGACCGCCAGCCCGTGGATGCGTTTGCCCGCGCTCATCGCCGGCGTGCTGTGCTGGATGGTCATCAGCCGCGAGGTCGTTCCGCGCCTCGGCCGAGCCGTCCGCAGATCGAACGTCGCCCTGTGGACCGGCGGCTTGGTGTTCCTCGCTTTCTGGCTGCCGTACAACAATGGACTGCGTCCCGAACCGATCGTCGCCCTCGGCGCACTTCTGACCTGGTGCTCGATCGAACGGGCCATCGCAACCGGACGATTACTTCCCGCCGCAGGCGCCTTCCTGATCGGCGCCTTCACCCTCGCCTCCGCACCTACCGGGTTGATGTGTGTGGCCGCCCTGCTCGCCGGCGCCAGACCCATGGCGCGCATCGTCGTGCGTCGTCACCGCCAGGTCGGCACACTGCCCCTGCTCGCACCACTCGCCGCCGCAGGCTTCCTCGTACTCGTGGTCGTCTTCGCAGACCAGACCTACGCCTCGGTCATGGAATCGACCCGCGTACGCACAGCCATCGGCCCCAACGAAGCGTGGTACCAGGACTTCCTGCGCTACTACTACCTGTTCGTCCAAACCGTCGACGGTTCCGTCGCCCGACGGTTCGCATTCCTCGTGATGCTGCTGTGCTTGTTCTCGACGCTGTTCATCCTGCTGCGCCGCAAGCGAGTCCCCGGCATCTCCAACGGCCCGGCCTGGCGCCTGATCGGTGTCGTTTTCGGAACGATCTTCTTCATGATGTTCAACCCGACCAAGTGGACGCACCACTTCGGTTCGTACGCGGGCATCGCCGGCGGTCTCGCTGCCCTGACGGCAGTTGCCATCTCCGCGAGCGCACTTCGATCGCGGCGGAACAGAACCATATTCCTCGCCGGGCTCATGTTCGTTCTCGCACTGTCGTTCTCGGGCATCAACGGTTGGTGGTACGTCTCGAGCTACGGAGTCCCGTGGTTCGACAAGACTGTCTCGCTCAGTGGCTACGAATCCAACACCCTGTTCCTCATCCTGTTCGCCGCCGCACTGGCCCTGGCCGGATGGCAGTATCTGCGTGAGGGTTACGCGCCACCGCAACCGCGCGCCGGAACCGAACGCGGCAGGCGCATAAAGAAATTCGCGGCAGCACCGCTGACCGTCATCGCCGGCCTGATGGTGCTGTTCGAGGTGCTCTCCCTCGTCAAGGGAGCAGTGTCGCAGTACCCGGCCTACTCGCTCGCCCGATCCAATGTTCAAGCGCTGACCGGGAACTCGTGCGGACTCGCCAACGACGTCCTGGTCGAATCCAACCCCAACGCGGGCATCCTCAACCCCCTCCCCGCAGAGTTCGACCCCGAAGCCGGGCCACTCGGCGGTGAGAACCCGAGGAACTTCACCCCGAACGGTATCCCCACCGACCTCAGCGCAGATGCCGTCGAAGTCAAACCGGGACAAGGCAACACCGACCAGCAAAGCGTCGGCCCCGCCTTCGAGGAAGGCCAGAGCGCCGGCACCGGCGGCGGCATCGGCGCCGTCGGCGTCAACGGCTCCACCGCAGCCCTCCCCTTCGGTCTCGACCCCGCCACCACCCCGGTCCTCGGCTCCTACCAACCCGGCATCCAAGAACCGGCGTCGGCGACATCGAGTTGGTACTCGCTCCCCGAGCGCTCCGACACCAGCCCACTCATCGTCGTCTCCGCAGCAGGGCGCATCCTGTCCTACGACGACACGGGCGCAATGACCTACGGGCAGTCGCTGCTCGTCGAGTACGGCACGCGTCAGCCCAACGGCACCGTCGACGTCAAGGGCACCTACCTGCCCCGCGACATCGGCCCCGCACCGTCGTGGCGAAACCTGCGCATCCCCATTGCCGACCTACCCGAGGACGCCGACGCCGTCCGCATCGTGGCCAACGACCCCAACCTCACCGGCGACCAGTGGTTCGCCTTCACCCCGCCGCGCGTCCCGCAGCTCGAAAGCCTGAACTCGCTCATCGGCAGCGACCAGCCAGTGCTGCTCGACTGGGCCGTCGGACTGCAATTCCCGTGCCAGCGGCCGTTCGACCACCGTTACGGCGTCGCCGAGATGCCGAACTACCGCATCCTCCCCGACCGACCTCTGGCCGTCAGCTCCACCGACACCTGGCAGTCCGCCGACAACGGCGGCCCCCTGGGATGGAGCGAAATGCTCGCCCAGCCCGTCACCGTCCCCACCTACCTCGACAATGACTGGGCACGCGACTGGGGCTCCCTCGAACGCTACGACCCCTACTACCCCCAGGCCGTGCCCGCCGAGATCGACACCAGCGAGATAACCAGATCCGGCCTCTGGACGCCCGGGAACCTGCGCGTGTTCGACCGGTAGGTGAGCCGTGCCGGGTTTCGGGTTTCGGCATGAATGGGCCATTGCAACGGCTAGACGGTTGTGATGGCCCATTCATGCGGAAAGGGGCGGGCCGCACTACCAGCATGAATGGGCCCTTGTAGCGCTCTAACCGTTGCGGTGGCCCATTCATGCGGCGGGGGCAGGGGCGGGGACAAGAACGGGTGGCACACGGCGACCTAGCATGCAGCTACGACACAATGCATCAGTTCGGCGCCCGCAAGCCCTGGTTATCCACAGCGGCGGCGCTCGTCCACAGACGGCCCTGATACGCCTCGAATCGCGGTTCCGATGTCGGTTCGAGCACCGACAGTGCAGCCATGAAGAAACCGACATGGGCGCGAACCTCCCAACTTCAAGACCTGAGTACGCATTGCGTGGTGACCAGAGCACAGTTGCGAGAGGCGAAGGTCTCCGACAGCACCCTCACCGCGCGCTCTGGACCCGGCGGGCCGTGGCAGCGTGTGCTCCCCGGGATATATCTCCTGCACAACGGCTATCCGTCGCAACTTCAGCGTTCGGTCGCGGCGCTGGAATACTGCGGGCCCGACGGACTCATCACCGGCCTGGTCGGGCTGGGTGCGCACGGCTATGGCACCGACTCGTCGCCGAACGAAGTGCACGTGCTCATCCCCGGTGATGCACGGCGGGCGTCGAAGTCGTTCGTTCGGGTCGAGCGGTCCTGGCGTATGCCCGAGGCCGTGGTCAAGGGCAGCCTGCGCGTGGCTCCACTGGTTCGGAGTCTCGCAGACGCGACACGGTCTACGAAAACGGACGAGCATTGCGTCAAGCTGATCGCCGAAGTTGTGCAGCGAGGGGGTGCGACGCTCGACGACATCGCGCGCGAACTTGCGGAAGGGCCAAGAAGATACGGAGCGATCAGCAAGCGAGTCGTGCGCGAGCTTCGCGACGATGCGCACTCGGTCGCGGAACTACAAGCGCAGAAGCTGTATGCCGACAGTGGGCTGCCGCCGATGATGCACAATTGCAACATCTACACCGCGTCAGGGGAATTCATCTGCAACACCGACAACTGGCTCGACTGCGTCGGATTCTCGTGGGAGATCGACTCGCTCGCTCACCATCTGTCGCCGAAAGATCACGCGGAAACCATGTCTCGACGGATGAGGATGCAGGGACACGGCCTGATTGTCGCCTCCCACCTTCCCAGAGACATTCGGGACAATCCAGGCAGAGTGCTGGCCGATTTGCGATCGCACTACCAGCAGGCATTGAACCGGCCGCGGCCTCCAGTCGTCGTCCGGCCTGCACAGCGTCACTGACCGCGGCCACGGGCATGAATGGGCCACCGCAACGGTTAGACGGTTGCAATGGCCCATTCATGCCGAAAGGGGAGGGGAAAAAGCGGCGGCAGCTAGATCGGCAGCAGGTGGTGCTTCCGGGGATTCTTGAACACCTTCTTGTCCGTCAGCAGCTTGAGGGCCGTGCGGAGTTCGAGTCGGGTTCGCGACGGCTCGATGACGGCGTCGATGTAGCCACGCTCGGCTGCCACCCACGGGGTTGCCACGTGCTCGTTGTAGAAGTTGATGAGCTGCTGGCGGACGGCGGGTGCGTTGTCGCCGGCTGCGGCAAGCTGCTTGCGGCCGATGATGTTGACGGCACCTTCGGCGCCCATGACGGCGATGCGGGCTGTGGGCCAGGCGAAGTTGATGTCGGCGCCGAGCTGCTTGCAGCCCATCACCGCGTAGCCGCCACCGTAGGCCTTGCGGACGACCACGGTGACCTTGGGAACGGTTGCCTCGATGTACGAGAACAGGAAGCGCCCACCGCGTTTGATCACGCCGACCTTTTCCTGATCGACCCCGGGCAGAAACCCGGGCGTATCGACGAGGAACACGAGCGGGATGTTGTAGGCGTCGCAGATGCGTACGAACCGCGCGGCTTTGTCGGCACTGTCGGCGTCGAGCGCGCCGGAAAGGAACATCGGCTGGTTCGCGACGACTCCGACGGACTTGCCGTCGACGCGGGTGAGGCCGGTGATCACATTCGGTGCGATTCCCGTCGAGAGTTCGAGGAACTCGCCGTCGTCGAAGATCCGCAGGATGATGTCGTGCATGTCGTAACCGGCGTTGTCGGCGTCGGGCATGACCTTGTCGAGCGAGAGGTCGGACTCGGTGATCTCGGGTTCGAGTCCCGGGTTGACGACGGGTGGGTCGTCCTGGCAGCTCGACGGCATGTAGCCCAAATAGGTTCGCACCCAGTCGAATGCAGCCTTCTCGTCCTTCGCCACGTGATGCACGTTGCCGTACTCGGCCTGCTTGCGGGCGCTGCCGAGTTCGTCGAGACTGACTTCCTCGCCGGTGACGGACTTGATGATGTCCGGTCCCGTGACGAACATGTACGCCTCTTCGGTGGCGACCACGACATCGGTGTTGATGGGTGCGTAGACGGCGCCGCCGGCACACTTGCCGAGGATCACCGAGATCTGCGGGCACATACCGGACAGCGGTTCATGGCGTCGCCCGAGTTCGGCGTACCAGGCCAACGAGGTGACGGCGTCCTGAACACGGGCACCGCCGGAGTCGTTGATGCCGACCACCGGGCATCCGACCTTGATCGCGAAGTCCATGATCCCGGCGACCTTGCGGCCGAACATTTCGCCGACCGTCCCACCGAAGACGGTCTGGTCGTGCGAGAACACTGCCACCGGTCGGCCGTCGACAGTGCCGTGCCCGGTGACCACGCCGTCGCTGTAGAGCGCGGTCGGGTCGTTGGGCGCTTTCACCAGGGCGCCGATTTCGACGAAACTACCCGGATCCAGCAGCATGTCGATACGTTGACGGGCGCTGGGGATGCCCTTCTTCGCACGCTTGGCGATACCGATCTCACCAGACGGTTCGCTGGCGAGTTCGAGGTTGGCCCGCAGATCGGCCAACTTTTCGGCGGTGGTACCAGTCAAGGTTCTAGGCTCCGGTTCTCGCTGACTCGATCTCGTCGAGCTTCTTCGTCATGTGTGCCGCGATCCGTCCAATGTACGGCTCGTCCACCACTGCGAGGTGGTCGCCTCCGATGTAGACGATCTCGAGATCCTGCACCACCGGAGCCCAGCCGCCGTGCTCTTCTCTGGTGGCGTATGCGGGCTCGAGCGCGATGGCGTCATCGTGGTACTTGTCGGCCATGTAGAGCGTGACGTGCCCGCCGTACTTCTTGAGCTCCGCGGTCTGGATTGCTCGGTTGTCGAGCCACGACGTGCGCTGATGCTCGATGATCCCGCCGGGGATCTTTGCGCCACTGAGCTTGACCAGGTCGGTGATGATCCGGATCTGCCCTTCGTCGTCCGCGTCGACGAGCTTGTCGTACGGAATCGGGTAGTCGACGCCGTAGGTCTTCTTCGCGAACTTGGCGTACCGCTCCCAACGACGCCGGACCTCTTCACGCGTGTCGGGAATTTCCCTACCCGGCATCACCGTGTCGAGAAGCCCCACGTATGCGACCTCGATGCCCTGCTCTTCCATCTGCCGGGCGACCTCGTAGGCCAGGATTCCGCCGAGTGACCAGCCGACGAACACGTACGGTCCTTCGGGCTGGATCTCGCGAATGAGCGGGACGTACTCGGCTGCACGCACCGAGATGGGACCTTCGACGCGCTCGAGACCGTACATGGGTGTGCCTGCGGGCAGCTTGCGTAGCAGCGGCTCGTAAGCCACCGTCGAACTTCCAGCCGAATGGAACGCGAACACGGGGGTGGCGGTCGACCCTTCGGGACGCGGGCGCAGGTTGCGAACAACCCCGTCGATCTCGCCGCCTTCGAGGTGCGGTCGGACCTTCTCTGCCAACTGCTCGATGGTTTCCGAATCGAGCACGTCGTCGAAGGTGACCTCGCCGCCTGCCCGCTCGGTCAGCCGTGCCGCCAACTTCTCGGCGGTCTCGTCGTCGAGGATCGGGAGGGTGTTGAAGATGCCCTTCGCGGATTCCTTCGTCACCACCGCCCAGGTTGCGAAGGTCAGACGCTCGGCGTTGTCACGCGGCGGGACATCGGATCCGGCAGCCTCGGCGAACGATTCGCGACTGCTCACATCCGACGGCTCGGCGGCAGGGACCGGCTGGTACTCGGCGCTCGGCACGGTCGCCTCGGGCGAGCCCACGGCGGAGTCGACGGCTTCTTCCCGTGCCTGCTGGCCCTCGTCGGCGGCGGCCTCGGCGGCCTTGTCTGCCTGCTGCTTCTCGGCGAGTGCCTGGACTTCCTCGCGGTTGTCGAGGGCGTAGCGGAGGTACTTCTCCACCTCGAGGAGGTTCGCATCGCGTACTGCCTGCAGTTGCACGGTGGGGATATCGAACTCGTACTCGACACGGTTCTTGATGCGCACCGCGCTCAGCGAATCCAACCCCAGTTCGATCAACGGGATCTCCGGCGGCAGGTCCTCGGGCGCGTAACCCATGGACTCGGCGACGATGATCGCCAGACGATCTTCGAGCCTCTGATTTCCGTTGGGGTCCCAGCGATCGCCGAAGTCCTCGACCACCTCGGGCAGTTCTTCCATCGGCGATGTCGACGGCAACGCAACTGCGGCAGTCGGTTCGGGTAGCGCGTCACCGGAGGTGACCACTGCCTCGTGCAGCAGGGTGAAGCCACCACCGCGGTTGGCGTGGATCTGCAGGGAGGCTCCGCCGAGGTGCGTGGTGAGGGTGGTGACGAGGGTGCCACCGCGCGGCACCACCGCGTGCGTCACCGATGCGCCGAGCGTTACGTCCGAGAGCACCTGCGCTGCAGCAGCTTCGACGAGCAGATCCAGCGAGTCGACGGCCGAGGCGTCGACCTCCCAGACACGGCGACCGTCCGGCAGCGAGACCCGGGCACCGGGAACACGTGAGTTGCCGGAGGAGCTGACTCGGGTGCTGAGCCAGAACTCCTTGCGCAGGTAGGCAGTTCGCGGAATGGGTGCGTAGCCGCCCGCACCGAAGAGAGTGGTCAGGTCCAGCGCGTGCCCGTGCACGTACAGCTGCGCGAGGGCCGCGAGGAAGGTCTCGGATTCGTCTTCCTTGCGCTTGAGCGTGGGAATGAGGGTCGCGTCGGCGACACCGGCGGCCCATGCCGTCGCAGCCACCGACATCAACGCCACCGGGTTGGGTGCCAGTTCTACGAACGTCGTATGCCCATTTCCGACGGCAACGTTGACAGCCTGTGTGAACCAGACCGGGTGGCGCATGCCCTTGGTCCAGTAGTCGACGCCGTGGATCGGCTCGTGGCCGGCACGGTAGTCCGATTCCTTGTCCACCGACGAGTAGACACCCGCGCGAAGCTTGCCGGGTTCGATGCCCGCCAGCTCGGCCGCTAGCTCGCCGAGCAGTACGTCGACGGCTGCTGTGTGCCCCGCGCCCTTCACATCGAGGATGCGTGCCATCTTCTCGGCGGCCTCTGCCATCTCGACGAGAGCCTCGATCTGCGCACGCGGACCACCGACGGTGGTGTGCGTCGGTGCTGCGTACACGCACGGTTCGACGTCGGGGAACTGATCGGTGAGCGCGGTGACCTCGTCCGGGGTGTATTCGACGAGCGCCATGGCGCCCTGCGAGGCCGCACCGAGGCCCTCCTGGCCCTCGGCCAGCAAACGTGAGCGGGCGTAGATGATCCGAACTGCGTCTTCGAGGTTCAGTCCGCCTGCGACGTAGGCGGCGGCGACCTCGCCCATCGAGTGACCGATGACCGCTGCCGGTTCGGCGCCGTGCGCCCGCAGCGTCGCGGCGAGGGCGACCTGAATGACGAAGATGGCTACCTGGGAGTTCTCGAACTCGTAGGTCTGCGAGTCGTCGAGGATGATCTCCTTGATGGAGTAGCCGGCCTCGTCGATGAGCAGCTCGTCGACCTCGTCCACGGCCGATGCGAAAACCTTGTTGGTGCGGTACAGCGTCGATGCCATCTTGCGGTGCTGCGAGCCGAAGCCCGAGAACACCCACACGGCGCCGTTCGACGCGGGGGAATCCGCCGAGAAGACACCCTGTCCGGGCTTTCCTGCGGCAATGGCGCGCAGGCCGGTGATGGCCTCGGCGCGCGTCGATGCCAGTACCACTGCGCGTGAACGGCCGTGGTTGCGCTTTGCCAACGCACGACCCACATCCGCGAGCGGCGTCGTGCTGCCCGCTTCGGTTTCGAGCCAGTCGGCGAGATCGGATGCGGCGCGCTTGCGGCGCGAGGGCAGTGCCGCGGACACCGCGAGGACGACGGTCTCCGCTGCGGCGGCTTCCTCCGTGATCTGCTCTGCCTCGGCGATCGGGTCGGTGGACTCCACCTCGGACCCGCCCCCAGAAACACCCCCAGAAACACCCTCCGCCAGAACAGCATCCGGATCCGCGGGCTCCACTCCTGCCACCTCGTCGGCGACGTACTCCTTCACCACTACGTGCGCGTTGGTGCCGCCGAAACCGAATCCGGAGATACCCGCGACGGCTTTGCCGGTGTACCGAGGCCACTCGGCACCCTCGGCGATGACCTGAAGGTGTGCTTTGTCGAAGTCGATGTACGGGTTGGGGCCGGCGTAGTTCAGCGAGGCCGGCAGACGGTTCTGCTGCATCGCGAGCACGACTTTGATCAAACCTGCTGCGCCTGCAGCGGATTCGAGGTGGCCGAAGTTGGTCTTGGCCGATCCGAGCAGCGCAGGCTTGTCCGCGTCGCGGCCCCGCCCGACGACGCGTCCGAGCGCGTCCGCCTCGATGGGATCGCCCAGAATCGTTCCGGTTCCGTGCGCCTCGATGTAGTCCACCCCGGACGGGGCGATGCCGGCATCGCGGTATGCGAACCGCAGCGCGTCGGCTTGGGCATCCGGGCTGGGCGCGAGCAAACCGTTGGAACGCCCGTCCTGGTTGACGGCGGAACCGGCGACCACCGCCAGGATGTCGTCGCCGTCACGCTTGGCGTCCTCTAGTCGCTTGAGTACGACGAGGCCACCGCCCTCGGAACGGATCATGCCGTTGGCGTCGGAGGAGAATGCTTTGATCTTGCCGTCGGGTGCGAGCACACCGGTCTGACCGAAGCCGACGGTGATGGGCGGTGCGAGCAACATGTTGACCCCGCCCGCGAGGGCCAAGTCCGATTCGCCGGTCCGCAAGCTGCGGACCGCCTGGTGCACAGCCACCAGCGAGGACGAGCAGGCGGTGTCGACGGCGATGGACGGTCCGCGGAAGTCGTAGAAGTACGACACCCGGTTGGCGACGATGGCCGTCGAAGTGCCGGTGAGTGCGTACGGGTGCGCGTTCGGGTCGCTGACGGCGAGCAGTTGGTAGTCGTTGGAGGAGCTACCGATGAAGACGCCGACCTGCTTGCCCTTGACCGAGCTCGCCGGGATGCGGGCATGTTCGAGGGCTTCCCAGGTGAGCTCGAGTGCCAACCGCTGCTGCGGATCGACGTTGACGACCTCGTTGGGCGACATCGCGAAGAACTCGGCGTCGAAGGTCTTGACGTCGTCGAGGTAGCCGCCCTTGGTGACACATGCGTCGACGGCGGCCTTGATCGCGGGGTCGGAGGTGAATTCTTCCCAGCGGCCCTCGGGCAGGTCGGTGATCCCGTCGCGCCCCTCGCTCAGCAGTGCCCACATCTCCTCGGGCGTCGTGCCCGCACCTGGGAATCGAGTGGAGACGCCGACGATAGCGATGTCGTGCGAGTCCGCATGCACGTTGCCCTGCAGGTAGAAGGCATCGTCGGCCGAGTCCGCGGGTTCGTCCGGTTCGCCTTCGATGATGCGGGTGGCGAGCGAGGCAATGGTCGGGTGCTGGTAGGCGACGGTTGCCGTCAGCGTCACTCCGACCAGCTCTTCGATCTCACCGCTGAGCGCCACGGCGTCGCGGGAGGACAGTCCGAACTCTTCCATCGGCCGATCGTCGGAGATTTGATCGGCCGGCTGACCGGTGGCGTCGGCAACCCAGTTACGCAGCCACTGACGTAGCTGAGCGACAGTCATGTCAGCGCCCTCGACACGTTCGATGTTGTCAGTTTCTTGTTCAGCCATCACTCACCAAGTTACGTGTCGAAGGAGTACGGGAGCGCGGACGTCAGTCCGGCAGCTCCGCGTCTGGGAACGCATTCTGCTGGTATCCGCCGCGCAGGGTGCCCTCGATGTAGGCGGCCTTGCATGCACGGCGGGCGATCTTGCCGCTGGAGGTGCGCGGGATGGATCCGGCGGGGACGAGTAGAACGTCGCGGACGGTGACACCGTGGCGGGCGGAGATCGCGGTGCGCACCTCCTCGGCGATGGGCTCCGGGTCGGCCTTGCCGGAGCCGGGCGCACGCTCGGCGACGATGACCAGCTGCTCCGAGCTGTCGTCCGGATCCTTCGTCAGCGCGGCACCCCTGAACTCGAACACGACGTCGGGGAGTTGGTTGAGCGGAACGGCGAACGCGGCCACGAAACCCGGGCGCAGAGCCTTGCTCGCTTCCTGCGCCGAGAACTCGAGGTCCTGCGGGTAGTGATTGCGGCCGTCGACGATGACGAGATCCTTCACACGGCCGGTGATGTAGAGCTCGCCGCCGTGGTAGACGCCGTAGTCGCCGGTGCGCATCCAGTTGGCGCTCTCTGCGGCGCCTTCGGCGTGTGAACCCTCGGCAATGCGGCTCACTAGCTTGTTGTGGAACGTTTCGCTGGTCTCGCGTTCACGTCCCCAGTAGCCCTTGCCGATGTTCTCCCCGTGCAGCCAGATCTCGCCGACGTGATCGTCCGGTACCTCGGTGGCATTGTCGGAGTCGACGATGGTGGCCCACTGACTGCGAGCGACGTACCCGGTCGAGACCTGCGGGATGGCGCCCGGCGCGTACTGATCCACCACGACGAACCGGCCGGCGTTGAGTTCGGTGCGATCGACGTAGACGACCTTCGGCTCGTCGGCGTGCTTGCTGGTGGAGACGAACAGGGTGGCCTCGGCCATGCCGTACGACGGTTTGATCGCCGTCTTCGACAGACCGTACGGGCCGAACGCGTCGTTGAACTTCTTCATCGAGGTCGTGGTGACGGGCTCGCTGCCGTTGATCAGCCCGATCACGTTGGACAGATCGAGTTCCTCACCGTTCTTCGGGAGACCGCGCTGCGCGGCGTGCTCGAAGGCGAAGTTCGGGGCGGCGGCGAACGTGCCGGCGCCGTCGGAGACAGCCGCCAGTTCCTTGATCCAGCGCCATGGCCGCTGCACGAATGCGCGCGGGCTCATGATGGTGATGTACTTGCCGCCCAGTGCAGGCAGAATGACCGTCAGCAGGCCCATGTCGTGGAACATCGGCAACCAGGTCACGCCGCGCGAGTCCTCGTTGATCTCCATGCTGTCGACCATCTGGAGGGCGTTGACGCCCACAGCGCGGTGAGTGATCTCCACACCTGCGGGGGTACGCGTCGAACCGGAGGTGTACTGCAGATACGCGATGTCGTCGAGCTGAGCCGGCGGCTCGACCCACGTCTCGCCGACGCTGTCGGGGATGGCGTCGACTGCGATGACACGGGGACGCTCGGCCGCGGGCAGCGAGCGGAAGAAGTTGCGCACGCCGGCTGCAGAGTTCGTTGCGGTGAGGATGGCCGTTGGGCTGCAGTCGCCCAGGACGGCATGCAGACGGTCGGTGTGCCCGGGCTCGTCGGGGTCGAACAGCGGGACAGCGATGGTACCGGCGTAGATGGCGCCGAAGAATGCGACGACGTAATCGAGGCCCTGCGGGGCGAGAATCGCGACACGGTCACCGGGCTTGGTCACCTGCTGCAGGCGCGCCGCCACCGCGCGCAGTCGAGTTCCGAACTGGGACCAGGTCAGCTCGTGTGCCTCGCCGTCTCGCTCGCGGGAGTAGTCGATGAATCGGTAGGCGAGCGTATCGGCGTTCTCGGCCACGTTCACCTCGACGTGGCGAACCAGCGTCAGCCCCTCAGCGATGGTGATGTGGCCGTTTTCATCGATGTAGTCATCGAATGTGTGGCTCATTTGTGTTCAATCTCCTCCGACGAATCCGCTGCTGCTTGGTTCTCGAACAACGGATCGCGCCCCGATTTATCTACGGCTCACGCATTCCCGAGCAGCGTGAATATTACTAGCTGGTAGCTATTTCGATGACCAATTCATCGTGTCCGCGTCGAACAAACCCGCAGGTCTGCGGGTTTGTTCGACGCACCCGTGTCACTCGCCCTTCAGCAGGTCGATCACAGGCGCGAACGCTTCCATCTGGGTGGGAAAAACCCCAACATAGGACATCGTCGTTTTCTCGCGAACGTTACGGATCTGATCTGCGATCTCCTCGTAAGTCCCGAAGGCCAGGTAGGGCGAGGACAGAATGTCGTCCACACTGAGCTTGACGTCCACGTCGACGTTGGGCGGGTAACCGTTGTCCAGCGCGGCCAACGCCATCTCTGCCATCTGCTCGCGATCATCGGTGACCACGATGGTGGTGATGGCCCAGTTCAGTTCGATCTCGTGGAACCGATCACCCGCCGCCTTGCGGATGAGTTCGACACGTTCGAGGGTCTTGTCCAACGTCATGCCGGACAGTAGAAGCTTGCCTTCCTTCGTCGTACTCGGCACCACGGAAATGATGTCGGCGTACTTCGCGGCCAGGGCAAGCATTCGCGGTCCGCCGCCGCCGACACAGATCGGGGGGCGTGGGCCCTGCCTCGGCCGGGGGCTTCCCTTCAAACCGGTGATGGTGAAGTGCTTGCCCTCGAAGTTGCATTCTTTGCCGCGCAGCAGAGTATCGAGGATTACGAGGCTTTCTTCGAGCTTCTCGATACGAATGCCGGGGCGGTCGTACACGATGCCGGCTTTGTCGTACTCCTCGCGCATCCAGCCCGCGCCGAGCCCCAGCTCGAGGCGGCCTCCGGACAGTACATCGATGGTGGCTGCGTCCTTGGCCAGGATCGCCGGATGCCGAAACCCGTTCGCCAGCACTGCGGTGCCGAGCCGAATCTTGTCGGTGGCGATGGCGAGTGCACCGAGGGCAGCGATGGGGCCGACCTGGTTGCCCAGGTGATCGGGAATCATGAAGCTGTCGTAGCCCAGCTCCTCGGCCTGTTGCGCCAGTTTCACGAACTTCCGCGCTCCCCCCTCCTCCGCGTTGCCCTCTCCGCCTGCGGCGAAACGGAACTTGCGCAGCGCCGTGACGTGCCCTTCGGAAGGCAGGTCAGGGGCCTGGGCGGAACTCATGTATAGGTCTCCTCGGTGCGGGCGCTCGGTCGATGGTCAACGCCACTTCGACGCTGGTCCAAGGCGCCACTCTAGCTGTTCCCCACGTGGGAATACACCGGGCATGTCCAGGCCCGTCCGCTTTGTGCCACACCAACAGGACGGGCACCGAGTCCTTGTGAGAACTCAGCCCCCGTAGTCAGGAGTGCGGAATCTCCGGAGCGGACTCGACGAGACCCCGCGCCCAGCCGGTCGTCCACTGTGTCGCGGTGGTTCCCGCCTCGTCTACGACGAAGCTGTTGTACGAGGCGTGCACCGGATTTCCGGCGGCCCCGAGCAGAATGTTGATGCTCTGGGGAATGTTGGTGATCGACATCCCCTCCGACGGCGCGGCACAGATGAGATCGCCGGGAGCGCATATCTGTTGGACCTTGCCCTCGAGTTCGCCGAAGCCACCTTCTCGGGCTCCCGTCATCGTGATGCCGGGAAGATCGAGGCCGCCGAGCGCGACCTCGGCACCGACCCCACCGACCGCCGGGCCGACGGCTACTTCGGAGGTTCGCCGGCCGTCGGCGATGAGGGTGACGCCGAGGATTTTGTCGGCGGCGACGGGGCCGTTGCCCGCTCCGATATCGGCGGCGATGTCGCCGGCGATCACCGCACCCTGGGAGAATCCGACCAGGACGTAGTTGGTCAACGGGCAGTGATCACTGACGCGAGTGAGCTCGGCCAGCGTCGCGTCGGCGCCCTGGGTGCGGCTGTTGTTGTACGACTGCTGACCGTCGGGAGGGAACGCGATCGGATTGGAGAACTGCGCGACGTACGGGACGGTGAAGACGCTGGCCCGGCTCGGGTCGAACTGCTCCTGCAGCGGACGCGAGACGTTCAACATCAGCGACACCGGGTTGGCTGTCGGGTTGTACGGATCGTCGAACGCCGAGGACTCCCAGGTACCCGGGATCGAGATGACCACGACGTCCGAGCAGTCCGCCGGTTGCGACTGGGGTTCCTGTGGCGGGGGCAACGGCGACGGAATCCGCTCGGGCAACCGGCCCGCGAGGAGATACCACAGCGCGAGGATGATCAGTCCGAGGATCACCACCGCCGCGATCAGCTTGGGTAGTAACCGCCTCTTACGTTTCGCCATCTACAGATGCCTCAGCAGAACGTGTTCGTAGCGGCGGCGATGTAGATCTGTGCGTCCTCGCCTGCCTGCTCCGCTGTTATCTGGGTTCCGGCCGCGCTCGCCTCCACTCCCACGTTGGCTGTGACGAACGTGGCGATCTCGTCCGCGGGTACGCCCTGCGACTGCGCCGAGCAAATGTACGTCGCCGTCGACACCGCGATATCACCGTTGCCCGCGGGCGTGATGCCGTTTTTCTCGAGCTCGGCGAGGAACGCCCGGCCACGATCGTCGACGGGGCTCTCGGTGGGCCCTGGGAAACCTTCGGGAACCGGCTGCGGCTGCTCGGGAGGTGCGGTGGCGGCTTCCCCCGGGCTTGTCGTCACACCGGGAGCGTCCGAGTCCTCCGACTCAGGCGATGTGGCTTCGGCCGAGGTCGTCGCTGCTGCCGTGGTGGTCTGCGACACGGAGGGCGTCCCCGTGGCAGTGGAGTCGTCGCTGCCGCAGGCGACCAGCATCGTGCCCGCCGCCACGGCGAGGGCACCCATGGACAGGGTTCGAGTCAGAGAAGTTCGCACGGTCGTTGACTTTCGCATATTCAATCCAGTCCTGGAGCACGTTTCTAGGAGCATCCGAGTGGCCGAGTTCGGCGGCAGGTTCATGCAGGGACGGTACAGAGAGTCCTTGAGAATTCTCTGAGTGAACACGAATCAGCCGCCTCGGCGCTGTCGGCATCTCGCCGGCAGCGCCGGTGACGTCACGGGGCGATGGTGACCGTTCCGTCCTTGACGGTGATGATTCCGAACTGGAAATTCTGCTGAATCCCGCCGCCGTCCATCTCGAACTGGTCGCTCGTGATGTAGCCGAGGCGGCCGTTCTCGTAGCCCTCGTTCTTCCAGGCGTCGAAGATCTCACCGTTGCGAATGGCCCAAGCTCCGGTCAGCGGACTCCAGTAGATGTTGCCGCCCTCGAACTCGTTGAACCGGCCCCCGTCGCGGAGCGGTCCCATTTCGTTTGTTTTCGGGAAGCCGAGTTGGCCGTTCTCCCAGCCGAGTTGGCCGTACTTGCCCAGGATCATCCCCTGCACCGAGTGCGTACCGTGTTCGGGGCTGTAATACATGGCGCCGATCTCGAAGCCCTGCACTACCCCGGGCTTCGACGGTGTGGCGACCTCGCTGAGAACCGGGTAACCGAGCGGACCGTTCTCGTAGCCCTGGCGTGCCCACTCGTCGAGAATGGCGCCGCGCACCGCATGCGCACCGGTCTGCGGGGTGAAGTAGATCATGCCGTTCTGGAAAGAGTTGACCCGTCCGCGTCCGTCGGGCACCCCGTACTCACCGGTGGTGGGGAAGCCGAGTGGGCCACTCGGCCCACCCGAACCCTGATAGGTGCCGCCGATCGCGCCGGCGACGACATGCGCGCCGGTGTCCGGGGAGAAGAACACCCGGCCGAATCGGAAGTCCTGTGCGCGGCCACCGTCGACGTTGTACTCGGCCGTCAGGCAGTCACCGAGCCAAGCGTTCGCACCGGTGGTGTTGCCGATGGCGCCCGCTACGGTGCAAGCAGGCTTGTCCGCCTCGACGCCGAGCGTGTTCGCCAGCTGTGGCCAGAGCTGCTTGAGCTCGAACTGCCAGTACTCCCACGTGTGCAGACCCGAGGGGCGGTAGTTGACCTGTGCCGGGATGCCGAGCTTGTTGAGCTTGGTCGCGAACGTCTGCGAGGTCAGACGTGAAAGTATCTCCAGACCCATGCCTGCGTAGTTGGAGCTGACACCCGGGATTCCCGACGGTGGATCGTACGGTCCCGCCACGCCGTTGCCGCTCGAGATGTAGAGGCTCACACCCTCGAGTTTTTCGGCGAGCAGGTACGGGTCGTGCTGAGCCCACAGGTCGTTGGTGGGAGCGCCCCACATCGCCTTGGACGAGAAGCCTCCGGCGTCGGCCATCGCGTACTGGATCGCCTGCGGCATACCGAGCGAGGTGGTCGTCAAGATTCCGGACAAGGAGCCGGCGAACTGAAAGAAGCCTTTGTTGCGGGCGGCGAGGAACATCGCCGAGGTGCCGCCCATCGACAGACCGACGACGCCGCGAGTCTGATTGGTACGCCAGTCGTTCTCGAGAATAGGAGGCAGCTCCTTGGTCAGGAACGTCTCCCACTGGTAGTTCTTGCCGTTGTCCTGGTCGACCCAGTCGGAGTAGAAGCTGGACTGTCCGCCGACGGGGAGTACGACGTTGACGTTCTTGTCTGCGAAGTACGACTCGGCATCGGTCTCGGCAGTCCAGCCGTTCTCGGTGTCGGTCGCACGCAGACCGTCGAGCATCCAGACCGACGGGAAGACTGCCTGCGGGTTGATGTTCCAATCGCGGGCGAGCAGCAGCTGAACCTGGATGGGAGTGCCCATCGACGGAGAATCGATCCACAGCGCGACGCGGCGGTCCGACAGCCAGTCGACAGCGGTGACGGTGGCCGCGGACGGAGCCTGCGTGGGGGCGGGCAGCGTTACCGCCGCCGGCGTCGCCTGGGCGATACCTGCGGCGCCGAAGGGGGACATCAATGCTGCCGCGAGCACTGCGGCAGTGGCGGCCCGCCGAGCCTTGTTTCCGGCCGTCGGACGCCGGCCGAAGCGAACAAGCTCAGTGCGCATGGTGGTGACTCTCTTTCTCTTGCTGCTTGCCGAAGTCGCGTGACTACCTCGTCGCAGACCTCTGTAGATGTCTTTTTACACGCGAACTACGCCAGAACCGGAGAGACTCGCTGTGACGGATGGTGCAATTGTGAATCAACGTACCGTGGCAGCCCCCCACGAGCGCACTACCCCGCACGCACGAATGCCGCCCTGCAAGGCAGGACGGCATTCGTGGGACGTCAGCTAATCAGGCGTTCAGAGCTTCGAGGATCTGACCGCGAGCCTTGAACAGCTCCGAGGACCAGTACGGCCAGCTATGGGTTCCGTTGCTCGGGAAGCTGAACGTGGCCGGAATACCGAGCGTGGCCAGGCGCACCTGGAATGCTCGACTGTTGGCCAGGGCCAGGGCTTCGAGAGCCATGCCGTTCGCTGTGTTGTAGAAGTCGATCGGCGCGCTCGGGCGGTCGTACTCACCGGGCAAGCCGCTCGCCGCCGAGATGTACATCGACAGGCCGCGCAGCTGCGGTGCGAAGACGAAGGGATCGTTGCGCAACCAGGCCGGGCTCCAGGGCGGTCCCCACATGGAATCGACGTTGAACCAGGACTGCGAGAGCATCGCGGCGCGGATGGCCTCACGCATACCGGGTGCCGAGATGTTGAGGTAGCCCGACAACGAGCCGGCGAACTTGAACTGGTCGCGGTGGTAGGCGGCCAGTGTCAGGGCGGCGGAACCGCCCATCGAGATGCCCAGCACAGCGTTGTTGGTGCGCGAGACGCCGTAGCCCTCGAGATAGGCGGGCAGATCCTCGGTGAGGAAGGTCTCCCACTTGTAGGTCACTTCCTGACCGTTCAAGTTGGACGCCGCGTACCAGTCACTGTAGAAGCTGGCCTGGCCACCGACTGGCATGACCAGCGTGACATCGTCGCCCGCGAACTGATCCTGCGCATTGGTCTCGAACGACCATGCGTTGCGATCCTCGCGAGCACGCAGGCCGTCGAGCAGGTACAACGCCGCGTTGCCGCCACGCGCAGCCCACTGGACCTGAACCTTGATGGGGCCCATATCCGAGGGAACGAAGAGATCCTCACGACCACCGGCAGGCGCCGTGTGCGCGATCGCGCCCGGCGCTGCCACTGCAACTGCGCCGCCGACCATTCCGGCTGCGATGGGAACCACCAGCGCAGCAGCGCTCACTCCGAGGAGGCGCTGGCGCCACCTCTGAGACAGTCTCGGTCTGGTCTTGAGGCCGGCAAATCGCATGGATCGTGCTCTCTCTCGTCTTCTGCGGTTCCGCGGTCATGCGGTACCCGCTCTTCCCAACAGGGCGGTTCTCGGCCCTGTCGGGCCGCAGTGAAGGTATTCAGTCGTGGTCACTCAAGGCGAGCAAAGTGGACACTAAGCCATCTTTCGGCCCATTAGCAACACTGTGATCTTCATCTCAGGTTGGAAAAACGGCCGGTAACAGACTGTGACCTTAACTCGCACGAACCCCCGCTGACCACCCATGTCGGACAGTGAATCGTCACAGAACAAGATGATGAGCGGGGGTCGAGTGGGGAATATCAGCCGATGTGCGCGCTCAGGTCCGGCGCCATGATGTGCACCTGCTCCTGCCAGTAACCCCACTGGTGGGTTCCGACGCCAGGGAAGGCGTACGTCACGTTGTTCGCACCGATGCTGGCCATGCGGATCTGGAATGCGCGGCTGTTCGCCAACGCAATTGCCTCGAGGCCCATGCCGTTGGCGGTGTTGTAGTAGTCGATGAAGCTGCGCGGCTGATCGAGCCCACCGGGCAGGCCGCTACCGGCGAAGACCCACACGCGAGTGCCGTTGTCGCGAAGGCGCGGCGCGAAGACGAACGGATCGTTGCGTAGCCATGCCGGATCCCAGGGTGGTCCCCACATGGCGTCGATGTTGAAGCGGCCCGAGTCGAGCAGCGCCAACCGCATTGCTTCACGCATGCCTGGTGCCGAGATGTTCAGGTAGCCCGAGAGCGAACCGGCATACGAGAACTGGTCGGGGTAGTACGCGGCCATTGTCAACGCCGCGCTGCCGCCCATCGAGATACCGACGACACCGTTTCGGTTGGGGTTGAAGCCGAGACGACCTGCGAGCTCGTTGCGCAGGTTCTGCGTCAGGAACGTCTCCCACTTGTAGGTCGTCTGCTGGCCGTTGAAGTTGGAAGGTGCGTACCAGTCGGAGTAGAAGCTCGACATGCCACCGACAGGCTGCACGACGTTGATGTTGTATGCGGCGAGATGCGCGCCTGCGTCCGTCTCGTGCTCCCAGCCGGAGATGTCGTTGGTGGCACGCAGACCGTCCAGGAGGTACACCACTCGATCGGTGTTTCCGTCGGCTGCACGCCAGATTCGACTCTTGATCGGACCCATGGAGGAATCCACCACGAAGTCGAACGCGCGCGGGTCGAATGCGGCGTTGGCCGTCGCGCCGGTTCCGGCGACTGCCAGTCCGAGAGGCAATGCCACAGCCATCACCAGAGAGGTGACAATCCGGCGGAAGCGCCCCCCGGCTCCCTTGTTCGTTCTACCCAGCATGCATTCGACCTCTCAGCAGTGACGATGACCCGCAGAAACCTGCGGGTCACCCATTTCGGCGACGTGAAGCCGGCCCTCGGGGCCAGAGCAGTCACACATATCTTTCGCATACATCGACCCGGAGGCGCCGTACGTTACGAAAACGAGATATCCCATTTTGGCTACCGGGTAGTTACGACGCAACTCGATCGATCCTAAGGGTCAATTGTCGGACCTCGGAATCGGTGGCTCCAAACCACATCTCTGTAATTCGTATTCCGGGATGCGGTCGAAGCGATATCCCGCATAGAAAAACGACCGCTTGAAGTTTCTGACGAACAATTCGCGGGTCAATGGCGCGCGGTACGAGGTCAACAATTCTTGCGTATCGGGGCAGGTCAACGCCACACTCGCATCGGCAACCCAGTCCTCGTCCATGTACCAGGGCAAGAACGGATGCTCGTCGACGAGACCGAGGTCGGCTACCACCCAGTCCGGGAAGAGGCTCTTGTCGTGCCCGATACGGCCATTCTCGAGACGTTCGGTATGCGAGGCCAAGGGATATGCCAAGCCCATCTGATCGATCACTCGTACATCGAGACCGACATTCATACTGGTCATACCCAGGTTCAAGAAGTAGACCGTGTGACCGACGCCGCCCGGGGGTATCGGCAGCGGTGGCGGCACCACATCCCAGTAGGTGAATTGCGCACTCGGCAGGAGCAGACCACCGTCGGGAGTGTTCTCGATGGCCGCGACCATGGGACGCATTCGCGGATAGTCCAGGTAATCCGCAGCAAGAATCGGATGGGCGTGGCCGGTGTTCAGTGCGTAGAAAGCGCGCTCGTCGACGATCCCTGTGCGACCGACGATCGCACCCTCGGGCATCCCCGTGGTGTTCGCGGCGAAGAACGCCCAGATGACCGTGGTGACCCAGACGAGGCCGCCCACTGCGAGGGTCGCCGTCGCCCGCGCATCGGATCTGCTCGCCGGAACCGTCAGTTTCAGGATCGCCACAGGCAGTAGAAGCGTGAACAGCGCCGGCAGCAACGTGCGACCGTGCATGAAGTCTCCGCCGACTCGGACGGCGTACAGCAGCGAAAGGACGCCCCCGAGCAGCGCGAACGCGACTACTGCCGTCGGCGTCCGCAACGACCGCTGCACATCGCCGACGTTTGTGGGGACGGTGAACCGCGGTCCCCGCAAAGCGGTGACGATGCCTCCGACGAGAAGCAATACCAGTGGCAACAGCAGCATGTAGGGGCCGAGAAGGTTCCAGAGGTAGTTCATGCCCTGCGACCATTTGGCGCCGCCCGCATCCTTCGAGACCGCTGTGTTGGGGTACGGCAGTCCGTAGTAACCCATCCGCCAGATCTGATAGAGGATCGGCGTCGCGCCCGCGATCGCAAACACGAAGAACCGGCTCACCCATG
Source organism: Rhodococcus sp. I2R (assembly GCF_020889545.1). Taxonomy (NCBI): domain Bacteria; kingdom Bacillati; phylum Actinomycetota; class Actinomycetes; order Mycobacteriales; family Nocardiaceae; genus Rhodococcus; species Rhodococcus sp. I2R. The sequence goes on from NZ_JAHUTG010000005.1 coordinate 50,695, forward strand.
TCTGCGGAGCCAGAAAGATCATCACCAGCGCGAGGGCGGACAGAATGACCAGTTCGGGCCGGACCAACGGACCCAGACCGGCCCAGAAGGCGAGAAACAGCACCGCAGGCAGGCCGACATCCCGGGTCGCCCATCGAACCATCATCAGCCACAGCAGCGCGATCCAGAAGATGACCAGGCAAGTTTCCAAACCCGATGTGGCGAAATCCCGTGCCGGCGGCAGCGCAATGTAGACGAGCACGCCCGCGGGAAGATAGAGAGTCGCACGTGCGGTAACGCTGTCCGTGTGGAGCGCATACGTGCCCAGCATCGCCACCACTACTGCGGCCGTCGAGAGCACCAGCGCAATGGTGAGGACGACGTACTCGAGGCGCGCCTCGCTGAGCCAGCCGACCGCATACACCAGGTAGGTCCAGACGGTGCTCGTACTGGCCTCGACCCGCTCGCCCGCATTGAAGACCGGACCGTTTCCGGCCAACAGATTGCGGACGGTGCGCAGGACGATCAAGCCGTCGTCGGCGATCCACCGTCGCTGCCAGGCGCCGAGCAGGAAGAGCAGAGCCGTAACCGCGACTCCCGCACCGAAAACAGCCCTGTTCAGCCGACGACCGGATCGGCTCGTCAGCCCCCCGCTCTTCGGCCCCCCGCTCTTCAACTCGTCAGGCGAGGTAGACAGCGACACCCACTACTCCGATCCACGCAAGGGCAAGCACCTGCAACACCCTGTCGCCGAGCGCGATCTCTTCGGGCTCGCCTGCTTCGCCACCATCGACGTCCACCGCGTATCGCAGGATAGCGATCGTGAACGGAATCATCGAGATCGCAAACCAACTCGTGGCTTTTTCGGCGTCTTGTTCGAAGGCCCACAATCCATAGCAAAGCACGACTGCGGTCGCCGACAGTGTCCAGACGAATCGAAGATACGTCGTGGTGTAGTTCTCGAGCGACTTGCGGATCTTCGCACCGGTGCGTTCGGCCAGTTGGAGCTCGGCGTAGCGCTTACCCGCTGCCATGAACAGTGAACCGAAAGCCATGATCAGCAGGAACCACTGCGAGAGCGGAATCGACGCCGCGGCACCACCGGCGATGGCGCGCAGCAGGAAGCCGGAGGACACGATGCAGATATCGAGCACAGCCTGATGCTTGAGTCCGAAGCAGTAGGCCAGTTGAATGACGATGTAGATGCCGATGACGAGGGCGAGCTGCCAGTTCGCGAGGAACGAGAGACCGATGGCGGCGACGAAGCTGACGATCGCCATGGCGTAGGCCAAGTTGACCGGCAGCACGCCTGCGGCGATCGGACGGAACCGCTTGGTCGGGTGCGCGCGGTCGGCGTCGACGTCCAGCGCGTCGTTGACGAGGTACACGCCCGAGGCGGCGAAGCAGAACACCACGAACGCCAGCGCGACGGGCAGCAACACATCGATCTGGGTCGCCGAGCCAGCCGCCAGCGGAGCGGCGAGCACGAGTACGTTTTTGACCCATTGGCGCGGCCGGAGGGCCTTGATCACCCCGTCGAGAAGGTTCTTCGGTGGTGCGCCCAGGGGAGCTGCTTCCTCGCTCATTTGTCTCCTTCGAACTTGCACACGGCGGCTGCGGACAACGCGCCGAGCGCTGAGCCGGCAAGTACGTCGGTGGGATAGTGGACGCCCAGTACCAGCCGCGAGAGCATCATCGGTGGTACCAGAACAGCAGCTACCGGCAGACCCGTGAGTCTGCCGAGCAGCAGGGCGGCGGCGGTCGTCGACGTCGCGTGCGAGGACGGGAAGCTCAGTTTGCTCGGAGTCGAGACGTTGACTCGAACCGAAGGGTCGCTGGGTCGGGGGCGGCGTACAACCCGCTTGATCACGATCGACGCAGCGTGCGAACCGACTGCGCCCACGGCGACACCGGCCCACTGACGCCTACGAGTGGGATCGAGTGCGGCACCGACGCCGGCGATCGCAACCCAGCCGAGGGCATGCTCACCGAAATGTGACATACCTCGTGCCACCGAGATCGCCGCTGGTTGCGCACCGACTGTGGCCTGGACCTTCGCCAGAATCCGCACCTCGGCTGGGGCCTCGTCCTGATTCTTACGCCTCGTAACGAAAGACACGTTCCCAGGTTTCCTTACTGGTGAGGTGAGGTACGGCGTCGCGGTAGCGAGCCTTCAGATCGGGGAAACGGCGAGCGAGCTCGCTGCGTAGCGCCATCGCTTCCTTGAACAGGGCGGCGGCCTCGTCGCGGTCACGCTTGCGGTAGACGACGCCCCGGCCGTCGGCGGTAGTGACGGTGACGCCATCGACCTGCGAGAGCAGGAACCACCGCGCATCCAGCGTGGGCACGTTGAGCTGCGGTCGCTCGTGGTGACGCGTATGAGCGGGCCGGACGCTGTGCACGAGGCCTTTCGCGAGGCGGCCGATCTTCGCCAGCGGATTCTTCGGCATGCCTACCGAACCCACCTCTTCACCCGAGGCGAGGGGGAGCTCCGTGGACGAACCCACCACGACAGCGTCGGAGTAGGTCTTGCGCAGTGCGTGCACCTCACCGAGCGAGGTAGGAAGGATGTCCAGGATGTGCTCGGGGCCCGCGAGGAAGTCACGGATCGCCTTGTTCTGAATGGCGACGGTCGAGTATTCCAGGCACAGCAGGTGCTTGACGGTGGCCTTGACGGTGTCGAGAACGAGGCCGCGGCCGTTGCCCGGCATGTGCAGCGCCGCGACGACGAGGCGGTTGCGCAGGTGGAAGTACGCCTGCCAATCGATGGCGTCGTCCTTGTCGCTCCAGGCCATGTGCCAGATCGCGGCGCCCGGCAGCGTCACCGTCGGGTAGCCGGCATCGCGTGCACGCAAGCCGTACTCGGCGTCGTCCCACTTGATGAACAGCGGCAGAGGTTGACCCAGCTCCTCGGCAACGACACGCGGGATCATGCACATCCACCAGCCGTTGTAGTCGACGTCGATGCGCCGGTGCAGCAGCTTGCTCGAGCGCAGTGGCTCCTCGCTGAAGTCGTGGTCGTACTCGACGTTCTGGGCGGCAGTCCACATGAAGTTGCTGCGATCGATCACTTCACCCATCACGTGCAGGTGGCTGCGCGCCTGCAGGTTGAGCATCTGGCCACCGACGAGCGTCGGGACCTTCGCAAATCGCGACATCGCGAGCGCTCGCAGAATGGAGTCCGGCTCGATCTCGATGTCGTCGTCCATGAACAGGATGTGCTGGCAATCGGTGTTGGTCAGCGCCTCGTACATGATGCGGCTGTACCCGCCCGAACCGCCAAGATTGGCCTGGTCGTGGACCGCCAAGCGGCCTCCGAGGGCTGCGGCGGCCGCGTCGAATCCGGGCTCGTCCTTGGCTTTGCGGGTGCCCTGATCAGGCATGATGACGGCCTTGACGACACCGAGGACCAGCGGGTCGGAGCCGATGGCGGCAAGTGCCTTCACGGCGTCGGTCGGCCGGTTGAAGGTAGGGATTCCGATGGCGACGCTCGCCTCGCCCGGTGCCTCGACGGGTGCGAACCACCCTGCGCTCTCGAGCACGACCTCGGAATCGGAGGTGATGTCGAACCAGATCCAGCCACCGTCCTCGAACGGACCGAGATCGATCATGAACTCCTGCGCGGCATCACCGTCGACGGCCTCGCGCCCCTCGACGTGGATGCGCGAGGCATCGGCCTTCGAGCGGTAGATGTCGATGCGGCAGTGGCCCGAGACCTCGATGCGCAGTACGACGGACTGCAGCACGCTGTAGCGCCGCCAGTAGCTCGCCGGGAAGGCGTTGAAGTACGTGCAGAACGACACCTCGGACTCGGCGCCGACGGCGAGCGAGGTACGCGAGAGCGAATGCGCCCGTCGCGCGTTGGTCGTCGCTTCCTCCAAATACAGGGTGCGCACGTCGAGCGGCTCGCCCGAGCGCGGCAGCAGTACGCGCTGCAGCAGCGATTTACCCATGACCGGGACGACATCGGCGACGCCGTCCTCCAGCAGATGCTTGGCCGTCATTTGTCCCCTGTCAGGGCTGCGCCCGATTCGAAGTGCGGAGCGAGGGTGTTGTCGTAGAGGTTGAGTGCGCTGGCGATGGCCATGTGCATGTCGAGGTACTGGTAGGTGCCGAGGCGGCCACCGAACAGGACATGGTTGGACGCCGTTTCTGCCTTGGCGCGTTCCCGGTATGCCTCGAGCTTCTGGCGATCGTCGGGCGTGTTGATCGGGTAGTACGGCTCGTCGCCGCTCTTGGCGAAGCGGGAGAACTCGCGCATGATGACCGTCTTGTCGGTCGGGTACTGGCGCTCGGGGTGGAAGTGGCGGAACTCGTGGATCCGAATGAACGGCACATCGCCGTCGTTGTAGTTCATCACCGGGGTGCCCTGGAAGTCACCCGTCGGGAGTACCTCGGTCTCGAAATCGATTGTGCGCCAGCCCAGTTCGCCCTCGGAGTAGTCGAAGTAGCGGTCCAGTGGGCCGGTGTAGACGATAGGGGCGTCGGGGCTCTCGGCCACGAGCTCGGCCTTGACGTCGAACCAGTCCGTGTTCAACCGGACCTCGATCTTGTCGTCGGCGGCCATCTTCTCGAGCCATGCGGTGTAGCCGTCGACCGGTAGTCCCTCGTAGGTGTCGTTGAAGTAGCGGTTGTCGAACGTGTACCGCACCGGCAACCGGGTGATGTTGCCCGCGGGCAGATTCTTCGGATCGGTCTGCCACTGCTTGGCGGTGTAGTCCTTGATGAACGCCTCGTAGAGGGGGCGTCCGATCAACGAGATCGCCTTCTCCTCGAAGTTCTGCGCGTCCTTCGAGTCGAATTCACTGGACTGCTCGTCGATGAGAGCCCGCGCCTCGGCAGGCGAGAAGTACTTGCCGAAGAACTGCGAGATCAGGCCCAGGCCCATCGGGAACTGATACGACTGGCCCTTGTGCAGAGCGAAGACGCGGTGCTGGTAGCTGGTGAAGTCGGTGAACTTGTTGACGTACTCCCACACCCGCTTGTTCGAGGTGTGGAACAGGTGCGCGCCGTACTTGTGAATCTCGATACCCGTCTCCGGCTCAGCCTCCGAATACGCGTTGCCGCCCAGGTGGTGCCGCCGATCCAGCACGAGGACACGCTTGCCCAGCTGCGAGGCCGAACGCTCCGCAACGGTGAGGCCGAAGAACCCCGACCCGACGACAATGAGGTCGTATCGACCGGTCGAAGAGGCGTCGGAACTGGCAGGGGAAGAAGATACGGCAGTCACGGGCAACCAGGGTATCCGACGAGCGGCTACGCTCCCGCACACCATGGTCACTCCGCACTCGACCTCAGTAGGTAAGTGTCCATCACCCAGCCGTGCTGGGCCTTGAGCGCCGCCCGCACCCGCTCGATCTCACCGATCACCTCGTCGAGCGGACCGGCCACCAACTGTTCATCGTCCGTTCCCAGGTTCGCTCCCCAATGAATACCCCACCGACCGGTCCCAACAAGCTCGCGGCAGGCAAGGCCACCGTCGAGCATCACCACGATGTTGTCTGCACCGGCCAGGACGTCACCCGGCAGTGCCCGACCGGTCGTGATCACGATGGGGCCGCCGACGCGATTGAGGACTAGCCGGTGCGCCGCAGCGAGCATCGCCACGCTGCTGATCCCAGGCGTCACATCGAAGTCGAAGTCGAGCGTCCCGAAATCACGAACGCGTTCGATCACCCTGATGGTGCTGTCGTACAGGGCAGGGTCCCCCCAGACAAGAAATCCGACCGTCTCGTCGGCGTCGAGCCCGAGCAGCACCTTCTCGTACGCGCGCGCCCTGGCGTCGTGCCAATCGGCGACCGCGGCGCCGTAATCGCGGGGCGTCCGATCCCGCTCGGGATCGGGAACAGAGATGACGCGGTACTCGCCCCGGACGTGCCGACGGAGTATCTCGGTGCGGATCTGCGCGAGATCGCCGACGGCCTCGCCCTTGTCCGCGACGAGGAACACCTCGACCTCGTTCAACCTCGCGACCGCCTGGGCAGTGACGTGATCGGGATGCCCACTACCGATTCCGATGAGATGGATTCTCACACTTTCCTCTGATTCATTCCGCAGGCTCCACTCACACTTTCCAGTTCATTCCGCAGGCTCCACTCACGCCCGCTCCCGGCAGGCGTCGTAGAGGTGCGACTCGGCTCCCGGCGTGCGGCCCACCGCTGGCCCGACGAGAATCACCGCTGCCTGACGCAGGTCGGCGGCCTCGACCTGATCGGCGATATCGGCCAGAGTGCCGGTGAGGACCAGTTGATCCGGTTTGCTTGCATGGAAGACGACAGCCGCCGGGCAGTGCAGGCCGTACTCGCCGACGATCTCCTCGACAAGCACCCGGATGCGCGTGATCGCCAGGTGCAGCACCAGCGTCGACCTGGTCGCCGCGAAGCGGGAGAGCGTCTCGGTGTCCGGCATCACCGTCGAACGCGCCTGGGTGCGCGTCAGAACCACCGATTGGGTCACTTCGGGAACGGTCAGTTCGACGCCGAGTGTCGCTGCCGCCGCCGCATAGGCGGGCACACCCGGCGTGACATCCCAGGGCACACCCGCTGCGTCGAGTCGCGCGGATTGCTCGGCCAGCGCCGAGTACAGCGACGGGTCGCCCGAGCAGAGCCGCGCCACATCCTGGCCTCGCTCGTGGGCCGCGACGAGTTCACCGGTGATGGTGTCGAGGTCGAGTTTCGCGGTGTCTACCAGACGGACGTCGTCCGGGCAGTGCGCCAGGATCTTCTCGTCGATGTAGGTACCGGCGAACACACACACCGGACTGCGATGGATGTGCTCGACAGCGCGAAGAGTCAGCAGATCGGCAGCACCCGGTCCTGCGCCGATGAAGTGAACTGTCACAACCATGAGAGTAAGCGGTGGGTACGACGCGCCGCGCCGACGGTCAATACTGGCGCTGGCTAACTCTCAAGCTAAGGTTTAGCCTTGTGTCTGATGATGCTGTTGTTGCGCATGTGACTCGAGCATAGTCTCACCCGGCACATACATGACAACAGCATCACAAGCCAGTTCTGATCGGAAGCAATTCGCGTCGCACCGTCGCAGGATGCTTCGCGGGCCGTCGAGCACCACGACAACCCGCACCTACACACCAGGGAGTACCGCCTTGCACCGTCGAACGAAGCCGTCGATCGTTCTCGGCGCCGTCGCCTTGCTTGCCGTCGCGAGTCCCTTCGCGGTCTACAGCATCTCCGGCGACGCCGCGTCCACCGATATTCGAGCGGCCAACGAGACCACCCCTGTGACCGTTCCTACTCAGATCATCGAAACAGCGCTGAGTGCAGCACCGGACATCGTCATACCCCTGAGCGAGTTGACGGGCCTGCCGCTGCCCGACCTGCGCCTGTCCGATCTGCAGTACCTGCCGCTGCCGGAGAACATCACTCTCCCCGAGATCCCCGAGATCCCCGAGATCCCAGGCCTGACGGTGCCAGCCCCGACGAATCCGTCCGCCCAGGCGCCGGTACCCGAACTGGGCCGCAACAACGTCTCCGCGCCGCTCCCGGTCGCCCCGCCCGCAGTGGACGCCGCGGACGACCCGGGCACACCGCTGGGTGCCGTTGTCAAAGAACTGACGCAGGACACCCCGTTCAGCATGGTCGCGCTCACCTCACCTGCCATCGACGGCACCGTCGCGCAGGTTCGCCGCCAGCTCGAGGACGGGTCGTGGGGGCCGTGGATCACCACCGAACCCATCGCGAGCGACAGCAGCGACGGCGCACCGACGGACGGGCGGCAGGGCACCGAACCGGTGTTCGTCGGCTCGACCAACGCCGTTCAGCTCCTGATGACGCCCCGGGCCACCCCGGTGTCCGCACCCGTTCCGGCTCCGGCGCCCGAGGTAGCTCCGGCGCCCGCAGTAGCACCGGCACCCGCAGTAGCACCGGCACCCGAAGCAGCACCGGCGCCCGAGCAGGAGCTCGGCTACACACCCGCCTCGGTGACCAAGCCGCTGCGACAGCAGGAAAATGCAGTCGCCGCTGCCGTCGAGGACATCAGCGCCGTACTGATCCAACCCGGCAGCTCCCCCGCCGACTCGGCGCTCGCCGACATCGCGACTCCGGTCGCCGGGAACGCCGGCCCCAAGGTCATCTCCCGCGCACAGTGGGGCGCCGACGAATCGATCCGCTGCAAGACACCCACGTACGACGACTTCATCGGCGGCGCAACGGTTCACCACACCGCGGGCAGCAACGACTACTCGCGGACCGAGTCCGCGGAGATCGTCCGGGCCATCTACGCCTACCACGCACAGACACTCGGGTGGTGCGACGTCGGCTACAACGTTCTCGTCGACAAGTTCGGCCAGATCTTCGAGGGCCGCGCCGGTGGACTGGACAAGGCCGTTCAAGGCGCGCACGCCGGTGGATTCAACGAGAACACCATGGGCATCGCGATGATGGGTGACTACAGCTCGGAGTCACCGTCGCAGGAAACCCTCGACTCGGTGGGCGAATTCCTCGGATGGCGTCTGGGCCAAGCAGGCCTCGACCCCGAGGGTGAGACCACCATGATCTCCGAGGGCACCGACTTCACCTTCATCGGGCGCGGCCAAAGCGTCGATCTCCCAGTGATTTTCGCGCACCGCGACGTCGGAAACACGGCATGCCCAGGTGACGGCGCCTACGCCAAGATGGACGAGATCCGCAGCATCGCGGCGGCAAGTCTCGGCGGCGGTGGGTCGGACGAGTCCGCAGATACTCCCACGCAGGAAACCGAGGACACCCCGGACGCTCAGGACACGCCGTCATCACCCAGAACCGACGCCAGTAGCGCTCTCGGAGAGAACATTCCGGCATTGGTCGACGAACTGGTTCGCCTCGCCAGCTCCAATCCTGTCGCTAAGAAGTGGCTCGACACGGGCGGAGAGACCGGCATCCTTGGCACCCCGATCAGCGGACTCGTCCAGGTCAGCGGCGGCGGCGAGACCGCCCAGTTCCAGAACGGCTCGATCTTCACTTCACTTGCCGGACAGGCAGTTGCAGTGATCGGAAAGATCTTCGAGCAGTTCATGGCCCTCGGCGGCGAGGACGGCGAACTCGGACTCCCGACGACCGACGAGTACCCGGTACCCGGCGGCCTGCGGACCGATTTCGAGAACGGCTCGCTGATCTTCAACGAGCTCACCGGCATCGTCACCACGGTCATCCGGACCTACAACGACACCTACGAAAAGCACATGCTCAGCGGACCGGCACCGGAGCCCGCTCCCGCTCCCGCTCCCTGACAGTGAACAACCGATGGCCCTCGCACTTCTCGATCGTGCGGGGGCCACCGGCGTGTCACCACCAGCGTTCGAGGACTCGCGCCACTCCGTCGTCGGCGTTGGTGGTGGTGACCTCGTCCGCGGCCGCGAGTGCGGCGTGATGCGCGTTCCCCATCGCGACGCCCAATCCCGCCATCCGCAGCATCGGCACATCGTTGGGCATGTCTCCGAACGCCGCGATACCGGCCGCAGTCACCTGCAAACGCTCAGCCACGACCAGCAGTCCCGACGCCTTGGTCACACCCGGCGCCGACAGTTCGATCAACCCGTTGTCGGTGGAGTACGTCAGATCGGCGGCGTCACCGATCAGCGGAGCGAGCGCAGCAGCCATGTCCCCACTCGATGCCCCGGCGAGCCGGATCAACAGCTTCACCGCGGGAATGTCGAGGACCTCGGACTGCGAGACCTCGGTGTTATCGGGGTTGAGCCAGGCGTGCTCGTAACCGGGTGAGCTCACGAACTGCGGCGTTGCGGCATCGTGAGCGCTGGCACCGACGCGCTCGGCAGCCAGCCCGCAACCGGGCAGGACTCTGTATGCGAGCTCGGCCAGCGCGTTGAGCGTCTCGATCGACAGCGTGTGCGTATCGAGGATGCGATCTGTACCACTGTCGTAGATGACCGCCCCATTGGCGCAGACGCACATCGGTGCGAACCCGAGCTGCTCGACCACCGGCGAGATCCACCGAGGGGGCCGACCGGTGGAGAGCACGAACGGAGTGCCCTCGCGGACCATCGTGGAAACCGCACGTCGGGTGCGTTCGGTGACCCTCTCGCGCTCGTCGAGAAGGGTGCCGTCGACATCGCTGGCGACGAGACTGGGCTGGGTACGGCTGGTATCAGACATCGTGCCCCATTCTGCCCTAGCGGCCCCGTGGTCAGGCCCTCGTGCGTCGGTCACAGCCGCCCACCCGGCTTTCGTCGGTACACTGGGCGGAATGCTCATGACGAAAGACGCCGTTATGGCGCATCGTCGACGCCGCTTCCACGCCTATCTCGATGTTGCGATCGTCGTACTCGTACTGGTGGTCAGCAACCTGATCGCCCATTTCACGACGGTGTGGCTCAGCATCGCGACGGTGCCGGCAGCCGCCATCATCTTGCTTGCGCTGACGCGTCGGCGCGGGCTCGGCTGGGCCGAACTCGGCCTGTCACCGCGGCAATGGAAGACCGGCTCGCTCTATGCGCTCGGCGCCGTCGCTCTGGTATTGACCGTGGTGGCGATCGGTGCGCTTCTACCGATCACGCGACCGTTCTTCATGGCCGACCGCTATGCCACCATCTCGGCGGCACTGGTGGCGTCGATGATCGTCATCCCGTTGCAGACCGTCATCCCGGAGGAACTTGCCTTTCGCGGTGTATTGCAGGGCACGTTGGGGCGGATCTACGGCGCCCGCGGCGTTTTCGCGGCAGGCTCACTGCTGTTCGGCCTGTGGCACATCGCGTCGTCGATGGGGTTGACCTCGGGCAACGCGGGGCTGAGCAACTTTCTGGGCGGCGGGGTAGTGGGTCAGGTGATCGGCATCGCTGCCGCCGTCGTCGCCACTGCGGCAGCGGGACTGGTCTTCACGTGGCTACGGCAACGCAGCGGCAGCCTGATCGCGCCGATCGCGTTGCACTGGTCGCTCAACGGAATCGGCGCGCTGGCCGCAGCGTTGGTCTGGCACGTCTCGACCAACTGAGTCTCAGTCGTTCTCGCGCGCCTGCCGGGCAGCGGCCCGCGCGGCCACATCGACGGCGTCGAGCTTGTCGGCCTCGGCGAGGGTAGGCGCGCTGCCGCCGAGCCTGGCAGGCACCCAGTAGGCACCCGGCTCGTGCTCGTAGCCCTCCTGCAGTTTCAGCAGCATTTCCTGCATCGTCTTGCGCAATTTCTCGGTGAGCTCGTTGGGCGGTCCGATCGGTTCGATGGGCTCGCCGACGGCAATGGAGATGGGAGTCTTGGTGCGGCCGAGCCGCTTTGGGAAGCCCTTGGTCCACACGCGTTGCGCACCCCAGATGACCGTCGGGATGATCGGGACTCCCGCCTCGATGGCCATGCGGGCCGCGCCGGACTTGAATTCCTTGATTTCGAAGCTGCGACTGATGGTGGCCTCGGGGTAGACGCCCACCAATTCGCCTCCGCGCAGTGATGACACGGCAGCCTTGTAGGACTCGGCACCGGCACCACGGTCGACGGGGATGTGTTTGAGCGCCCGCATGATGGGGCCGGAGATCTTGTCGTCGAACACTTCCTTCTTCGCCATGAAACGGATGTATCGCTTCACCGACCTCGGCGGCAATCCGGCGTAGGTGAAGTCCAGGTAACCGGTGTGATTGACGGCAATGACCGCCCCTCCGGTAGCAGGGATGTTCTCCTCGCCTTCGACCTGGAATCGGAGGCCTTCGAAGGCGAAGACCACACGGGCGATGCCAATGACAGAGCGATAGACAGGTTCCACAGTCCGCTAGCGTAGTCGTAGAGCCAGGGCGGGGAGAAGACGTAACGGGGAAGGTCAGCTGAACATGAGTTCGCTTCGCAGAATTGCAATCGCCGGGGTGGGACTGCTGGGGACGGTAGCGGCGCTCACCGCGTGCGCGGGCGACGGCCAGCAGGGCATCCCCACCGAGACCCCGGAACCCCCGACCACCACGTCCCAGAACGCCGCACCGATCCCGACCACCACCACGCCCGCGCCGCCGACAGGCCCGATTGTGGGAGCCGTTCCCGGCGATTCGCAGGCCACCTCCGCGCTGAGCGCGTTCCTGACCGATCTCGACACCGGTGGCGTCGACGCGGTAGCGCAGAAGTGTTTCACCATCCCGCCGAACCTGATACCGGTGGAGTACGCGGACGTATCGGCCGTTCTCGACGCTGCGGCACAGCCGGGCACTGCCGAAGCGAACCTCGTGACCTGGACCGGGCCGATCTCGACGCTGTCGATCGCGCGAGATGAGATCGCCTCCGGCTACGCCTGCCCGCGCGTACACCCCACCGGAACCGAACCGGTCTACACCGACCTCGACGCCGTCCACACCGTCGCGCGGTACGTGGGGCGTTTCACCGGGGCACCCGCCGACCCCGCCGATCTCGAGGGTGACTACCCCGTGGTGTGCGGCACCGACATTGCCTGGGATGCACAGGGCACCGGTAGCCCCACCGCACCTCCGTTGGCGAACAACCCCGGCCGGCTCACCGGGTCGGCGTCGTACAACCCCGACAGCGTCTACGTGGCCTACTCCAATGCCGCCTACACGACCGTCTACGCCGATGTCACCAACGTCTCCGGCTTCCAGCAGAACCAGATCTTCACCCTCACCCGCGACGGAAGCGGCTTCTGCATAGGGGACGTGGCATGACCATCGGCCTCGACACCAAGATCCTGCTGCTGATCGCGGGGCTGCTACTGCTCGGTGGCCTCGTTCTCGGGGTGTGGAAGTACCGGCAGATGTCGGCCTCGCCCACCGCGTTGGCGCATCCCTACGTCGACATCGCGCACCGCGCCGCGCTGATGTATTCCTTCGCCACACTCGTCCTTGCCGCACTCGCTGAGTTCAGCGCGTTCCCGACGGCGGTGAACCTCCTCGCGGGATCGATCGTGACACTGTTCTTCGTCGCGGCCATCGCCACTTACGTGGTGCACGGATTTCTCGGCGACACCGACAATCAGTTCGAACATCCCGTTCGGGGGACGGACCTGTTCATGTGGGCCCTCATCGTCTGTGAAATCGGGGGCACCGCAGTGCTGCTCATCGGTTTCGTTTTCGGCCAGTTCTTCTGAGCAATCCCCACTAGTGTGGGCGTGTGACTCACGTGGTGATTGCCGGAGCCGGGCTCGCTGGACTTGCATGTGCGCACGAGCTGGGACGCAAAGGCGTCGACGTCACGCTCGTCGACCGCAACGACTACCACCAGTTCCAGCCACTGCTCTATCAGGTTGCCACCTCGCAGCTACCGGCAGCCGATGTCGCACGCCCGCTGGCCTCGATTTTTCACGGTCTCGACACGGTCCGCGTCGTCCAGGCCGACATCACCGACCTGAACTTCGCGACACGCTCCCTCACCGCGGGCGGTGAGCGAATCGAGGGCTCCCACCTGGTCGTCGCCGCGGGCGCAACCGCGAATTTCTTCGGCACACCGGGCGCCGAGGAGCACTCGTTTCCGCTCTACTCCGTCGCCGACGCCACCGCGCTGCGTCACCACGTGGGCGCCCTTCTCGCTGGTGAACGCGATCCACTCAACGTGGTTGTCGTCGGCGGTGGACCCACCGGCGTCGAGACTGCAGGAGCGTTTGCAGAACTCACCGCTGCTCTGCGCACGATGAACCATCCGGGCGGGAAGGGACAGACCTCGCTGGTCAACCACGGTCCCGCTCTGCTCGCGCCGTTCAGCGAGCGATCGCACGTCTACGCGCGCGACAAACTCGTCGAGCACGGGGCGAAGGTCCTGCTCGGAGTCGGGGTGGCGTCGGTCGATACCGAGGGTGTGACGCTCTCCGACGGCTCGCGCATCGATGCCTGCACCGTCATCTGGGCCGGCGGCGAATCCGCGTCACCGATCGCCGGGACCGCCGAGGTGAAGCCCGGACGCGGCGGCCGGATCGACGTCTCGGCCGATCTGACCGTTCCGGCATTCGAAAATGTCTATGCGATCGGCGACGTCGCGAACATCCCCGGAGCCGACGGAAGCACGCTGCCCCAACTCGGCTCGGTAGCGCTGCAGGCGGGCACGTGGACCGCCCACAACATCGAGCGCGCCGTCGCCGGGAAGCCCAAGAAGGCCTTCGCCTACAAGGACAAGGGCATCATGGCGATGATCGGCCGCGGCGCCGCCGTCGCCGAGATCGGCGAGCACCGCCACCACCTCGAGGGCCACCTTGCATTCGCGGCGTGGCTCGGTGTGCACGCGAGCCTGCTCAGCGGTGCCCACAGCAAAGCTGACGCATTTCTCTCGTGGGCCTGGGACTACGTCGACCGCGAGCATTCGGCGATGGTCGAGTGCACGGCTGCGCCCACTACGGACGGGTAGCTACCGGCGTCAGCGCAGCACATCCGTCCCGACGAACGGGACCAGCGCCTCGGGGACGCGGACGGTGCCGTCGGCCTGCTGATGATTCTCCAGGATCGCGACGATCCACCTCGTGGTCGCGAGAGTGCCGTTGAGCGTCGCCGCGATCTGCGGCTTGCCGTTCTCGTCGCGGTACCGAACGTTCAGGCGACGCGCCTGGAACGTCGTGCAGTTCGACGTCGACGTCAACTCGCGGTAGGCGTTCTGCGTCGGAACCCAGGCCTCGCAGTCGTACTTGCGCGCCGCCGAGGATCCCAGATCGCCGCCCGCGACGTCGATGATGCGGTAGGGCAACTCGACCGCCGCCAGCATCTCCCGCTCGAACTCGAGCAGCTTCGAGTGCTCGGCGGCCGCGTCCTCCGGCTTGATGTAGGAGAACATCTCGATCTTGTCGAACTGGTGGACGCGGATGATGCCGCGGGTGTCCTTGCCGTAGCTGCCTGCCTCGCGGCGGAAGCACGAAGACCAGCCCGCGTAACGCTTCGGTCCGTCGGACAGGTCGATGATCTCGCCCGAGTGGTAGCCGGCCAGCGCCACCTCGGAGGTTCCCACGAGGTACAGGTCGTCGGCTTCGAGACGGTAGATCTCGTCGGAATGCGCGCCGAGGAATCCGGTGCCCGCCATGATCTCCGGACGCACCAGGACCGGCGGGATCATCATCGTGAACCCGTTCTTCACGGCCTTCTGCGCGGCCAACTGCAGCATCCCCTGCTGCAGGAGGGCGCCGTAGCCGGTCATGAAGTAGAACCGCGAACCCGACACCTTCGCGCCGCGCTCCATGTCGATCAGGTTGAGCGATTCACCGAGCTCGAGATGATCCTTCGGCTCGAACTCGAACGTCGGGATCTCGCCGACGGTTTCGAGCAGGACGAAATCTTCTTCTCCGCCGGCCGGCGCGCCGTCCTCGACGATGTTGGAGAGCGCGCGTTGAGCGGCATCGAGGGCGGCGTCGGCCTCGTGCTGCTTCGCCTCGGCGGCCTTGACCTGGGCGGCCAGCTCGGAGGCTCCGGCCAGCAATGCCGGGCGATCCTCGGGCGAGGCCTTGCCGACCCTCTTGCCCAGCGCCTTCTGCTCGGCGCGCAGTTGATCGCCTGCCAGCACGGCGGCGCGACGCGTGGAGTCGGCCTCGAGCAGCACGTCGACGAGGCCGGGGTCCTCACCCCGGGTGCGCTGCGAGGCACGGACAACATCAGGATTCTCGCGGAGGAACTTGAGGTCGATCACGGATGGCAACCTTACTTGCCGAGCAACCCCAGGTAGTCCTCGCGTCCGAACATGCGAGCGGCGTCGATCGCCGACGGCTGCCCACCGCGCGGATCGGCACCGCCGTCGACGAGGGCTTGCACCACATCGTCCTCGCCCTTGAACACCGCCCCGGCGAGCGGTGTCTGTCCCTTGTCGTTCGCACGATTGACATCGGCACCCTTGGCGACCAGGGCGCGGACTGTGGTCGCGTGTCCGTGATAGGCCGCCAACATCACCAGCGTGTCACCGGAATCGTTGTTCAGATCCACGGGGACGCCCGCATTGAGATAGGCGACGAGTGCATCGGTGTCACCGGTGCGTGCCATACCGAACAACCGACCGGCGAATTCGGCTACCTCGGCTGCTGTCTCATCCGGGTCGTTCATGAGACCCGAAGATACTCGGGCATGATGGAGGAGATGTCCACCAGCAAGCCGGAGAAGCCGACAACCCGCAGCGCGCGCACCGTCAGTGCGTCCGTCGCGCGCCGAGCTCTCGCTCTGGTCGCGGTCGGCGCAGTCGGCGCCGCCGCCGTCACCCTGCTCGTCACGGATGGCTTCGATCAGCCCGAGAAGATCACGACGCACTCGGTGGCAGGCCCCGCCACCACCGGGCCCGTGTCTGCCTCGAGCTTCGGCTCGGCCGATCCGGGCACATGCCTGCAGTGGACGCCGACGGACGATCCCGAGACCGACCGTCAGGATCTCGCCCAGGTGTCGTGCGCCGAGCCGCACCGTTTCGAGGTCGCCAAGGACGTCGATATGTCGGCGTACCCCGGCATCGAGTTCGCGCCCGGATCCGCATACCCGGGAGCCATGCGGTTCAGCCAGTTGCGCGACGAGCACTGCATCGACTCCGTCGTCGACTACCTCGGCACCAAGTTCGACCCGAACGGCAAATTCAGTGTCGGGTTGATGTTCCCCAGCCAGACCGGCTGGGCCACCGGCGAACGGACGCTACGGTGCGGTGTTCAACAATCGTCGAACACCGGGGTTCCGCAGGAGATGACCGGTTCGGTGCTCGATCAGGACCAGTCCAGCGTGTGGGATGTGGGCACCTGCATCGGCATCAACCAGAACGTCCCTTCCGATCCCGTCGAATGCAGTCAGCCGCACGCCTTCGAGGTGGCGTCCGTCATCGATCTGCAGCAGCAATTCCAGGTAGGCATCCCCAACGAAGCAGACCAGGACGCCTACCTCGAACCCACGTGCACCGACGCCGTCAACGCCTACCTCGGCTCGGACACCGCCCTGCGAGACAAGACCCTCACGCTCTTCTGGAGCACCATCGACGTCACCAGCTGGCTCGCTGGGAGCCGTCAGGTGACGTGCTCGATCGGCAAGGAACTCGACGAGGGCGGCTTCGCCACCATCACCGGATCTGCGACGGGCGACATCCTCATCAACGGCCAGCCCCCCGTCCCACCACCAGCAGCACCCGACGGCCGAGCACTGCCCACGCCGCCGCCCGGCGCCGCCCCCATCACCCCGGGAGGGTAACCATCCCCGCCGACATGAGTCGCGCCGAGTTCGAGGAAGCCGTCGGCGACGCACTCGACACCCTTCCGCCCGACATAGCCGACCGCATGGACAACGTCGTCATCCTCGTCGAGGACGAACACCCCACCGAGGACATCCTCGGCCTCTACGAGGGTGTTGCCCTGACCGAACGCTTCGAATACAGCGGGCACCTACCCGACGTCATCACCATCTACCGGCTACCCATCCTCGACATGGTCGACGACGCCGACACCGCCCGACGCGAAATCGCCATCACCGTCGCCCACGAGGTGGGTCACCACTTCGGCATCGACGACGAGCGACTGCACGAACTCGGCTTCGGCTGAGGCTGGCCAGCCCCTTTCGGCCCGCCCCTTTCGGCATGCCCGCCCGCCCGGCTTCGGCATGAATGGACCATTGCAGCCGTCTAGCCGTTGTGATGGTCCATTCATGCGGGAGGGGTGGCGGGGCGGACGGGGCGGGACGGACGGGCGCACGAAACAATCACTCGAGCTTTTCCGAACTGTGCGGAACCGATCGGGCCGCGGCGTCGTCCAATCCATTGAAGAGCGAAATTTTTCTTGGAGACGGACTAGGAGAGCACATGCCAGGAACGGTGCGAGTCGATCCTGTGGCACTCGAGGCTGCGGCAGCTGAACTGGACGCGGCAGCCGCTCGACTGCAGGCGAATCTGACGGCGGTGTCCCTTCCGATCCACACTGTCCCCTCGGGGAGCGAGGAGGTGTCGCTGCTGGCCAACCAGTTCATGCGGCATTCGGCGGGATCGTTCACACCGGCTGCTTCCGAGGCCGTCAACGAGTTGATCGAGACGGCCGCGGCTTTGCGGATGCAGGCTGCGGCCTACCGAGAAGTCGACATCGAACACAGCCGCGCAATCGGCCACTGATTCAACTGACACCGCCACAACCCGAACGAGGAGCCAGCAGCGTGATCGGCAGAGGTATTTCGACATGACACTCGGAGTCACAGGTGTGGTGTGGCTGCCCCGTATGGCAACCGTGAACTCGACGTCGCTGTTGGCGGGAGCGGGCGCTGCTCCCCTGTCCACCGCGTCGGCGGCATGGTCCTCGGTCGCAGCCGCGTACAGCGATACCTCGGTCACCATCGCCCGTGTGATGGCTGTCCTTGCGGCCGGGTGGGAGGGTGAAGCCGCCAATGCGGCACTGGCCCGCCTCGGCGGGTTCTCCGGGTGGACCCAGAGCGCCTCGGCGAAGGCCGCACAGATTTCCGCACTCGCGGCAGGCGAGTCGGCCGCGTACATCGCGGCCGTGCTGGTGATGCCGAATCCGGCGGAGATCTTCTCGGTCAAGGCTGCGAAGGCGACGGCCTACTCGTCGGGCGGCGCACTCAACGGCAGTGCCGAGGCGCTCGAAGTTGCCGATCGCGCGCTCGATGTCCGTGCGGCGCTGGTGATGGAGGCGTACGAGGCGGCGACCACTCCGATGGCGATAGATATCTCGTTCGATCGACCGCCGGAGATCGTGAACGACGGCAGCGGAAGTTCCCGCAGTGCCGGCAAAATTTCCGACGCCGATTCCTACGAGGAGTCGAGTATCTTCGGCTTCGGTACGCGTACGTCGCCGGCGCAGGCCGCTGCCGCGGCCGTCGGAGCCGCGCTGCAACATCCGGGAGTCGCCACTGCTGCAGGGCAGTTCGCCGGTACCGCCGGATCGGTGGCCGGTTCCTCCGTCACCACGGTTGCCTCGGCAGCGACAAACATCGGCACCGCTGCGGCGTCGACGTTGATGAACTCGGGTGGAGGCGGCCAGAATGCCTCCCCGACGCCCTTCCGCGCGGACCCGGCCTCGGCCGGTGCAGTCTCGACTCGCGCGGTGTCCGCGGGTGCTTCGGGGGCAGCGGGTACGGCGGTGGGTTCGGGTGGCTTCGGAGGAATGGCGGGCGGATCGGGCAAGCTGGGGGGTCCGGGAGCAGGGTCCTCCGGCTACGCGTTCGGCTCCGGCGGCGAGCGTGTCGGCGGGACAGCCGCAGTCGTCGGCAGCGACGGTGGTGCCGCGGCCCGCGGCGCGCACGGCGGTGTCCCCGTCGGAGGCAGCCAGGCCGGACAGATGGGTCAGGACGAGGACGAACACGAGACCCCCGGCTACCTCAAACAGTTCGAGCACTTCGCCGATGGCCGCACCGTGGCGCCATCGGTGATCGGTGCGGACCCGACCTGGAACGATCGTTGATCGACTTGGGGACCCAGCCGCCCGGCCACACTCTCGCCTCCGCCGAGCTCGACGCAGACCGGATCGATTTCCTCGTCGATTCCTTGAATATCGTCGAGATGCCGGTGGTTCTCGATGTCTTCCCGCGATTCGACGATCCGCAGCAGCGCGCCGCCGCACTCGAGCGCGGCCGAACCGGGCTGACGGCGGACGGGTTGATGGACGGCGGACGGGTTCATGCCGACATCGAGGCATGGCTGCGCATCCTCGAGCAACCCCGCTGGTACATCTCGGCCAGGCTGGTTCCTCGCCCGTACGACGAGGACAGCGCGATCACCAGGATCTGTCTGGCGACGACCGATGCGGGCACAGTCCTCGCTGTTCGTCGCGGCGCCGGCCTACTGATGCGCGGCGCTGTCGGCGACCCGGCGCAGGCCCTGCTGAACTCACTCGGCAGAGGTCACGGGTGCGCACATCCCAGCATCAGCGCGCCGACGGACCTGCTCGCCGAGGCGCTCGACGCATCCCCCGCCGACGTGCACTCCACCGCGCAACGGTTGACGCAGGTCGGCATCGACGAACGCACGGCGCAGGATGTGGCGTCAGCGATGAGCACCTGCTCGGCGCACGCGGAGATCACCTCGGTGACCGTCGAGGACGGAAGGCGAATCGCCGGCGCACATCCCGTTGCCTTCTTCGACACTGGGCGTGGCCGGCTTCTGGCGACGTCGAGCGCTGCATCGGACGGTCTGCGGTGGACGACGCTGTCCGCGGGGAGCGATGCCACGGTTATCCGAGCGCTGACGGAGTTGGTGAACCGCGCCGGTCGTTAGCTGATCGGGTTGTCCGCGGTCCGGCTGCCCTTGCCGTCGAACGGGGCCAGCAACGTGCCCCATCGGACGCACACCCACCCTCCACCGGCGGTTGGCTCGAGCGCGACGGTCTGTGTGTTGTCGAGATGATTGTCGGCAGCGAATGTGCCGTCGACCCCGCCGAGGACCGCGGCGACCAACCGGATGGCGGCGCCATGGCTGACCACCACGACATCGGGGCCGTCGGGATCAGTCAGGTGCGAATTGCGGAGCGAATCCAGTACGGGCACATAGCGATCCAGTATGGAGCGCCCGCTGTCACCCCCAGGCACTCGGACATCGAGATCGCCCCCGTGCCACCGCCCGTAGATCTCGGTGAAGGCCTTGTGAGCGTCGTCGTCGCTTCGGCCTTCCCATTCGCCTGCCTGCGCTTCGTGGATTCCCTCGCGTAGCTGCGGCTCGACTCCGGTGATCGCGGCGATATTCTCGGCCGTCTGCACGGCCCTCAGTGCGGGCGAGGTCACGAGAATGCTCGGTGGCGTCTCGAGGATCGCAGCGCCGAAGCGTCGCGCCTGGTTGTGGCCGTTGTCCGTCAACGCGGCACCGGGGAGCTGCGTGTCGAGGATCTTGTCCACATTGGCAAAGGTCTGTCCGTGGCGGACGAGTACGAGCCTTCCCGTCATCAGTCCCCCTTTCCGTCGCGGAGTCGAGCGAGCCATTCGGTCTGCTCGTCCAACGACGGAGGGCGGCGTCCTGTTCCCGCGGCGACGGGCCACGACCCGAGGAACCGTAGTGCCATCTTGCGGTGCAACGCCCCGAGCGCCTCGGCGACCGCGGCGTCGTCGATGTGTCCGATGCAGTCCACGTGGAACCAGTAGGTTCCGAATTCTGTGCGCGTGGGCCTCGATTCGATGCGGGTGAGGTCGATATCGCGCAGCCCGAATTCCGCGAGCGCCTCCTGCAGAGCGCCGGGGCGATGGTCCGGCATCAGGATCAGTGCCGTGCGGTCCGCACCCGTCCGCGGTGGAGCGGGGCGCGGCGAACCGACGAGCACGAATCGTGTTCGGGCGTTTCCGACATCGGCGACGCCACCTGCGAGCGTCGGGAGTTTCATCAACTCACCTGCCAGCGGGGTCGAAACTGCCGCATCGGCGAGACCGGCTACGACGTCCTCGGCGGCGGCCGCGTTGGACGAGGCGAACTGAACCTCGGCGTCGGGCAGGTTGTTTTCCAACCACAGACGTACCTGGGCTGCCGCGATGGGATACGCGCGGATGGTGCGGACGTCTTTCAGCGTGACGCCGTGCGCGCCGAGAACCGAGAACGCGACGTCCACTTCGGTCTCGGCCAGTATCTGCAACCTCGTTCCGACGCCGAGCGCGTCGAGAGTCGGGGGAACCGAGCCCTCCACGGAGCTTTCGATGGGCACCACCGCTGCGTCGACGTCTCCGCTGCGCACCGCTTCGAGGGTCGCCGGTGGGCTGCCGAACGGAATTCTGGAGATGTCGCCGGTGAATCCCAGCTCGGCCAGGGTGCCGCTGGTCTCGAATTGACCGAGCGCCATCTCGGTGAAGGTTCCCGATGGACCGAAATACGCGATTCTGGGCACGATTTTCAGATTACGGCTTCACCGGGTCTGCGGAAACCAAACCGGCGTCGACGAGATCGCGGTGGGCGGTGGCCGCGTCGTCGATCTCTATCCCTAGGAGCACGCTGCGCACGGCTTCGGCAGCTTCGGGGCGCAGCCTCGTCAGTGCCGACAGGTCGGGTGCGGCCAGTGCCGCACCGATGTCGTCGCCGCGCAGGGCAGCGACGGTGGCGGCGAGGATCTCGAGCACCTGCTGGCCGGACTCGGCGCGCGCGGTGAATCCGACATCGGCGTGTGCGACGACGGCGAGGATGTCCGCGATCCGGCGGGCAGGCGCGGACGCCGCGAAGCCAGGCGTGCGATGGGCCTCGACGATCGTGGTGACGGTGTCGAGCGCCGAGGCGTCCGTCCATTCGGCGAAGATCACCAGCGGCGACGGCACACGTAGCGCAATGGCCTCGGCGAGTGTGTCCGAGTCTGCGTCGAGGTGATAGCGCACGCTCTCGTACGTTCCGCCGTGATGGGTTCGCAACTCGTCGGGATCGATGTCGAGTTCGACAACGACGCGGCCCAGGTCGATGCCCGACGGCAGGTCCCTCAACACCGAGGCGGCGACCACCGGCGGGCCGGACGTGAGCCCGGTCGCTCGCGCGCTGACCTCGTCGGCGGAGTGGCATCTCTGCATCAGGAGGCCTGCGATCAGCGCCTGCGGATCGGGCCGCTGGGGCACGCCCAGGGTGAGGGGAATCGACACTCGTCACACGGTAGACGGAACGGATTCACGCCGATCACTTGCGATGCACCCAAATCTCATTTAACTTAGGTTTGCCTCACCTACCTGCTAGCGCATCGGAGGAGCCCATGATCGGCGCCACGACGACCGGACCGTCCACCGCAGAAAGAGTCCGCAGCGCCTGCGCGCGAGCGGAGAGTGCAGCGTTGGCGATCGAGGGCAGCGAACCCGTCGTCACTGCTCTGCACCACCTCCGCTCCAACGGCGAGGTCATCATTGCGGTCCCGGAAGACTCCGCGATGGGCGCCATTGCGTGGCAGTCGCCGCGCGTCGGCGTTCCGGCCGTGCTCGAACTGACCGATCATGCACCGCTGAGCCTGCGCGAGCCGGTCCGCTCACTGGTATGGCTACGCGGCGATCTGCGTCCCGTTCCCCAATCCCTGATGCGGCCGATGGCGGGAGCCGTCGCGTCGGAGCACCCGCATTCTGCACTGCTGGACGTCGGTCACAGCACGATCCTGCTCCGACTCCTGCTCTCGTCGGCCGTCGTCGCCGACAGCACCGGAGCCGAACCGGTAGCGGTGGACGACCTGCTCGCCGCCCAACCCGACCCGTTCTGGGAAATGGAAACCAGCTGGCTCCAGCACCTCGACGAGGATCACGGCGACCTGGTGAACCAACTCGCCCGACGCCTTCCCCCCTCGCTGCGTCAGGGACGAATCCGTCCGCTGGGCATCGACCGCTACGGCATTCGGTTGCGCATCGAGAGCGATCACGGCGACAACGACGTCCGCCTCGGCTTCGCGGAACCGGTGGACGACACGATGGCTCTGAGCCGCGCACTGCGGATACTGGCCGGATGCCCGTTCCTCAACGGGCTGCGCGCGCGACACTGAAAGAGGCCACACGCCGCGCGAATGCATACTCGTATTCGTGATCGATGTGAAGAGCTGGCTCAACCCGCCGAAGCACGACGCCGGGCCGCCCCTCGAGCCGGGTGAGCGCCGTGCCATCAAGATCGAGATCGCGATCGTCCTGCTCCTCACATTCGGCTTCAACGGAGCCAGCAGCATCCTCTCGCTCATCGAGGATGCGTTGCTCGCCGGGAGCTTGTCCGACCAAACCGTCGCGATCAATACCTCGAGTTCGAGTCTCGGCATCATCGACCTGCTTTACCAGGTCCTTCGCATCCTCCGCCTGTGCGCGTTCGGTGCGCTCGGGCTCTACCTTCTCTGGCGGTCAGGCCTCGGGCCTCGTCTCATCGGGCTCGCCAGACCGCGAGCTCGAACGGATCTGCTGCAAGGCTTCGGGCTCGCCGCACTGATCGGCCTGCCGGGCCTGGCGCTGTATCTCGTCGGCAATGCCCTGGGCTTCAATCTGACGGTCGTTCCCAGTGCCATCGACGAGAACTGGTGGCGTATCCCGACGCTGGTCGCTTATGCGTTCGCGAACTCGGCCGCGGAGGAAATACTCGTCGTCGCGTACCTCATCTCGCGCCTGCGTCGCCTCGGCGTCGGCGAGAATTCCTCGCTCCTGGCCTCGGCGCTGCTGCGCGGTTCGTACCACCTCTACCAGGGGCTGGGCGGGGGCGTCGGCAACATGCTGATGGGGCTGGTGTTCGGCCGTTTCTGGCAGCGAACGAACCGGCTGTGGCCGCTACTCATCGCGCACGCACTGATCGACATCGTCGCTTTCGTGGGTTACACCGTCTTACGCGACCATCTTGCGTGGCTGCCGTAGACGCGAGCTTGGGTACAGTCGACCCGTGAACGACGGACCTGCGGACGACGCCAAGCCGAATCGGGGTCGGCCCGCGCAGGGCCCGCCCCCCGGCTACCGGCCGCCTCCCGGTCAGCCCCCGCGTAATCCACCCCCGCGCAATCCACCCCCGCGTCAGGGCCAGCGCCCTCCCTACGACCAGCCCCCTTTTCGTGGCCAGAACCCGGGCAACCGTCCCGCGCCGCCTCCGGGGTATCGGCCCCCGCCCGCCAATCGGCCACCTCCCCAGCGTCCAGAGGGCACCCAGATCATTCGACGCGACGGTCGCCCCGGTGGCCCGGCTGCCGGCGGGCCGGCCTGGTCCAGCGCACCGGAGCCGGGCAGCGTCTCCCGAGGCAACGTCCCGAGAGGCAACGTCCCGAGAGGCAACGTCCCGAGGCCGCAGGACCCGCGCAGCCAGTACGCACCGCGTCAGACTCCGCAGCCCTATACCGAGCCCGGACCTCCCCCGCGCCGAACACCGCCACCTGCTACTCCGGAACGGCAGCGCCGACGCCCGGAACCCGCCAGGCCGCCACGTGCGGCGAAGAAGCGCCGATGGGGTCGACGATTCGGCCTGATATTTCTGGCGCTGCTGTTGGTTTTCGGCGGACTCGTTTATTTCGTCGACAGTTCATTGACCCGCGTCGACGCACTGAGCGACTACGACGGCCGCATCGGGGACACGCCCGGAACCAACTGGCTGCTCGTCGGATCGGATTCGCGCGCCGGTATGACGCCGGAGCAGGAAGCGGAATTGGCGACCGGCGGCGAGACCGGTCCCAGCCGCACCGACACTGTCATCCTCATTCACATCCCCGAGGACGGTGGGGCGACGACGATGGTGAGCTTGCCGCGCGACTCGTACGTCTCCGTTCCCGGTTTCGGGCAGGACAAACTCAATGCCTCGTTCGCCATCGGCGGACCCTCGCTGCTGGTGCAGACCGTCGAGGGGGCAACAGGCGTCCGGATCGATCACTATGCCGAGATCGGGTTCGGCGGCTTCGCCGGCATCGTCGACGCGATCGGTGGCGTCGAAGTCTGCTTGGACAATGCGATCTCCGATCCACTCGCCGGGATCGACCTTCCCGCCGGGTGCCAGGAACTGACCGGCTCGGAGTCGCTGGGATTCGTGCGCACTCGCGCGACCGCACTTGCCGATCTCGATCGTATGAACAATCAGCGGCAGTTCATGTCCGCCCTGCTCGCGAAGGCCACCAGCCCGAGCACGTTCCTCAACCCGTTTCGGCTGTGGCCGCTCGCCAAGGACACCGCCGGTTCGCTCAGCGTGGACGAGGGCGACCACATCTGGAATCTCGGCGGTTTGGCCTGGGCGATGCGCGGAGATCTGGTGACGACGACGGTGCCGATTGCGGGCTTCGAGAACACCGACGTGGGCAACGTGGTGGTATGGGATTCGAACCGCGCGTCGCAGTTCTTCGCCGCGGTAGCCGAGGATCGGCAGATACCGGAGGAACTCCGAACTGCAGGTCCGTGAGTCGGCGGAGTATTCCTATTCGACTGGTCGGAGTCAATAGTTAGGGGCGTCCTATTTAGGCAATGTTGACCTCAATAAGGTTCGACTTGGATGACAACAGCCTCTGACCAGCATAATCTCGTCCACATGAGTTCTGACATCAAAGAAACCGCACACTCGAAATTCCATGCACTTCTCCGCGATCAAATTCGCAACGAGTTCAACGCGTCGCACCAGTACATCGCGACCGCCGTGTATTTCGCCAATGTCGATCTCCCGCAGCTCGCCAAACACTTCTACGCTCAGGCCGTCGAAGAGCGCAACCACGCGATGATGATCGTCCAGTACTTCCTGGACCGCGACATCACTGTCGAGCTCAACGGAGTCGACGGCGCGAAGACCGTCTTCACCGATGCACGCGAGCCGATTGCCCTGGCGCTGGCCCAGGAGGAGACCGTCACCGAGCAGGTCGTCAATCTCGCGAGCACCGCGCGTGAAGAGGGCGACTACGTGGGCGAGCAGTTCATGCAGTGGTTCATCAAGGAACAGGTCGAAGAGGTCGCCAAGATGCGGACGCTACTCAACGTCGCGGACCGTGCGGGCCACAACCTGTTCGATCTCGAGGAGTTCGTCGCGCGTGAGATGAACGACGTCGCCGTCGTCGGCACCGGCGCGCCCCAGGCTGCGGGCGGCTCGGTCTAAAGGCGCTACGCATGTGCGTGGAAATACATAGCCCGCTATGTACTTCCACGCACATGCGGCGAAGCCGTCTACCGCAGGGTGACTTGACGGCCGCGCAAGCCGTCGCGTGAACGCCGCTGCTCCGAGGTCAGTGGCGCATCCACAGCCAAAGCCTCAGCGAGCTTCTTCCCGAACTTCGTTGCCGGAGCAGCCCATTCGGTCGGGTGCATCTCGGAATCGAGGTCGAACACCGGCACGAGCAGTCCGTGAGTCCGGAACGAGCCCGCGTACCGCGAACCCTCCCCCAGAGTCAGATCGCCGGCAGCGTGCAACCGCGCCAGTGCGAGCATCAGATCGTCCTCGCTCTCGGGACGAACCCAACGCAGGTGCGCCTTGTCGCCCGCATCGACCCACCAAGCCGCGACCAGTCCCTCGCCTTCGAGCCGCGCCGACGGCATGATCGCCTGATTGGCGCGCTCGACGGTGGCAGCCACATCAGGAGCCGGTTCAGCGTTCTTCGGCAGCCACCAGTTGAAGTCCTGGTGGACTGTGATCGTCAGCTGCTCCGTCGGATCCAGCACATCGCGCAGCGCTGGGGTGTTGCCGTCCGGTACTGCCGACTCGAGCGATTCACCGGGCTGAGCGATCGACGCCCAGGCCAACGCACTGGACAGATCGGCAGCGACATTCGGCGAATGCACCTGCACCTGTAGACCCGCGAAGCCGCGGGCAGCACCGTCCTCCTCGCGCACCAACGCTGCGACGGCGCCCGGGAGAACCGTCGCCAACGTGACCGGTCGACCGTCCACCACAACCGGGGCGGTCGCGGACGGAACGAACTCACGCATCGCGACCAGGTCGCATTCCGCGGCGACATTCTGGAACGGGCGGGCAGGCGCGGCCTGCAGGCTCTCACGCTCCGCTTCTCGCTGCGCGAGCTTCGCTGCTCGGTTGCTGTCCTGCTTCGGACCACTGTTTCTTTTGCTCTTACCCACGCCCGAAACCTACACGTTGACCCGCTCCCTGGGTCACTCCGCGGGTTCCGCCCCCTGGTCGAGCCAGGCCCGTGTTCGTCCGGGGTTGTTGGTGGCGATCCATCCCACGCCCAACTCCAGACACAGCTCGACGTCGGCTTTCTCGTCGACGGTCCAGCAGTACGTCGCGCGTCCCGACGCCGCGGCCCTGTCCACGATCCACGGGCGCTCGCGTAGCGACTTGATCGACGGCCCCACCGCGGTCGCGCCGACCGCCGTCGCGGCGCCCCCGCCGAGGTAGCGAGAGGCGTCGCCGAGCAGCACAGTGGGGAGCAGCGGCGCCATCCGACGGACCCGCCACACCGCGGTCGGTGCGAACGACATGATCACCGCACGCGAGTGGGCCGCGGACGCGGGCTGCGCCAATCCGTAGCGATGCAACTCGGCCAGCACCTTGTTCTCGACGAGAGAGCCGTAGCGGACCGGGTGCTTGGTCTCGATGAACAGTTTCACCGGTTTGCTCGTCCAGTCCAAGACCAGCTTGATCAGGTCGGACAGGAGCAGGACTTCGGCGGGTTCGCCTTCGGCGCCGTAATCGAAGGTCTTGAGCGTCTCGTAGGACAGTCCGCTGACCAGACCGGTTCCAGTGGAAGTTCTGTCGACTCGACGGTCGTGTACGCACACGATGTGCCCGTCCCGGGTGATCCGCACGTCACACTCGAGGGCGTCGGCTCCCTGCTGGAGTGCGTGGTCGAACGCGACGAGGGTGTGTTCCTTCTTTTCCTCGGAGGCGCCGCGGTGGGCGACGACGAACGGGCGACGACGATCGCTCACGACGTCGACGCTTTCTCGTGCTCGACGCCGGACTCGGTGTCGGTCTCGATGTCGGCATCGGGGCGCTCGGTGTTGCGGCTGCGGGGAACGGCAACGACCCAGCGCGTGGGATCCGGCCGTCTGCCGCCGCGCCATCGAAGTTCGTCGACGCTGCGCATGAGGTAGATCGTCAGCAACGCAACGCCGGCGGCCACGAGGCACAGCAACGCCGCCAACAACACACCGTCGGCACGCGCCTGCAAGGAATCTCGCGTCCGCCAGATCGATACGAGCAACATGAGAATCCAATCGACGACCCACATCGCCCACCAGAGCCGCACGAGCAACAGCAGTCGATCTCGATCCGGGCCGTTCTTCCGCTCGACCAGCTCGGTGAGGTACACCCCGGGCAAGACCAGCGACAGGACGGGGACGAGGCACCCGATCAGCAGCGACCGCACGCTGCGGGGATCGCGCTGCCCGGCCCGCTCGAACACGGCGCGACGCCTCGTCACCAGCCAGCATCCCGACGCCACCGCGGCAGCGACGCCGATGACGATGGAGGCGACCTGCGAGAAGAGAACGAGTGCATCGGAGATGACGAGCGTGCTCGGGCTCACCAGTCGTGTGCGGTTGTACAGCAGAATCGCGTACCGCAGCCCCTCGGCCACGACCGCGACACCGAGCAGGGCGGCGGTGAGCATGAGGAGCCCGGAGGCCGCGTCGGACCAGCGCTCGACCCGAGTTTCAGGTTCGTCGGCGGTGTCCACCCGGCGGTCTGTCAGACCCCAGCGCGGGATCTGATCGTATTTGGGCGTGGCGACCTGCCGGGCAGTCCGCACAGGTGTGCGTTGGGGGTTCTTGCTCTTGGGCTTGCGCGCTACCCACTTGAAGTTCCGTCTACCTCGGGCCGGGGCCTGCGCGGAAACCGGTGAGAGCAGCACTCCGTGACAACGCGGGCACCACACCGCTGGGCGTGTCCCGACGGGCCACCGCGTCGCGCATCGCGCACAAACCTGGAAAGCGGCCACTAGACGATTCTCGCCTCGGTGCCGTCCTCGCGCACCAGCGGGCGACCGGCGGCGACCCACGCGTGCATTCCGCCATCGACGTTGACGGCTTCGTAGCCGATCTGGGTCAGGTATTGCACGACCCGTGCCGACCGTGCGCCCACCCCACATACGACGTACGTCGACGCGTCCGGCTCGATTTCACCCACTCGCGAAGGCACTTCGCTCATCGGGATGTGCAGGGCGCCCGGGGCGTGGCCGTGACGCCATTCTTCATCCTCGCGAACGTCGAGCAGTATCGACCCGCTCAGATCGGCGGGAAGCTCGGCAGCGGGCACAGCGGGCACAGCGGGCAGATCCGGAGCAGACACGTGCACGATCTTGTCACGCACCCTGCTCGGGCTGCCACCCGCAAACCTCGCGAGTTGTGGATAACCCGGGTGGGTTATCCACAGTATCCACAGGCCGATCCACAGAATTCGGACAATCGCCGGTTTTATCCACAGGTTTCGGCGCTCCTACACTCGAATCATGGTTATATCTTCCAGCGCGGAATCCGCCGGCATCGAGCTTCGTGTCTTCACCGAACCTCAGCAGGGCGCCACCTACGACGACCTTCTTCGGGTGGCGCAGTCTGCAGAAATGCTGGGGTTCGGCGCGTTCTACCGTTCGGATCATTACCTCGCCATGAACTCCGACGGGCTTCCCGGACCGACCGACGCGTGGATCACTCTCGCCGGCATCGCCCGGGAAACCTCGTCCATCCGCCTCGGCACCCTCGTCACGTCGGCGACCTTTCGCTACCCGGGCCCGCTCGCGATCAGCGTGGCGCAGGTCGACGCGATGAGCGGTGGCCGAGTGGATCTCGGACTCGGTGCGGGCTGGTTCGAGGAGGAGCACAGGGCGTACGGCATTCCCTTCCCGCCACTCGGTGAGCGGTTCGACAGGCTCGAAGAATCGTTGGCCATCATCACCGGCCTGTGGGAAACCCCGTCGGGTGAGACATTCTCGTTCGACGGCAAGCACTATCCGATCACCGATTCGCCGGCGCTGCCCAAACCGGTTCAGTCGCCGCGTCCGCCGATCCTGATCGGCGGGAAGGGCAAGAAGCGCACGCCCGCCCTGGCCGCGAAGTACGCGGACGAGTTCAACATCCCGTTCTCCTCGCTCGAGGAGACCAGGGTTCAGTTCGACCGCGTGCGCGACGCCGCATCCGAGGCCGGCCGCGATCCGAAGTCCCTGCTCTACAGCAACGCACTCGTGCTGTGCTGCGGCAAAAGCGAAGAGGAGATTGCCCGACGGGCATCGAAGATCGGACGTGAGGTATCGGAGTTGCGTGAAAACGGGGCGGCGGGGAGCCCGGCCGAGCTGGTCGACAAGATCGGCCGGTTCGGCGAACTGGGCGCCTCACGCGTGTACTTGCAGACGCTCGACCTGGCCGATCTCGATCATCTCGAGCTCGTCGCGTCCGAGGTCATGCCGCAGCTCTGAGGCCGCAGCTGTGCGGTCGGGTGTTCCTAGTGGGCGCTCGACTGCGCTACGTGCGTGCGGCTGCGGAAGCGTCCATTGAGCCACCGGGCGGCCGGCGTCTCCACCCACCGGTAGAGGATTTCCGACGCCACGGCGGTGACGGCAACGAACGCGATGACGGCGCCGGTCGGTCCCGTGTAGGGAACAACGAACTGGAAAACGCGGTACAGGATCAGCGTGTGCAGGAGATAGATCGCGTAGCTACGGGTGCCCGTCCAGCGGATGATCGACCAGTGCGCGGCCCGTCCGTCGTACCGTCCGAGGAGCAGAACCATCGCGGCGACGACGATGATGGTCCACAAGTACCGGCCGCCCGCCCAGTAGGCGCCGACCTCGGTGGCCAGCTGCACCACGACGGCCTGGGCGAGCACTGCCACGAGGATCGAGCGCCAGCCGACGATCTTGCTCCAGCTCAGGTAGATGATCTGTCCCAGAAAAAGCGTCGGCAGCGTCGCGGCGATCTTCGACAGCATCGGGATCGTCCACGGGTCGGGCACGAGCGCGTTGTAGAGGAGCACGACGCTGCACAGCGCCGCGCCTATGATCGGCACCAGAATGGGCCGCGAGCGGAGTACGTCACGGGCGGCGACGCAGTAGAGGTAGAACATCAACTGCACAGCCAGGGTCCAGGTGACGCCGAGGACTGCGACTTGGGGCTTCAGGAAGAATCCGCCGAGGAAGAAGCTGAGCACGGCCTCGAAGTTCGAAACTCCGTCCTGCGGGCCGAACATTCCGTTGATGCCCAGCCGCACCAGAATAATCGCGAGCGCGATGGCCACCCACAGCGCAGGAATCAGTCGCGAGAGCCGACTGACGGTGAAATCTCGTCGTGACTGGCGCATCGCAGACCGGGTGACGAGCAGACCGGTGAGAAGCATGAATACCGCGACACCGACGAACGAGAGATGATGGTTCACGCCGATGACCTGGACGAAGAGCCAGTATCCAAAGTCGAGCATCCACCAGCCGTCGCCTCGGTCGTCGATCAGATAAAAGGAGATGTGGGAGTACAATACGGCCAGAACCGCGATGAATCGCAACAGATTTGCACCCGCGAGTTCGACTCGCGGTGCGTAGACAGCACTCATCGCAGAAGGTGAGTCGGCTTGCTCGCCCGATCTGCGCAAAGGGGACACCGGGCCATGGTAGTTGCCCGTTCACCTGCTGGACGAATTGTGGGACCTTGCCGTGACCTGTCCGTTACCTACGCAGGTTGTCGGAATTGTCCGGAATCGATCGAACGGAATGGATCTCGATTACAACTGTTGCACTGAGGGTAGATATGGGATTGGGTTGAGCCCTACGAAAGATCCACAGTAGGACGTGCGCGCCTTCGAATTCACGGTGAGCGCGGCGTCGAGAAGATGAAGGGAACCACGTGTCCGAGTACACCCTGCCCGACCTTGATTTCGATTACTCCGCTCTCGAGCCTCACATCTCGGGCGAGATCAACGAATTGCACCACTCGAAGCACCACGCAGCGTACGTCGCCGGCGCCAACACCGCACTCGAGAAGCTCGCAGCGGCTCGCGAAAACGACGATCACGGTTCGATCTTCCTGTTCGAGAAGAACCTCGCGTTCCACCTCGGCGGACACGTCAACCACTCCATCTGGTGGAAGAACCTCTCGCCCAACGGTGGCGACAAGCCCGAAGGCGAACTCAGCGCAGCAATCGACGACCAGTTCGGCTCGTTCGACAAGTTCCGTGCGCAGTTCACCGCAGCCGCCAATGGCCTGCAGGGATCGGGCTGGGCAGTGCTCGGCTACGACTCGCTGGGCAAGAAGCTGCTCACCTTCCAGCTCTACGATCAGCAGGCCAACGTGCCACTCGGCATCATCCCGCTGCTCCAGGTCGACATGTGGGAGCACGCGTTCTACCTGCAGTACAAGAACGTCAAGGCCGACTACGTCAAGGCTTTCTGGAACGTAGTGAACTGGGCCGATGTCCAGGCACGCTTCGAAGCAGCGACGTCGAAGACCCCGGGTCTGATTTTCCCGTAGTTTTCCGCCGGTTTTCGGCGGTTCCGCCGGTTTTCGGCATGAATGGGCCATTGCAACGGCTAGACGGTTGCAATGGTCCATTCATGCGTCTAGGGGGGGAGCGTCAACTGGCACTCGCACTCTCTTGTGTGCCAGCCCGTCCTCATTCATGCTTGCCGTACCCAACGTGGTGTAACCGGGTATCACCCCTGGCCGAATCACCCAAGGGAGCTGTGAGATGAACGAGCGCAAACTCATCGGTATTTCCCCTTTCCATGCCGCAGGATTGCTGCGCGGCTTCGTCGTGTCGGGTCGCTGGCCGGATACCACCAAGGAGTGGGCTCAGTTCCTGGCGCTCGCCGTGCAGGTCGCGTCGATGCCCGGTTTGCTCGCCACCTCCACGGTGTTCGGCGTACGCGAGGAGCTTCCCGACGACCCGGAGCCCGGCGTGGTGGGTCTCGTCCTCGCCGACGGACCGGTAGTCGGTGAGACGGCCGTCACACCCGGCCGGTATGCCCAGCACCAACCGTCGGCGCTGTTGATGCTCCATCCGCCCTCGGAGACCACGCCGTCGCTGCCCGAGTGCGCAGGCGCGGCCTCGGGCTGCGTGCTGCTTCCGGGTTTGCCGCATCTGGGCCTCGAACACCGCGCCGCCTGGGTCGAAGCCGAATCCGACGGCACCGTCACGGCCATGCGAAGCAGGGTGGGTCTCGATCCGATCAGCGATCCCGACACCGCAGTTTTGGCAATGCTCCTCGCGTCGTGAACCGTTCCCGCAGTCGAGACTTCGGGAAGCCAAACTTATTGTCCCGATGGACAATTCGGCCCCCGCACCATAGTGTTGGCGCCAGCGAAGGGGAGTAGCCCGCAATTGCTGTGTCGACATACTGGCCGACGCCGAAAGGTGTAGCCCGGCACGGTGAACCGTCCGTCTTGCTCACGAAGCAGACGAAGCGGTGGGCGAGACCTTCGGTCATGTAGTCGACCGAGGAGTCCCCGCCCGTGCTTTCTGCCCTGTTGCTCAGCTTCGCTGTCATCTTCGTCGCCGAACTCGGTGACAAGTCGCAGCTCATGGCGATGACGTTCGCACTCCGGTACCGCTGGTACGTCGTCATCGGTGGCATCACCGTCGCCACCACCATCGTGCACCTCGTCTCCGTCGCCGTCGGCCACTTCCTCGGTCTGTCGATACCGACTGCGGCCATCTCGATCGTCGGCGGTATCGCGTTCGTCGTATTCGGGTTGTGGACCCTGCGCGGCGACTCCCTCTCCGAGGACGAGGGCGCCAAGGCGTCGAAAATCACCCGGTCGGCCTTCCTGGCCATTGCGTCGGCGTTCTTCCTCGCCGAACTCGGCGACAAGACCATGCTCGCGACGGTCACCCTCGCCACCGACAACGACTGGGTCGGTGTATGGATCGGGTCGACGGTAGGCATGGTTGCCGCCGACGCCCTCGCTATCGTCGTGGGCGCCGTCCTCGGTAAACATCTGCCGGAACGGACGATTCAGTACTCCGCGGCTGCGCTGTTCTTCGTCTTCGGCGCGATGCTGTTCTTCGAGGGCATCGCCCCCGGCACCCCCGCACCGCTGATCGCTGCGGGAGTTGTTCTGGCGCTGTCCATCGCGACATGGTCCGGCGCGACCGCATTCCGCCGTCGCCGGACACGTCACGAGGCGTCATTCGAACGACTGAAGGCTTTGAAGGACAGCTGAAGTTCCACCTACACTCCTCGGCATAGATGCGGAGGAAATGGCATGTCCGTGGTAACCAAGGCTGCTGCACCGATCGTCGACACGGCCGCAGACGGCGAAGAACGCAGGTCGCTCGAACGACTGGTGAAGATGTTCGCTCGGTTCGTCGGCACCGGTTATGTCGCGTACTTTCTGATCCTCCTGCCGGAGATCCGACGCACCGCATTTCTGACGCCGACCTGGTGGAACTGGTTCTGCGTGATCGCCGTATTCGGTACGGGCCTGCTGTTCGGCCTGTCCTCCTTCTCGGGGAGCATCCGTGCGATCCGCATGGCCGGAAGCATCGCGGCGGTGACCTACCTGCTGTGTGTGCTCGGTTGGTGGCTGGCCTGGGATCAAACGCTGTTCGACGTACAGGGCGTGTATTTGAGCACCTTCCCCGGCTTGGCGTCCTTGGCCGCCGCCAGCGTGTGGCCACCGGTGCTGGTCTTCGTTCACATGACTGTCGGCGTGATCGCGGCGCAATCGATCAACTACGTGCTACGCGAACCGTTCGTGACCACACCGCTGTTCGCCGACATCGTCTTCGGCATGATGTTCTGCACCATCTTCGTCGCGGCGACACTTGCCGCCTTGCGAACCGCACGGATTCTCGACGCCACCATCACTCGAACGCAGGCACAGGCGGCACGGTCCGCAGCGGCGGCCGCGCGAGCGGTCGAGCGAGAGCGGTTCGATGCACTCACTCACGACGGAGTCATGTCCTCACTGCTGTCGGTGGCGCGGCAGGGAAGATCGCCGAGCGTGGTCAACCAGGCTCGGCTCACCCTGCGGCAACTCGACTCGCTCCGAACGCATTCCGCGCCGACTTTCGTCGATGCCGACGAGGCCATCGCCCAATTGCGCGCTACAGCAAACGACGTCGACGAATCAGTCATCGTCCATATCGAGTCGATATCGCAAACGTCGACCTCCAACGTTGAGCCGCAGACGTATCCCGCCGACGCTGTCCGTGCCATCGGTGCGGCATTGGCAGAGGCGATGCGCAACAGCCTCCGCCATGCTGGGCCGTCGAACCGCTCCGTCACCGTCCGGACGCAACCGGGCATTCTGCAGGCCACGGTCACCGATGACGGAGTCGGGTTCGA
This sequence comes from Rhodococcus sp. I2R, assembly GCF_020889545.1. Lineage (NCBI taxonomy): Bacteria > Bacillati > Actinomycetota > Actinomycetes > Mycobacteriales > Nocardiaceae > Rhodococcus > Rhodococcus sp. I2R. The sequence goes on from NZ_JAHUTG010000005.1 coordinate 86,110, forward strand.
CCGGGCCTCCGTCCCGCCGCACCGACTCGGAGTCGCGGTCAGCATCGAGGGCCGACTCCGGCAACTGCCAGGGGGCGCCTCTCGGATCGATTCGATTCCGGGACAGGGGACCACCGTGCATCTCACCTGGTGCGCGTCGGATGTTCCCCGCACAGCAGCATTCGGATGAACCACATTCAGGATGTCCGCGATCTGCTCGGGATGCGTTCTCGCGCTGCATATGCGGTGGTGGCGTTCTACGCGTTCGCATTGACGGTGAGCGCCTTGTCCACTCTCGAGGGAACGAGCAACACGTGGCCGATCCTGCTCGCAGTGCTCGTCTGCGTGAGCGGTGCATTCACCCTGATTGCGGCACCGGGTGATCCCCTGCCGATGACGACGACGCTGGCTTTGCTCGCAGTGGGGCCGATCAGCTGCGCACTGGTGTATTCGGCTATCCCTACACCGGTGACGAGCACATTGCAGACATGGCCGCTCGGCGCTTCCGTCGCGATCTACACCTTCATGTGCGTACGCGGCCGCACCTGGTTTGCATGGTTCGGTTTGACGCTCATGCTCGGGGTAACCATCCTGTGGGCAGCCGCCAATCAGAATCTCGCCTACGGTCTGTCGTTGTCCACCATCAACGTCGCCCCCTTACTGATGGCCACATTCTTCGCCTTCACCATCCGCCCGCTCGGCAGATCCATCTTTCAACTCCGAGAGCAGTCGACTCTTCGCGTCGCAGCCGCGGCAGCTGCGTCGGCCGCTCTCGACGAGCGCGACGCTCAACTGCGCCGCCTCGACGAACAAGCTCGGCCTCTGCTGGGGCGAATCGCCGACGGTCCCGAACTCGACCAGAGTGAGCTGCTCGTCTGCGAACTCCTCGAAGCCGACCTCCGCGACTCCCTGCGCGCCCGAGGCCTGTTGACCGCCCGCCTCGCGCGTGCCGCGCGCTCGGCTCGAAGCCGCGGGGTGCAGGTGGTCATGCTGGATGACCGCGGTGACGTCGAACTGGACGCGCACGTACGAACGACACTGGCGGACTCGGCTGCGGATCGACTCGACACCATCTCCACCGGGTCGGCGACGGTGCGTCTGCTCCCGCCGGGCCGTCCCCTCCTGGCCACCATGCTGGTCGACGCCGCGAACACCTACCGGGTCGAGTACGGCCACGACGGTCGGCCTGTGTGAGGTGGGTGTCGCCTCCGACACATCCCCGTACGCCCCCGAATCACCGCACAGTTATGGTGCAAGGCGAGTTCGGCCACACCGGCCGCCGACCATGAAGGAGTGCACAACCGTGGAGATTTCGGGAACAGCAGCATTGGTCACAGGAGGGGCGTCGGGCCTCGGTGCAGCGACGGCCAAGCGCCTCGCCGACGCGGGAGCCACCGTCTTCGGACTCGACCTCGCACAGTCCATCGAACGCGCGGGTGACAGCGTCCCCGAGGGCGTGACGCTGATCGCCGCAGACGTCACCAGCGAGGAAGAAGTCGAGGCCGCGCTCGACAAGATCGCCGAGGCCGGGGTGCCGCTGCGTATCGTCGTCAACTGCGCAGGCGTCGGTTGGGCAGGTCGAATCCTGTCCAAAAGGGGTCCGCACGACCTCGAACTCTTCCGCACGGTCATCACCATCAACCTGCTCGGCACGTTCAACGTCATGCGCCTGGCGGCCAACCGCATGCAGTCGCTGGAAACCGTCGATGACGCCGGTCAGCGCGGCGTCGTCATCAACACCGCATCGGTTGCGGCATTCGAGGGACAGATCGGCCAGATCGCGTACACCGCGTCGAAGGGCGGCGTGCACGCGATGACCATCACCGCAGCACGCGACCTGGCGCAGGCGGGCATCCGCGTCAACACCATCGCCCCCGGCATCGTCGACACCCCCATGCTCGCCGGAGTAACCGAGGAGTACCGCAAGGGGCTCGAGGCGAGCGTTCCGTTCCCCTCGCGCCTCGCGCAGCCGACCGAGTACGCCCAGCTGGTGCAGATGATCGCCGAGCACGACTACCTCAACGGCGAAACCATCCGTATGGACGGCGCGATCCGGATGGCACCGCGGTAGCTTTTCGGCTCAGCCGGGCAAGTGCACGCGCAAGGACGCGAGGGTGGGGATCTCGGATTCTGCGCGGTCGCTCATCCATTCGCGCAACACCTTGGTGGCCTGCACGTCGTCCTCGTTGTAGATCAGCAGTCGCTGACGCTGGGAGTGGTCGGGCTCGGCGTCGTATCCGACTGCGTCGCGGTACCAGCCCATCGATGCCTCACCGCCGGCTTCGTCATCACGCCACTCGAAGCCGGCGACGGGGGCGATCTTCTTGAGCCCTTTGCCGTTGGGACAGATGAACTGATCGCTGACGGCCTGGTAGATGTCCACCCACTGCTCGCTGTCGATGAACTCGCGGATCTCCGCCTCCGACGGCACTCCGGGTATATCGGCGAAGCGTCGCGCCGAGTCGAGCAGCCATTTGTCCTCTGCCTGGCGTGAATAGCAGTACGCGGCAAAGGTTCTGCCCGTTGCGGCGGCCTCGGCTCGCTTTCCCATCAGCCAACGCCAGAACTCGGCGAACGATCGACCCTCGTCCACCGTCGGCAGCGGGTCCCAGGTGACGAACCCGCGGTACACCGGAGGCGGTCCCCCAGCCTCGGTCAGCAGCGTGCCCCACAGATACGCGCCGTGATCCTGGTACGACTCCATGTCCACGTCGACCTCGATGTCGGCGCGGCGGACGGTGACCTTCTCGGTGCGGCGCAGCAGGGGGACACCGGACTGCCACGCCATTGCAGCGGCCACGGCGTCGTCGAAGCTGCCGAACGGCCAGTCCTCCGGCACGGGTCCAGTGAACTCGGCGAGTTCGTCGACGGTGTAGACGCCGTTCTCGCGCAGTACCTCCGCCCGCATTCCCGACGCCACCAGCGAGACGTCGCGGTTGGCGGCCAGTTGCGGGCGGCAGTCGGTCCACCACGAACACGATCTGCATTCGCTGACCTGTGATGGCACGGTGAATTTCTCGCCGCGGGCCACCGCGAGGCGGTCTTCGAAGCGAGTGTCGTACTCGGCGAACACGGTGCTCAGGTCGTGTACGAGGATGCACTCGGCGCGGAATCCGATGACTCCGCCCAGCGCGCTCGGCGACGCCAAGCCCTCGAACTCGAGCATCCGGTGCAGATGCGCGAGCCGCAATTGATCACGAAGTTGGCTACGAACCTTGCGCGACTCGTCGACGGTGGGCGCCCAGTGGTCGAACGAGGTGGTGACGGCCCCGCGGCCTGGATCGGTGACCTTGTGGTTGACCACGATGATGGGGATGTAGCCGACTCCGGCGGGGTCGCGCATCAGCAGCTCACTGCGACCGCGGCGTCCAGTATCTCGCTCGGCGGGGAGGACCGCGTTCCAGATCCACTGCGCGCCGCGGCGGCAGGCCGCCATCGTCCGTTCGGCGGCCGTGCGCGCATCGGAGGCCTCGATCTGGGTCCAGCCCTCGAGACCTGCGGCCAGCACGGCGCGGATTGCCTCGCGGTGCGCCTGCGCGGCTTCTCGACGCTGCCGTACCCCCGGGTTCTCCGGTTCGAGTCGCTGCAGCGAGGAGTACGCGGTATCGAGGTACAGCCGGTGTCGGCAGCGCGTCAGAGGTCCGGAATCGATGAACACCGGCGGTGCCGATCTCACCGACCCGTTCGCCGGCATGGGCTGACTCTTCACAGCTCGAGCCTATGTCCCCCCACCGACATGCCCGATGCGACCCACCCGCGCGAACGGATAGGCTGTGACCGAGCCAGCGCGAACGCCGCGCCGAACCGCCGAAGCTGATGTAAGGGGCCTTGTCGATGGGGTTGTTCCGCAAGCGCAAAGGTCGTGCCACTCGAAAGGCAGAGGCCAAAGCTCTCAAGCACAAAGCCGGCCTCGAGGCCAGGCTCGGTGCGAAGAACGAGCGCAAGCAGCTCGCGGCCATCGCGAAGTCCCAGCGCAAGCTCAATGCAGTCGAAGCCAAATCGCAGAAAAATGTCGAGAAGGCCCAGGTAGCGACGCTCCGGGCACAGCAGAAGGCCGCCTCGCAGGGCGGTTTCTCGGCGGCGCAGGTTCGCAAGTACATCGGTATTGCGCGCGTCCTGATCCCAGTTCTGACGCCCATCTTCTATCGCGGCGCGACGGTTCTGCGTGGACACCTCGACGAGCGCAAGGCAGCCAAGCTCGGCGTCAGCCCCGCCGAGCTCGGTGAGTTCACCGGGCACGGCGCGAAGCTCAGCGCGCGCATCGCCGCCGCCGAGAAGTCCCTCGCCCGAGTCACCGCGTCCAATTCCGATGCCGAGACCGGCAAGTTCGCCGACGCCATCTCCCAGCGCCTGTCCGATCTCAGCACTGCGGTGCAGACCGCGGAGCTGATGCCGGCAGCCCGCCGCAAGGCTGCGCACCATGCCATCTCGGCCGAACTCGACGGAATCGAAGCGGACCTGCTCGCACGGCTCGGCATCCGCTAGCTCCTCGCTGCCGTCATGACCTCGCCCGCCGCCTCCCTCCGCGGCGGAGCTGTCGGCGCACTGACCGTCGCGCTCGCCGTGGCCGCCCACGGCACCGCGGGTGGGGCGTATCCGTCGGGATCGGCACTGACATTTCTGATGATCGTCGGAATCGGCGTCGGCGCGGTGTCGATGCTGCCCAGTCCGAGTTCGGGACGTGCCGCGCTGACGACGGTTCTCGGCGGGCTCGTGTTCGGACAGTTCGCCGGGCACCTCGCGCTCGCCGTCGCTGTTTCCGACGCATCGGCCGTCCCACACGAGGCGGTGCAAGCGCATTCGGTGGTGCCGAGTACGCCGATGTTGGTGCTGCACCTCGCGGCGTCGGTCGCTGCGGCCGCACTGATCTGCGTCGCCGAACAGCTCTACGGCCCGATCACCTCGATCATCCGCGCCGTCCTGCATCCACCGCTGACGCTTCCGGTCTCCCCGATCCGCCTCGTCACCATCGACCGGCCCATCTACCTCGCGCCGCTTTCGTTCACGACATCCATCTCGAGACGTGGCCCACCTGCATCGGCCTGAGCCGTTTGCACACACCACTTTCGAGAAAGAACCAACATCCATGAACAACTTGATCCGTCGTGCCTCGATCCTCGCAGGCACCACATCGCTGGCCCTCGCCGTCGGCACCGGCGCGGCCGCAGCGCACGTGACCGTCGTTGCCCCCGACGCCGCCCAAGGCGGTTACACCGTCATGACCTTCCGCGTGCCCACCGAATCCGAGACCGCCGCGACCTCGTCTGTGAAGGTAGAACTCCCGGGTCTCAAAGCGGCACGTACACAACCCATCCCAGGATGGACCTCCACCGTCGACCGGGACAGTGAGGGGCTGGCCACTGCGGTGACCTGGACCGCCGAGCCCGGTGCCGAGGTGCTCCCCGGCCAGTTCCAGCAGTTTCTGCTCTCGGCCGGACCGCTTCCGGAAGATGACTCGGTGAGCTTGCCCGCCACCCAGACCTACACCGACGGTGAAGTGGTCGCATGGGATGAGGAACCCACCGACGGCAGCGAGCCCGAGCGGCCCGCACCCGCTCTGACGCTCGCCGCGGCCGCGGACCCACCTCACGGTCGTTCCAACGAAGACCTCGAGGTCATAGCCGTGGCCACCGACGAAGGATCCGACAACACCGCCCTCTGGGTCGCCGGCGTTGCGCTCGTCCTCGGCGCGCTCGGCGCCGCGCTGGGTATCGGCGCGACAGTCCGTGGACGCCGCTCATGAAGAAGCTGATTCTCGCCTCGCTTGCCGTGTTGGCGTTTGCACTGGGGACGCCGACGGCCTCGGCGCACTCGTTCGTCACCGGCTCCGATCCGGCCGATGGGTCCCAGCTCGCGCAGGGACCGGAACAGGTGTCCATCTCGTTCAACGAAGTCCCGCAATCGCAGTTCGCCACTCTGAACGTCGTCGGTCCCGACGGCAACATGTGGTCCGAGGGCGATCCGCGGGTCGAGGGGCAGTCCGTCGTCGTCGACGTTCGGGAACTCGGCCCCGCCGGGGATTACACCATCGCTTACCGGGTGACGTCCGCGGACGGGCATCCCATCAGCGGAACTGTCGGATTCACGCTTACCCAGGCGGGCGCGGGCATGCCCGGTGAGGCGGCCGCCGCAACGGCCAGTGGCGATACGGTGGCAGCTTCGGACGCGGATTCGGGTGACGGTGACGGCGGGATTCCGCTGTGGCCGTTCCTCGTCGGGGGCGGTGTGGTGTTCGCCGGCGGCCTCGCTTTCACCCTGCGCAAGCCGAAAGACGCGTAGCCGACCGTGTTTCGCCGGTGGTGGGCACTGGTCGCCGGCGCCTCGGGCGTCGCCGGGGTGGGAGCGGCCTGGCTGCTGGCCCACCCCGACGGTCCTGATCCGTCGTCGGTGCTGCGTGTCCTCGCCGACTGCCTGGGCGCGACGACGCTCGGTCTCGCGCTGCTTCGAACCGAGCTGTTCACGGCCCGCAACCGGCCCCGGATCTTCCGGACGGCGGCGATCGTCGCGGGCGCATGGACGGTTGCCGAGGTGGCGCTCGTCGTGGCCGCGGCCACCGAGACCTTCGGGAGCGATATCGGCGCGCTGCCGGCGTCCGCCTTCGGTTCGTACCTCACCGGCATCACCGTCGGCCAGCTAGGTGTGGTGACGGTGCTGTGCACGACGGCAGCGTGCCTGTACTGCCTGTACGCGTATCGCACCGACTCGGACCTCGCGGCAGTTCCCGTCGTGGTCGCTGCCGTCGTTGCGCTCGTGGCACGGCCCATCACCGGACACATGTCGCAGCAACTGTTCGGGTCGCTGTTCATCGCCGTCCACACGATCGCCGCCGCGGTGTGGCTGGGCGTGCTGGCCGCGATGGCGCTGACGCTGCGCGCCCGAGGGGCGTGGGCGTCGGCGCTGCCGGTGTACTCGCGGCTGGCCTGGTGGTCGGTGTGGATTCTTGCGGTGAGCGGCACCGTGAACGCCGCCGTCAAGGTCGGTGGGTTCGGTGCGTTGATCGACTCCGGCTACGGGCGCATCGTGCTGGCGAAAACCGTGGCACTGATCCTCCTGGTCCTGCTGGCACGAAAGTTGCGGGCGGGATGGTTGGTCGCTGCCACCGCCCACCGCACCCGCGCAGAGGCATCGACCGTGCACGCGGCACTGCACGTATGCCTTCTCGCCGCCGCCTTCGGACTCGCTGCGGCACTGGCCACCACAGCCTGAAGGCGGACGTTCACACTCCGGATGCTCGACGTATCCCGACGAGTCCGAAGACTGTCTTTTCGGGCGGCGAGGATCACGACTCCGTCGCTCTATCAGGAGAAAATGTTGACTATCTTCCGCCGAAGTCGCCCACTCATCGGTGCTGTTGCCGTGATCGCGGCGCTCAGCGCGTGCTCCGAACCGGCCGAACCCACCGCTGCACCCGACGATCAGTCAGGCGCGGGGACCTTGACGGTCTATACCTCCGAGCCGCAGGCCAAGATCGACGCACTCAATGCCGAGTTCACTGCAGCCAACCCGGACATCGACGTTCAGGTGTATCGCGCCGGCACCGGAGATCTCAACGCACGCATTGCATCCGAGCGTCAGACCGGCAGTATCGGCGCCGATGTCCTCCTCGCCGCCGACGCGCCCACTTTCGAGGGCTACAAGGGCGAGAACCTGCTGGTGCAGTACACGCCGGCCGATGTCGAGGCATTGAACGCCGACATCGTCGACCCCGACGGCTACTACGTCGGCACCCGCATCATTCCCACCGTCATCGCCTACAACACGGGCGCCGTCACCGAACCGCCGACTACCTGGGCCGCTCTCGCAGACCCGCAGTACCGCGGGCAGATCACCCTTCCCAACCCAGACGTCTCGGGAGCAGCGGCCTACAACACCGCCGTCTGGCTCAGCGAGGACTCGCTCGGCCAGGAGTGGCTCGAAGGATTGGCAGCCAACGAACCCGTGGTGGCCGAGAGCAACGGGCCCGTCGGACAGGCCGTCGCCGCTGGCACGCAGCCCATCGGCATCGTGGTCGACTACCTGGTGCGCGAGCTGGCCGCCAAGGGTTCACCGATCGCCCTCGAATACCCCACCGACGGTGTCCCGTACATCTCTCAGCCCGCCGGAATCTTCAAGGATTCGCAGAACCAGGAAGCAGCGAAGAAGTACATCGACTTCCTCGTCAGCGCGCGCGGCCAGGAGATCGCCGTCGAGCAGCAGTACCTGCCGGTCCGCGACGACGTCGGAACACCAGACGGTGCACCCGCTCTCGCCGATCTGAACCTGCTCAATCCCGATCTCGCCGAGATCACCGAGTTCCAGCCCGAGGCCGTGATGAGGTTCAACGAGCTTGTCGGTTAATAGGCGCTCCGCGCATGTGAGTGGAAATCCATAGCCTGCTATGGATTTCCACTCACATAGGCCGAATGGCCTTTCTGTAGTCAGACTGACCCTGTGGGTCATCGTGGTGGCCGTGATCGTCGTGCCGATCGGCGCGGTGGTGTCGATCGGGCTCGGCGGCAACCACGTTCGAGTTCTGCTCGACGCCGGGATCGTCGACGCCGCGGTCAACAGCGCCGTCTCCGCCGGTGTCTCGGCCGCGCTGGCGGTGGTGATCGCGGTCGCCATGGCGCTGGTGCTCGATCGGACGGATCTTCCCGGCCGCAACATCGTTCGGCTGATCCTGCTGAGTCCGTTGCTGATACCGCCGTTCGTCGGAGCCATCGCCTGGACCGGACTGCTCGGGCCGAGTGGGATGATCAACAAGTTCTGGGCTGAGCAGTTCGGCGGGCCGCTGTGGAACATCTACGGCGGTGACGGCGTCATCTTCCTGCTGACTCTGCACTCGTATCCCCTCGCCTACCTGATCGTCGCGGCGGCATTGCGACGCATTCCCGGCGACCTCGAACAGGCCGCGCGCGTGGCGGGGGCGTCGCCGTGGCGCGCCCTGCGGGATGCGACGTTGCCGCTGCTGCGCACGGCTGCGATCGCCGCGTTCACGCTGACGGCGGTGTCCAACCTCGCCGACTTCGGCATTCCCGCACTCATCGGACTCCCCGACCGTTACGTCACGCTCTCGACGATGGTGTACCGATTCATTCAATCCGGCACCGTCGCAAAGCCTCTCGAAGTGGTCTCGACCATCGGCATCGTGCTGCTGGTACTCGCGGTGGCCGCCGTCGCCGTCGATCGCGTCCTCGGCCGTCGCAACACCTACATCGACGCGGCGACGACGGTGTCGGCCCGGCTGCCGCTGGGACGCAGCCGCGCCGCAGTCGGATTTCTCGTATGGACGCTTGCACTCGCGGTAACCCTGTTGCCGATCCTCGCCCTCGCCTCGCAAGCTCTTCTTCCGGCACCCGGTATCGCGTTCACGTGGGAGAACCTGACGCTCGACAGCATCGTCGCCGCCGTGACCGCCCCGGGAACCCTCGTCGGAATCCAGAACTCGGTGATGTTGGCCGTCGGTGCGGCCGTGATCTGCGGCGTGGTCGGCCTCGCGCTGGGTGTGCTCACCACCCGCACGCGTACACGCGACAACGTCGGCCTCGACGTCGTTGCCATGCTGCCCCAGGCCATTCCGGGTCTGGTCATCGCGGTCGGCTGGCTCATCGTCGGCCGCTACACAGGACTGTTCGATACCCGCTGGGTCATTCTCTGCGCTTACGTGATGGCATTTCTGGCGATCGTGGTGCAGGCAGTCCGCGCGCCGCTGAAAGCGACGCCCAGTGCCCTGGAAGAGGTCGCCCGGTCGTCCGGCGCGTCACCGGTGCGGGCGCTGTACGACGTGTCATGGAAGTTGGCGGTGCCGGCGGCGATCACGGGCGGCGTGCTTGTGGCGTTGACGGCGGTGCGGGAGCTGACCATGTCGGTGCTGCTCGTCGCACCGGGCACCCAGACGCTCGGCGTGTCGATCTTCAATCTGCAGCAGGCGGGCGACTACAACGCGGCCGCCGCACTGTCCCTCATCGTCGCCCTCGTCGGCATTGCAGGTCTCGGCCTGGTCGCGGGCGTCACGGATCGAAAGAAGCGCAGCTGATGTCCGCTATTGCCCTCGACGGCCTCCACCTCGACTATCCGGGCGGGAACACCGGTCTTCGCGATATCGATCTCCACATCGCCGACGGTGAGTTCCTCGCCCTCGTCGGGCCGTCGGGTTCGGGCAAGACGACGCTGCTGCGTGCCGTCGCAGGTTTCCTCGAACCCACGGCCGGAACGGTGACGATCGGAGGCGATGTCGTGGCCGGCGCGGGTCGCACAGTGCCGCCGGAGAAACGTGGGCTCGGCATGGTGTTCCAGCAGCATGCGCTGTGGCCCCACCGCACCGTCGGCCGCAATGTGTCGTACCCACTCGAACTTTCGGGGGTCTCACGCGAGAGCAGAAAGAAACGGGTCGCGGAGGTGCTCGAACTTGTCGGTCTACCGGGGCTCGAATCGCGGGATCCGGCAACTCTGTCCGGTGGTCAGCGGCAACGCGTGGCACTTGCCCGAGCATTGGTGCGCTCGCCAAGAGCACTACTGCTGGACGAGGCGCTGTCCGCGTTGGACGAGCCGCTACGTGATCGGTTGCGACTCGAACTGCGGTCCCTGACGCGCGCTGCCGGGCTCACGGTCGTTCACGTCACCCACGACAGGTCGGAGGCGTTGGCGCTCGCCGACCGCGTCGCCATCCTCGACGGCGGCGCCATCGCACAGATCGGAAGGCCGGAGGACGTCGTCGCACGGCCCGCGTCGGCTTTCGTCGCGCAGTTCCTCTCCGATGCCAACGTGATCGACGGTGTCGTCGACAGCGGCCGCTTTCACGCCGACAGCCATCCCATCGAGCTGACTGCCGATATCATCGAAGCAGCCGAGGAGGGGCGCGGACGGTTGGCGATCCTGCCGTCGGACATCTCCTTGGCCGCCGGATCCCCACACGATTGCACTGCGGGTGTGGTGACGTCCTCCCTCTACGGTCGGGGCGTCAGCGATGTTGTGGTCCTCTCGCACGGAATGTCGTTTCGATGCGCGGTACCCGGCCCCCGACCTGCCGTCGGGGACCGGGTCACCATGAACGTTCGACGGGGGATTTTCGACGCCGCAGCCGGCTGACCTGCCCGTCGATGCTGCGTTCCGCACCTCGAGAGTTCTATTGTGATCCACGAGATAAGAAAATTAGTTGATTGCTGCATCCACTTATATATATGGTTGCGGACAGCAAGTAATTTAACCCAGACCGTTGGAGCCACCATGGCAGTGCGAACCACTACAGCCGAGGCCCTCGTCGAAGAAATATTCCTCTTCGGACGCGTGCTGAAGCGGGCCGTGACCACCGGAGATGAGGCTTCACCGCTGCCGCAGGCGCTGACCGGAGTGCTGGCCGCCCTCGCGACCGAAGGTGAATGCAGACAGACCGACCTCGCCAACAGGCTCTGCGTCAGCCAGTCCGCCCTCAGCCGGCAGATCGCAGAACTCGTCGACCTCGGATTCATCGACCGAACCCCCGACCCCTGCGACAAACGCGCGTCGCTGGTCTGCGTATCGGCGCAAGGCCAACAGAAACTGACCCATATCTGGGATCGCCGAGCCACTCGACTCCGCGCGATGTTGGAGAACTGGGACGAACAAGACGCACTGGACGCGCTCGAGTCGATCCGTCGGCTCAACACCACGTTCGACGAAGGCGCTCAGTACATATCCCATTTGAAATTGATTGCGAGATAAGAAAATGGCTACATCGATCGAGAATCCACCCGGTCCACAGGCGTCCGAGAGCGGCGCGATGACTCACCGTCAGATCCTCGAGGCGCTCACCGGACTCCTTGCTGCGCTGTTCACCGCGCTACTGAGCACCACCATCGTCTCGACGGCACTGCCCACCATCATCGCTGATCTGCAGGGCTCCCAGACTGCCTACGCATGGGTCATCACCACCGCGCTCCTGGCCAACGCGGCCTCGACGCCCATCTGGGGCAAGCTGGCCGATCTGTTCAACAAGAAGGTCCTGGTCCAGAGCGCCATCCTCATCTTCGTCGCCGGCTCGCTGATCGCAGGATTCGCGCACAGCGTTCCACTTCTGCTGGGCGCCCGCGTGATTCAGGGTATCGGCATGGGCGGGCTGACGGCCCTGGTCATCGCGATCATCGGCACCATCGTCTCGCCACGTGAACGCGGCCGATACTCCGGCTACACCGGTGCCGTGATGGCCGTCTCGATGTCCGGCGGACCGATTCTCGGTGGCCTCATCGTCGACAGCCCCCTCGGCTGGCGCTGGACCTTCTTCGTCTGCGTCCCGTTGGCCGTCGTCGCACTCGTTCTGCTTCAGAAGACACTGCACATCGAGACCGAACGCAAAGAGAACGTCTCGATCGACTGGCTCGGCGCCCTTCTCCTCACTGCGGGCGTTTCCATTCTGCTGGTGTGGGTTTCGTTCGCAGGCAAGGCCGACTACTACGCTTGGATTTCACGCGAGACCGCACTGCTGGTCGGCGCCGGAGTCCTGCTGTTGGCGCTGATGATCCTCGTCGAGTCGCGGCACTCCTCGCCGATCATCCCGCTGCACATCGTCACCGAACGCACCACGGGCCTGGCGATCATCGCCTCGATCTCCGTCGGTGTCGGACTGTTCGGGGCCACCACCTTCCTGACCCAGTACTTCCAGACCGCTCGGGGCTACTCGCCGACCGATGCCGGACTGCTGTCGATCCCACTGGTGTTCGGCATGCTCGTCGCCTCTGTCGGGTCCGGGCAACTCATCACCCGATTCGGACGCTGGAAGCCCTACATCGTCACCGGTGCCGTGCTGCTGGTCATCGGATTCCTGCTTCTGGGCTCCATAGACCACGCCACCAGCCTGTGGACGGTCGGCATCTTCATCACCATCGTTGGTCTCGGGACCGGCATGCTGATGCAGAACCTCGTCCTTGCCGTGCAGAACACGGTAAGCGTAAAAAACGTCGGCGCGGCGTCATCGACCGTCGCGTTCTTCCGCACCTTCGGCGGCGCAATCGGCGTCTCGGTGCTGGGGTCGCTGTTGGCAACCCGAGTGGCAGACAAGTCGGTTGCAGGTCTGGCCGAACTGGGTGTCGACGCCTCCTCGAGCGGCGGCGGATCACTCGACCTCGACTCCCTGCCTGCGCCGGTGGAGATGGTCATTCGCACCGCCTACGGTGACGCGACCGGACGGATCTTCCTCATCGCCGGATTCGTCGCCATCGTCACGCTGATCGCGGTCGCCTTCATCCCTAACCGACCGCTACGCAAGACAATCGACCTGGTCGAGGAGCCGGTCGACGACACATCGGCTCCCTTCGAGCAGCCCACCACAGTGCCCGCAGAGCTCGACGGGCACCGCGTCAGATAGTGAAGAACCCGCGAAAAGGCCCGCACACCACGTGGTGTGCGGGCCTTTCGGGGGTGTTGCCCGGAGCGAATGTCACCTTCGGTCACCTGGGCGCTAGCGAATGTCACATTCGGTCACCTGGGCCGCACCGAATGTCACATCCGGTCACCTGGGCCGCACCGAATGTCACATCCGGTCACTCTGAGTGTGCGAGGGTGACATTCGGTCACCCAGGGCGCTAGCGAATGTCACATTCGGTCACCCCGAAAGCTAACGCGCCTACCGACCCGGCAGGTACTTCAGCGCCTTGACGAAGGGGGGCATGATCTTCGCCCACAGTTTCGGCGGCAGTCCGCGCGGTCCGCCGAGATTGAGCAGGCGCGTGGTCGCGATGGTCTGCGATTCGGTGTACTTGAGCAGCCCGTCGGGTCCGTGACGGCGCCCCATGCCGGAGACACCCATGCCGCCCATCGGAGCGCCGGTGGTTCCCCATGCGGGGGCGTAGCCCTCGTCCACGTTGACTGTTCCCGAGCGAAGGCGGGCAGCGATGCTCTCGCCCTCCGCCTTGGTCTTCGCCCACACGCTGGCATTGAGGCCGTATTCGGTGTCGTTGGCCTTCTCGATCGCTTCCTCGACATCGGCCACCGGGTAGATGGATACGAGCGGGCCGAACGTCTCGGTGGCCGCGCATTCCATATCGTCGCTGACGTTCGTCAGCACGGTCGGTTCGTAGAACAGAGGCCCGACGTCGGGTCGGGCGTTGCCTCCGGCGATAACCTTCGCGCCCTTGACCTTGGCGTCGTCGACATGCGCCGAGACCGTCTTGATCTGGTCCTCGGAGATGAGGCTGCCCATTTCGATGCCGAACTCGTAGTCGGCGCCGAGAGTCATGTTGCGCACCCGCTGGCCGAACTTGGCGGTGAACTCCTCGGCGATGGACTTCTCGACGTAGATGCGTTCGATGGAGATGCAGAGCTGGCCCGAGTTGGAGAAGCAGGCACGAACGGCCGCGTCGGACACTTCCCGCAGGTTGGCGCCCTGGGCGACGATCATTGCGTTCTTGCCACCGAGTTCGGCGGAGAATCCGATGAGACGACGCCCGGCCTGCTCAGCGAGCAGCTGGCCGGTCTTGGTGGAACCGGTGAACATGACGTACTCGGTGTTCTCGACGATTGCCGTTCCCACTACGGACCCGGGCCCGGGCACCACCGGGAAGAGGTCACGCGGCAGTCCCGCCTTGTAGAGCAGTTCGACGACGGCAAGAGCGCAGTAGGGCGTCTGGGAATCGGGCTTGAGCACGGCGCCGTTGCCCGCGAGCAGGGCCGGAATGGCGTCGGAAACCGCGAGAGTCATCGGGTAGTTCCACGGCGAGATGATCCCGACGATGCCCTTGGGCTGGTAGCGAACGCGGGTCTTGGTCAACACCGGCAGCATGCCTGTCACTCGCTTCGGCGCGAGTAGCTTCGCGGCGGTGCGTGCGTAGTGACGCGAGGTCATCGCGATGTCGAGTACTTCCTCGAGGGCAGCGGCGCGGGACTTGCCGGTCTCGGCCTGGGCCATATCCATCAGCTCGTCGCGGTGCGCGAGGACGAGGTCGCGGTACCGGTGGAAGATCTCGGCACGCTCGGCGACGGGACGCTTGGCCCACGTCTTCTGTGCGACGCGTGCGCGGGCGATGGCCGCTTCGGCGTCCTCGGCAGTGCCGACGGGGATGGTTGCGAGCTCCTTGCCGGTGAACACCTCCGTGATGGACTTCGTCGGCCGGGCTGCGGCGTCAGGAATGGCGATGAGATCGGCGAGCCGCGAGAAGGTCGCAGCGCTCGGAGCTGGCATTTCGTACCCCTACTGGTGAGTAGTTCTTGGAGTTACACACAACCTACCCCGTCGGTGGGCCGCATCACAGTCCGCGGTCAGAGGACGATCGCGTCGAACTCGGCAAGCTCGGTCCAACGATCCTCGGCCCCGGCCGCCGACGCAATGGGTGCGTAGCGGTCGGCCGCGACCAGTTCGGCGAGCTCGAGAGCGGTTGCCGACGCGATGTCCTCGATCGGCACCTGGAATGTACGGTAGGGCCCGAGCGGCGGAACGTCCGTCACCGAGATCGACGGTTCCACTATCGGATCGAGCGAGGACGTCTGGTCCAGCACGTAGCCGGTGGCGGCCAGTTCCTCGCCCTGTGCCCACGCAGCGATCTTGTAGAACTGCCGCGGGATGGCGACGTCGCGGTAGATCGGGTCCTCGCCTGCGAAGATGCAGCCCGTGAACACCGACAGCAGTTGCCCGTACTGCCGTGCGTGTTCGAGAACGTAGTCCTCGAGCCCGAGCCACAGCGTCATCGACTGGTTCAGCGTCGAGGTCTGCGGTGCGCACACCGTGTAGTGGAAGGTGTCGGAGTTCGCCCGTTCGGCTACCTCTTGCGGCCCCCAGACCGGATCGCGGCGTCGGACCAAATGGCCGCGATCGAGATCGTTGTTGGAATACAACTCCGGCCCCGCCTGCTGATCGGCCGGCAGACGGTCATCGAGTCGCCAGTTGTCGCCACGGGCAACAGCACGCAATCGGCTGCCGTCGATGTTCACTGCGGTGACTGCTGCGAGACGCCGATTCGGGTCCATCGAGACGGTGAAGTGCATGTAGGGCAACTCGATCAGACCTGGGCGGCTCGGCATCGGCGTCGTCGGCCCGAGGAAATCCTCGTCGAAGGGCACGGGTGTCGTCATGACTGTCATTCACTCAGATGACTATGGCCAGGGAGTGAACCCGCCGCCCCGGGCGCGATCTGTGGCACCATGGCGGACGGTCTTTCCTAGGCGTCGGGGCGCTCTCGAAGACGATGCAGGGTGGGAAACACACGATGCGTAGAACTTTCGTTCTCGCGGGGGCAGCAGCGATGCTGTTCGCGCTCGCGCCGGCAGCACAGGCAGACCCAGTGGGCGATCTCCTCGCACCACCTCGAGATCCGGCAGCCTACCTGCCCACTCCTCTCGGCGATTCGTGGTTCGACCCGCCTGCCGGGTTCGAAACACGCAGTCCCGGTGCGGTTCTGAACTCCAGAAGCGTTGCGGTGCTACCGGGTACGACGTCGACTCAATTGCTGTTCCGGTCGACCGACTCGAAGTACAACCCGATTGCCGCGGCGACGACCGTCATCGTTCCCGATGCTCCGTGGACGGGCGGCGGACCTCGACCGGTCGTCGCATACAACGAGGCGACCGATTCGCTCGGCAACGCGTGCGCGCCGTCGTACACGCTCCCCCGCGGCACCAACAAGGAGATCGACCGGGTCGGCGACCTGCTGGGCCGCGGATATGCCGTCGTCGTCACCGACTACCAGGGGCCGCGTCAGGCCTACTCGGCCGGGATCGTGTCGGGGCACACCGTCCTCGACGGACTTCGCGCGAGTCGGACCGCCGGCGTATCCCCCGACGCACCCATCGGCATCACCGGTTACTCCGGCGGCGCCATCGCCTCGGGTTGGGCGGCTCAGCTGGCACCCGGGTACGCACCGGAACTGAACATCGTCGGCGTCGCGTTCGGCGGGCCACCCACCGACTACAACATCCTGCAGCGCTCCCTCAACGGAGGCATCGGCTCCGGCTTGTTCGCTGCCGCCACGACGGGGCTCGCACGCGAATACCCCGAGCTGCTCGACTCGACCAACGACACCGGGCGACGCATCGCGCTCCTGCAGAAGGATCAGTGCGTGGACGTGCTGTCCTACAGCGGCCTCCTGCTGCTCGACCAGCGGAACTTCTCCACCTCCCCCGACGTGTTCCAGGAACCGCTCACCCGCGCCATCGTCGAGGAGAACCGGATGGGCCGGAACAAGCCCGAGGCGCCGATCTACATCTACCAGGGCCTGCAGGACTTCCTCATCCCCAAGGAGGGAGCCGAGGCCGTCCAGGATCAGTGGTGCGCCATGGGAGCCTCGGTGCATCTGGAACTGGTTCCCGGTGACCACGCAGCTGCAGAGGGCAACGGCAGGCCTGGCGCGTTCGCGTGGCTCGACGAGCGACTCGCCGGCCTACCTACCGGTGGCTGCGAAAGAGTGGTTCGCTGAGAAAGGACTTGACCCTGACGTCGCGGGAGGTACCACCCTTGTCTTCTGTGAGCGATTCAGGAGAGATGAAAGTCGGCGAGGTGGCCCGGCTCGTCGGGATCAGCGTGCGGACTCTGCACCACTACGACGACATCGGTCTCGTCGTGCCGTCGGACCGCACGCCCAAGGGCTACCGCAGCTACTCGGCGGCAGACGTCGAGCGTCTGCACCGAGTGCTGACCTACCGCGAACTCGGTTTCGCGCTGGACGACATCGCCACTCTCCTGGACGATCCGACCGTCGACGCGATGGCGCATCTACAACGCCAACGCGATCTGCTCGACGAGCGGATCGATCGCTTGCATCGAATGGCTGCGGCCGTGGACAAGATGATGGAGGCGAAAAAAATGGGAATTCAACTCACCCCGGACGAGCAGCGCGAGGTGTTCGGCGACGACTGGCTCGGCGACGAGTATGCAGGCGAGGCCGAGGAGCGCTGGGGCGACACCGAGGCGTGGAAGCAGTCGCAGGAGCGGACGGCGCGGTTCACCAAGGAGGACTGGAAGCGGATCAAGGCCGAATCCGACGCCTTGGACGCGGATTTTGCCCAGGCGCTCACGGCCGGGGTTTCCGCGGAGTCCGAGGAGGCCGCGGCACTGGCCGAACGGCACCGAGCAAGCATCGAACGGCACTACGACTGCGGCTACGAGCTGCACGTCTGCCTCGGCGAGATGTACATCGCCGACGAGCGCTTCACCAAGCACTACGACGACAGGGCCCCGGGTCTTGCCCGGTACATTCGCGACGCGATCGTCGCCAACGCCGCGCGCAACAGCTGATCAGGCGGTTGGTTCGACAAGAGTAGAGTTTGCAACTGTGAGCGCACACAAGCCCGACTTCGGACAGTACCTGGGTTACCAGTTCGGACGTGTGCTGCCGCCTTCCATGCAGGACTGGGTTCGTGACGATCTCGTCGGTACCGGCGCGCAGGCCCGGTATCTGATCCGATTCACGCTGCCGGTGGTTCCGTTGCTAGCGCTGTTTCTCCTCATCCCGGGTCCGCTGTGGATCGGGTTGGCGATGATGGCGCTGCTGTTCATTCCGCTGGTGTACTTCACCATCGCGCTGATGAACGTCTACCGTCGGCACCGCCTGCTCGTCCACGGCCTGGACCCGGCGCTTCTCAATGCGGACGCGCAGGCCAGGGTCGACCGCACGCGCGAGGACTACGAGAGACGCCACGGACGACTCTACTAAGCTCTCGGCCATGACTTCCGTCGAATTCAAGGCAACCGCAGATCTGGCCGACGAGATCGGGCCCGAGATTCGTAGCTGCGACACACAGTTCGTCCAATTCGGCAAGAACCCGGAGTTCGCCGGACCCATCACCACCATCAAGTGCTTCCAGGACAATTTGCTGGTCAAGCAGACCCTCAGCGAGCCCGGCAACGGCGGCGTACTCGTCGTCGACGGGGACGCTAGCGTGCACACCGCCCTCGTCGGCGACATCATCGCCGGCCGAGGCGTCACCAACGGATGGGCCGGGGTGATCGTCAACGGCGCCATCCGCGATGCCGCGATCCTGCGCACCCTCGAGATCGGCGTCAAAGCGCTCGGCTCCAACCCCCGCAAGAGCACCCAAACCGGATCGGGAGAGAAGAACGTGCCCGTCGAATTCGGCGGGATCACCTTCAACCCGGGTGAAATCGTCTACAGCGATTCCGACGGTGTCGTCGTCGTCGGCCAGTAGCTCGGCGGTGGAGGCTACGGCGATGGGTGCCTCACTCGCGGCACGCCCCGCCACTCGTCGAACATGAACAGTGCCAACGCCACTACCAGCATGCCCGCCGCCACCCATGCGGCACCGGTGTCGAGGACGCGGACCATCTGCGAACCCAGAATGGCTCCGCACAGGAAGCCCGCGATGACGAATCCGAAGTTGAGCGCCCTGGCCCCAGCGGCTCTGTCGCCGTCGGCGATTCGGTGAAAGGCGGCCTGGGAGAGGCTACGTAAGTTGCCCGTCGTCATGGTGGTACTGAACGCCTGGTCGACGAGCACCCTGAACGTGGTGACCTGAAGGGCGGCCACGAAGGAAATCGCAATGGTGACAACAGGATTCGGGACCGAAGTTGGGACGAATCCCACGATCGCAAGCACCACGATCTCGATGACGAGGACAGCGCGAACCGGCCGTCGCACGATACGTGCGACGGCCGGTCTGGATACAGCTTCCGCGGTGAACACGCCCAACGTGAACGCCACCAGAGGTGGCACGTATCCCAGCGCGGACCGCCAGTCCCCTTGCACGAGATCGATGCCGAACAACACCACGTTGGCGGTCTGCGCGTTGGCGAACACCCCGTCGCGAGTCATGAAGGTGTAGGCGTCGAGGAACCCGCCCACGACCGCCAGCAGAACCCCGAGCCGCACGGACTCCGAGGTCACCACGGACGGTCGGTCGGCGTCACTCACGCAATCATGCTCGCACGACGAGTTACTTCTTCACGAACGGCAGCAGGACGTCGTTGACCTCCTGGAAGTGCGTCCACAGCAGACCGTGGGGTGCGCCCTCGATCTCGACGTACTCCGCCTCGGGGAAGGCCTTGGTGAACTCGCGGCCGGTGGAGTCGATGGGCAGGATGTTGTCCTTGGTGCCGTGCAGGATCAGCGTGGGCTTGCCTGACTGGCGAACCTTCTGGACATCGTCGCGGAAATCCTCGATCCATGTCGGTACGACGGCGTATGCCGCAACGGGTGCGCTACCGGCGGCGACGTTCCAGCTGTTGCGCACGGCAGCCTCGCTGATGCGGGTGCCGAGGTTTTCGTCGAGGTTGTAGAAATCCTTGTAGAAGTTGTCGAACCAGGCGAAGCGGTCCCCGCGCGCTGCGGCGGAGATGCCGTCGAAGACCGACTGCGGAACACCGGTCGGGTTGTCCTCGGTCTGCAGCAGGAACGGTTCGAGCGAGGCGAGGAACGCGAACTTCGCGATGCGGTCGGTGCCGTACTTCGCGGCGTAGCGGGCGAGTTCGCCTGTGCCCATCGAGAATCCGACGAGTACGACATCACTGAGGTCCAGCTCGGTGAGCACGGAGTTCAGGTCCGAGGCGAAGGTGTCGTAGTCGTACCCGGTGGTGGGCTTGCTGGACTGCCCGAAGCCGCGGCGGTCGTAGGTGATGACGCGGTAGCCGGCGTCGAGCAGAGCCGCAGCCTGACGCTCCCAGGAGTTGCCGTCGAGCGGGTAGCCGTGAATCAGCACCACGGGCTGACCGGTTCCGTGATCCTCGTAGTAGACGTCGATGGGTGTGCTGTTCTCGGTACCTACGTTGATGAAAGCCATGGTTGAGCCTTTCCTCGTCGGTGAGTTCTCGCGAGAGAACGATCGTTCTCTCGCTATGCACTACCGTAGAGAACGTAGGTTCTCAGCGCAAGGGGTAGAGGAGGGCAGCGATGGAAACGGACGATGCGCGCACGGCAGTACTCGAAGCCGCGGACGAGTTGTTCTACGCGCGCGGCGTGCAAGCCGTCGGGATGGACGCCGTCCGCACCGCGGCCGGCATCCCGCTCAAGCGCATGTACGCACTGTTCCCGTCCAAAGCCGACATCGTCGCGCAGGTGCTGGCCGGTCGGACTGCCCTGTGGAACGAGCGCATCCTGGCCGAAGCAGCCCACCACGACACCCCGCGCGAGAAGATCCTGTCGATCTTCGACTTTCTCGATCAGTGGTTTCGCGAGGACAATTTCCGGGGCTGCGCCTTCATCAACTCGTTCGGCGAGCTCGGTGCCACGATGCCCGCCGTCGCCGACGCCGCACACGCCCACAAGCGGCAATTCGTCGACTACATAACAGATTTGGTCGTCGAAGCAGGCTGTTCACCGGAGCTGGGCCTGCAGATCGCACTGCTTGCTGAGGGGGCTCAGACCACCGCCGCGATCTCGGAATCCCCCGAGGCCGCGATCGCTGCACGCCGCGCGGCAGCGGTGCTTCTCGATGCGGCTGCTCGTCCCTGATCGCCGAGATCGAGGTTATGCACTGAAAAGCGCCGGAACCGCGGCATAACCTCGATCTCGGCGGAACGGGGATCGGCGGAACGGGTGTCAGAGGGTGGTGACCCAGCCGTGCACCTCGTCGCCCGTCAGAGCTGCGAGGTGTCGCTTACGCAGCATCAAGGTGACAGGACCGGTTGCGCGCTCGGCAACCGCGCGGCCGTCGATCTCGTGCACGGGCGCGACACCCGCTGAGGTCCCGCACACGAACACCTCGTCGGCGATGTACAGCTCGGTGAGGTCGACGGTGCGTTCCTGGACCTCCAAGCCCTCTTCCCGGGCGAGGGTCAAGATGGTGCGACGGTTGATGCCGTCGAGGATGTCGCTGGTGACGTCCGGGGTGATCAACGTCCCACCTCGGACGAGGAAAATGTTCGCCGCACTGAGCTCGCACACGTGGCCGTTGATGTCGAGGAAGATGCAGTCGTCGAAGCCGCTGTCGATCGCGTCCTGTTTCGCGAGCACCGAATTGACGTACGCGCCGTTCACCTTCGCGCGCGAGGGAATCGCGTTGTCGGGTATCCGGCGCCACACACTCGTCTTGAGGCGCATGCCGTCCTGCGGGACGATCGGCACAGCGTCGTACAGGAAGATCGACACCGTGGTGCTCAAACCGCGCACTCGGGTGCCGGGGATCGACTCGTCCACGTGCACGGTGGCACGGACGTACACCTCGTGCTGCGGATCGTTCGCGGCGACGACCTCGCGAACCACCTCGACGAAGCGCTCGAACGGCCACGCCGGACCGAAGGTGTCGATGCCGATGATCTTGCAGGATTCCAGTAGCCGTTGGTGGTGGTCGCGTAGCCGGAACGCAGTTCTCGCGCCATCGGTGGTCTGCACCGGGAAGACCGTGTAGACACTCAAGCCGTAGAGGACGGCGGACGTGGCTACCCCCAGCGTCGCGTCCTGCGCATCGATGATGCGGTCGCCGAAGAACACTTTGTCGTGAGGAGTAGCCATCCCGCGATGCTAATCGGAGAGGGCGACGCCGCGACACCCAATAACAGCGCGCGCATCCGAACACACCCTTCATCTCCCGGACCTGTCGGAGTGCGGTGATATCAAGGAAGGACACACGCGAAAGGAGCGCCCGTCATGTCTTGCAGAGACTGCACCGCAGCTGTCGATCACTGCCACGGCACGCTGGTGATCCACTCATCCGGCTCGCCCGAATGCACCGAACCGGAATGCCTCGATTACGAGTACGTCCGCCACTACCTCGTGCTCGACTGCTCCGAGGTAACCGGCGGTTGCCAGTGCATCGGCGAGATCGCGCTCAGCCGGGCGTCGTAGCTTCCCAGTTCACGCCTTCACGACGGGCTGCTGCAGTTCGGTGACCCACTCTTCCTGGGGCTTGGGTTCGGAGACGAGGTAGTTTTCGCGGCAGATTCCGGCGAGTTGGTAGCCGTTCTCGGTTGTCCATGCCATCAGCGCTTCCCAAGTCTGCGCGATGGTGGCCATCGAGCCGTGGTGGATCGTCGTCACAGCCAGTTCGACGCCGGGCAGATCCACAATTTCAACCTCGCCTGCTGCCTGCACATCCCCGTGCACTGGGAACGCCGCGTTGACCCGGATGTCGGCAAAATCGTCGTCGAGTGCCTCGTAGGTGGCGATGGCCGAGGGACCGAATGCAACCCCTGCCGCCGCGAGCTGCTCGGCCAACTGCGCATACAGGGGCCCGATGACCGGGCCGATGTTCTCGTTGCCGAACCCGGTTGCGTTTCGACTGATCTGCGCGATGCGCACAGCTGGCAAGGATTTCGTTTCCACGGTGATCATGGCGTGTGCTCCTTCGGTGTGTTGGAGGCGAGCATCGAGTCGGCGAAGTCTGGCCGCATCGAGGTCGATTCGCGAGGCCACCTCAGCGCGCTTGGCTGCGAGCATCTCGCGCAACGCAGCGTCGTCGAGATCGCCGTCGACGATCCGCTTGACGTCATCGAGCCGAAAACCCAAGTCCTTGAACTCGAGTACTCGGCCCAAAGTCTCGAACTGCCGGCCGTCGTAGAAGCGGTATCCGGTGTACGGATCAACCCGCGTCGGGGTCAGCAGTCCGATGTGGTCGTAGTGCCGGAGCATGCGGATGGAAACCCGGCCGATCGATGCGAACTCTCCAATGGTGAACATGACTCCTCCAAGGTTTCCGTCTCACACAGTGTGAGGGTCAAGACCAGTCGACCCGCTCCGCCATCTCGAGCAATGTACGACGCCTCGCCGCGCTGGTCTCGCCGATGTGGGCGATGCGGCCGTACAGGTGGGCGCGAAAGTCGGGGACGCCGGCTCGGTTCTGCGCGTCCGGACCGGTGAGGATGCAGTTGTGCAGGATCGCGCGCAGGGTGTCGTACTCCCGACGCGGAACCGCCGGCCACTCGTTGACCACCAGACCGGCCAGTTGCTGGCGCTTGTGCGCGCGGCGCACCCGGGTCTTGGCGGGGTTGAGACCGAATCCTTCGTCGCGAACGATCTGCCGGATCGTCCATAGCAGCTTATCGGCGTCGCACGAGCCCGAGAAGGCGAGATCGTCGGCGTACCTGGTGTAGCGCAGACCCATCGATCCGGCGAGGCCGGCGAGCCGGATGTCGAGCTTTCGCGCCGCCAGGTTGGCGAGGGCGGGCGATGTCGGCGCGCCTTGCGGAAGGTGACGCGTGCGCAGCAATGAGGCACCCGGGTAGGCGAATCCACCCAACTGCTCAGCCGGAGTGCTCGTCGTACACAGGTAGGCGAGATTCCATGCGACGGTGCGCGGATAGCCGAGGGCGGAGAAGATCGCGACGACCCGGTCGATACCGATCGATGGGAAGAAGTCTTTCAGATCCGCCGATACGAGGACCTCGTGCCCGGCATGCGGGATTCCGAAGGTGCGCGGGCTGCGGCCTTTGACGAATCCGTGCGCCGCGCTGTGGGCTGGGACTCGATCCAGAATGCGGCGCAGTACCTTTCGCTGGATCTCGCGCAGCCGCGGCTTAGGGATTTCGAGTAGGCGCGCGCCCACCCGCTTGGGGATCGGTGTGGTGCGGTAGTGCCGCAGCGGTTCCGGGGCCGTGCGGAGCCGGGACTGGGCGTCGGCGAACCATTCGATCTCCGGGATGGAGAGGTTCAGCGATTCGGCGAGGTCACCGGTGGTGACGTAGCGCGGCACCTCGAAACGCCACTCCGCGAAACTGCTGGTGCGTCGTTCCGGGGTGATGGAGGCGGTCTCGGGGAGCAGCGGCAGGTCCGCGATCAACCGGCGGACCGATGCCTCATCGAACGGTGCGGCCGGATGCAGCTCGACGAGCCGGTCCGCGAGCCGCGATGCCCGCGCCCCGAGCAGGGGCATGAACGCTTCCTCGAGCCGCTCCCGCGTCCACGGGGCGTCGGCGACGAGTCGAGCAAGTGCGGCGGCCATCGGCGGACTGTACTGCCGCTCGCTCATGCGGTTCCTGGCTGCAGCGACGCCGGGTGACCTGAATCTTTCGTACTCGGCGCCGGCGTGCACGCGGAGCGTGCGGAGCGGCGTCGGACGCGATGCCCAGTTCTTCTTTCTCGCCCAGGGGTTGCCCCTGGGATCGGCCCTTCGGACCAACTCTCACCCGAGCGCCGCTGCATTGGATCCACCCTGCCAAAGAACCGAACATCTCGCATTCGTTCAGAAATGCTCGGACACCAGCACCGCCGAGGTATCCGGTTCGAGCGCCTCGAAAGTGTGCGGCAGGTCGCCCGGGTAGCTGATGTAGTCGCCGGGGTGCAGTTCGACGGGCTCGTCGATCGGTCCGACCATCGCCCGGCCCGCCGCTAGCACCACGTGCTCGACGACGCCCGGTGAATGCGGGTCCGATCGACGCGGCTCACCGACCTGGGCCATGATCAGGTAGAGGTCGCGGCGCGCGTTCGGCGGGCACGACGCCAACAGCGTCGCCACGTAGTCGGCGCGATCGGAGGCGAAGCGCGGGCCTTCGCCGGCGCGAATCAACTGCACGCTCGGCCGGGCGGGTTCGACGAGCTGCGCGAACGGCACATCGAGCGTCACGCTCAGCGCCCACAGCGTTTCGACGCTGGGGTTGCCCGTGCCGGATTCGAGTTGGGACAGCGTGGACTTGGCGATGCCTGCCCGCCGCGCGACCTCGGCGAGGGACAACCCGACACGCTTTCGTTCCCGCTGTAGGGAGGCGGCGATGGCAGCGATGGGTGCGCTGGGCTGAGTCATGATCGTTCACTCCATCAGTCGGTCGTTCGCCTTGACGAACGACACTAGCATCGTCCACTATTATGTCCATGCGTTCGATATGGCGAACACCCCATCCTGCGACCCGCGATATCGCCCTCGTGTGTTTGGCCGACGGCCTGGTCGGGGCATCTTTCGGTGCCATCTCAGTGGCAGCAGGCCTCCCCATCTGGGTGCCGATCGCCATGTCGGTATTCGTCTTCGCCGGTGCCGCGCAGTTCATTCTCGTCGGAGTGCTGGCCGCGGGCGGCAATCCCATCGCCGCCGTCGCAAGCGCCCTGCTGGTCAACACGCGACTCGTCCCGCTCGGCTTCTCGGT
Organism: Rhodococcus sp. I2R; assembly: GCF_020889545.1. NCBI lineage: Bacteria > Bacillati > Actinomycetota > Actinomycetes > Mycobacteriales > Nocardiaceae > Rhodococcus > Rhodococcus sp. I2R. The sequence goes on from NZ_JAHUTG010000005.1 coordinate 111,992, forward strand.
GTCCGACGCCTTCACCGGCACCCCCTGGCCGCGCAAGCTACTCGGCATCCATCTGGTCACCGACGAAACCGTCGCGTTCACCGTCGCCGAGAGCGAACCAGCCGCTCGACGAACGGCATTCTGGCTGTGCGGGATCGGGCTGTTCGTCAGCTGGAACGTCGGCGTCCTCGGCGGCGCAGCGCTCGGCGGAATCATCACCGATACCGGCGCACTCGGCCTCGACGCCGCCTTTCCCGCCATCCTCATCGCCCTGGTGATGCCCGCGCTCCGCGATGGCGCGACGCGCACCGCAGCGGTCGTCGGCGCCGCCATCGCAGTCGCGGCGGCGACCGTCCTGCCACCCGGTATTCCGGTACTGCTGGCCCTCGCCGGCGTGGCCGTCAGTCCCCTGATCACGAAGGTGAAGCCGTGATCTGGCCCATGATCGCCCTCGCCGTCGGAACGCTCGCGTTGCGCCTGGTCGGGCCTGCGCTGCGCAGCCGGGTCGCCCTCTCCCCGCGCGTCGAGCACCTGAGCTCGATGTCGGTGGCGGTGATCTTCGTGGCCCTGATCGCGACATCTGCTCTCGTCGTCGATCGGGGGTTCGCCGGGTTCGCGTTGCCCGCCGGAGTTGCCGTCGCCGCGATTCTGGCGTGGCGTCGGGCGCCCTTCGTGGCGGTGGTCGTAGCAGCGGCCGCGACGACCTCTGTTCTTCGCTACGTAGGTGTTGCATAGTGGGATGATGCAGCCCACCGGAATTCTGCGCCGCACGGCCGTCGGAGTCGATCTCGAATTAACCAGGACCTTCCGAGCGTCCCGCGAGGACGTGTGGGCGAGCCTCACCGAATCGGACCGCACTGCCGGCTGGTATGGGCCATGGGAACGAGTGTCCGATAACGTAGTTCGAGTGCAGATGGTGTTCGAGGACGGCAAGCCCTGGTCGGAGCTGAAGATCGACGCGTGCGAAGAACCCACGCATCTGGCCGTATCGACATCGGAGGCCGAGGGCGGCTGGAAGCTCGAGGTCACTCTCGCCGAATCCGACGGCACCACGACCCTGAGTTTCGTCCACCATCTGACCGGAACTACCAGTATCGGTGATATCGGGCCGGGCTGGGAGTACTACCTCGACATGCTGGTCGCCTCCCGTGACCACCGCCCGCTACCGAGTTTCGACCGCTACTACCCGGCGCAGGAGAACTATTACTCCTCGCTCATCCCGGTATAGCAGTCTCCTCGATATCGTCGCGACGCCTCGATGATCCTTTTCATCCCGGCCAGGACGCGACGAATCTCGTCCTCGCCGACTTCTTCCCCGACGGCATTGGCGAACGCGTGCTGGTCGGCTCGTAGCTTCTCCAACGTTTCGCGCCCTTTGTCGCTGGGACGCAACAGCTTTGCCCGACGATGTTTCGGGTTGTCGAGGTATTCGGCCCACCCTTTGTCGACGAGGATGTCGGCGGTGCGCTGCACACTCTGACGGGCCAGTCCGAGCCCGACCCGCCTGGCGATGTCGGCGACGGACAGCGGCTCTTCGAGCGTTGCGCCGACCACCTGCCACCCGGCGGGCGTCAGACCTGCGGGTTCGGCAATGTCCTTCGCGGCGGCCAGCAGCTCACCGTTGAGTTCGAACGCCGGCAGAACCAAGTCTGTGAGTGCGTCCCCAGCGGGTGATCTCACTCGGCCCCCACGAGCTGGTCGTAGTACTTCTTCTCCCCCGTCGAGTAGAGGCCGTACCAGGCGTCGATGACGGGCTGTGGGAAGAGTTCGAGCGCTTCGAACACCGCCTTCGCGAACTCGAGAGGCGCGGTGCCGGGGGCAGTGACGAGGGTGCCGTCGGAGACGGTTCTTTCGTCACGATAGTGCTGTTGCCCGGTGTATTCGCTTGCTGCAGCGAGAAATTCGGGCGCATTGCTGGTGTGCGGCCGGGAGTTCAGCGCGCTGTATCGCGCGAGACCCAGGGTGGCGCCGCAGATGGCGCCGACGGGGATGCCTTGGCCCAGCACGTCGACAGCGAGCGTCAGGACGTTCGCATGCCCTTCGCCCCACGTGCCACCGCCGGGCAGGATCAAGGCCGCGAGCTCCGAGGTGTCGAGATCAGCCAGGTCTCCGTCGGGAACGATGTGGACGCCGCCGAGGCTGGTGACGTCGCCGCCGCCGTCGGACAGTATTTTCAGCTGGTAGCGGTCCGGAGCCTGTTCACGTGCCATGGCAATGCCGGCGACGAGGTAGCTGTACTCCCAGTCGGCCATGGTGTCGGTTGCGTACAGAGCGATGGTCTTCATGAAGTCCTCCATTTGACAGTGTCCTGTCATGTTAACCCAGGAGGGCGACAATCAGGAGAACTGCGCGTGAAGTTCCGGCAGGAACCCGGCGAGGTGATTCATCTCTTCCCCGCAATGCAAGAGCAGGTCTTTGGCCACCGACAGCGAGAGCACCAGATCTCTCGGATCGACCGATGCGCCCCGTCGAACAGCGCATGCGGCCTGCTCGAGGTTGGGGACGTGCAATCCGCGGATGTTCAGATAGAACCGGCTTCGCATCTCGCTGCCGCCCTCGATCGGGCGCACCTGATGCCCGAGCCAACCCAGATCGACCGGTGCAATGCTGCTGCCGACCCGTCCGAGAATCAGCGTCTGATCCGGTGGAACGTCGAAACCGTGCGCGATCGGGTCACGAAACTCGATCCCCAGTTGCTGCAGTTTGGGGCCGACGTATTCGTCGACATAGGTGGTATTTCCGACGTACTTCTGCTTGTCGGGGATATCGGCGCCCGTCAGGTCATGCTTCAGGGACGCGTACAGGTGCGCGTCGGGGTGCCACTGCTTGTATCGGGCGGCCTCGACGGAGTGCCAGCCGAACCACCAGTCCCACATCGCCGGAGTGACGCGCGGCATGACCGTTCTGACCGCGACGAACAACACTCCATCTGCCTGACGGCCGTAGCCCGTCTCGATCTCCGAATAGCCGGACCGTCCCAGGTCGGTATGCATCGCCGCGAACGGCGGAATCGACTCCTCGGCAAGCGGCGGCCCTTCGAAGGCATCGAGGACGTGCTGCGGGGCGGGAGTGGTGTGCTCTGCCATGAACTTCGCGTAGGGGCGGGCCTGATCCTCGGGTCGGTATCCCTGATAGCGAACGGCGCAATCCTGCGGCTGTGTGGATATCGGTGCGGCCTTGCCTCGCGGCGCCAACCCCACCGCCATTCCGACAGCCACGGCACCGGCAGCGATAACTCGACGACGCGTCGGCGTCCAATCTCGAAACATGAACCGAGGCTATGGTTAGTCGAAATCAGACGTCAACGAAACGCGCATGCTCCGTGACGTGCCACAATCGCCGAGAGCAGTCGGGTGTGGGTGGATACAGCCGCCCTGGTTTCGCCTTCGACTCCCGCGAGGTGCGTATCGCCTCAGGCGTGCTCACCGGGGATTGCCTGCCGTTCCGGGACATGGTGCACGATTTCTTCCAGGAGAGCACTCCTGTCGCCCGTCCACCCGCCACCTTCGAGGCGCACATAGCCACCTTGAAAGGGCGATGCTTCGGTGACGACTCCCGCCCACAGACGGTAGAGCGGCGACCACTGCGAGGTGTTCTCGATCCGAACACCGGGTTTCAGTACAAGGTCGAGGGCGTATCGCCCACGCGCTGCAGGTTCGACCGATTCGATATCCGTCCACCGCACATATCCGCTGTAGGCACGGCCGAGTTCCATGCGAATACCATCGCTTTCGATGTCGATACGAAACCTACCGATATACCGCAGCGGCGAGAAGAAGCTTCCACCGAGTGACACAGCGCCCATCACCATCCACGCTTTGGCATTGAAGGAAATAACCTCGGATCTGCTTGCGTAGTTCAGCCCGATACCAATACACCCAAGACCAGCACTGACCAACGCGGACCACAGCCACAGTCCCGACGCCCATTGGGTGGGGGCGGTCATGGTGAAAGTGCTGCCGCTGCCCACGTCGTTCGCACTCGCTGCCGGCCGCGGGGCAAGGGCCGCGAAGGCAATCATCGACGCACCGAAGACGAGACTGCATAACGCCGCGAAGGGCACCACTCTGAGTACAATGTCCGATGTTGCCTCGTGCATTACCACTAGGCAAACCGCAAAGAGCCCGGGGCCAAGAATGACGCCGGTAGCTCCAAGCTGACGACGCCTCTTGGTCCAGTGTGCGTGTTGCGCGTTAACGATCTCCGCATTGGAGTTCACAAGTTTTTCCTTTACCCAGATCGACTCCAGCCCGGCATCACCGGAGCTTGGAAATTGCCCACGCTGCACCGAACCCCATGGCCATACCTTCAAGCACGACGCCGAATACAGTCGCGGCGGCTACAACCAGGACACCCCGCTGTATCCGCCCTCTTCTGCCAATTGGATAGGTTGCTCGTAGCCGACCGGGCAGTAGAGCTCGAAATCGGCCTGTCCGGCATCGGGTCGATGGCTCCTGTAAGAACCTGTGCCGCTGAGGTAGACGCTGATAATGTGCAGCTTCTACTCTGCTCGCGTTGCCCGATGTTGCCGACGTCGTCGCCGAACGAGGATAGACAGCGAACGGGCGGCAATGAACACCAGCGCGGCGACCGACGCACCGAACACGAACGCTGCCTCGGACAGGGCCATAGCGATCACTGCAAGAACTGCCATGATGCCCAGGGCGGCAATCGACATCAAGTCTGGACTATTCACGTATCCGCTGCTTCCGGGTCGAGGACGTCAGGTGTCGGGACGTGGTGCACGATTTCTTCCAGGAGAGCACTCTTGTCGCCCGTCCACCCGCCACATTCGAGGCGAACATAGCCATCGTGAAAGGGCGATGCTTCGGTGATGACTCCCGCCCACAGACGATAGAGCGGTGACCACTGCGAGGTGTTCTCGACCCGAACACCGGGTTTCAGTACAAGGTCGAGGGCGTATCGCCCACGCGCTGCAGGTTCGACCGATTCGATATCTGCCCACCGCACATATCCGCTGTATGCACGGCCGAGTTCCATACGAATACCATCGCGTTCGATGTCGATACGAAACCTACCGATATACCGCAGAGGGGAGAAAATACTCGCACCGACTCCCGCAGCGCCCAACATCAGCCACAAACCCGCATTGAACGAAATTACCTCGACTCTGATCGCGTAGCTCAAGCCCACACCGATGAATGACAGCCCACCAGAGACCAAGCCTGACCACAGCCATACTGCCGATGCCCACCGGGTGGGGGCGGTCATGGCGAAAGTGCTGCCGTGACCTATCTCGGTCGCGTCTGGAACGGGTCGCGGAGAAAGGGCTACGAACGCCGCCAATGAAATTCCACATACTGCGGCGCACACCGCAGCAAGCGCCCCCACCCTGAAAACTACGTCCGAGGACGACTCGTACACCACGATCGAACTGATGGCGATGAGTATCACACCAACAAGGAGGGCAAAACAACCCAGTTCGCCGCGTTTCCGAGTCCATTGATCATGGAGTGTGTATGTGAAATCCGTACGCGAACTCATCGATCTACCTAAGCTTCTGTCGCACATCATCGTCAACTACCAGAACTTTGAAATCGCCCACGCCGCAGTGTAACCAGCGGCTACGCCGAGGACCACCGCAACGGCCACTGGGGCGGTACCGACAGCAAGTACTGCACCACCCACTGCTGCGGCGGCGACAGTTCCTCCCACATTGGTGGCCACCGATTCGGCAACGCTCGGCGGGTTTTCGGATTTGAGATCGGACGCAATTGCCGCCCCTGTTACGAACCAACCCAAGGCAGGTATGGGTTTCGCAAGGCTCTTGACGCCAGTCCATGCTCCTTGAGCCATCGACATCTTCTGAGGCTTTGGTGACATGTACTGTTCCGCCAACTGTCCTTGGGCATCAACGATTCCGCCAACCACGTTGATCCCGCCAAATTGAGAGGTCCAGTTCGTGTCGTCTCCGCTGGACGGCTCAGCATGAGATGTCGTGCGTGGGATCATCGAGTTCGGAACAGGTTCCCACTGTTCGGTGTGCGGATTCCAGGCGGTGTTCATTTCGCTGTTCTCATCGAACAGGTCGACGGGTTTGCCTTCCGAGTCCAACTCGATGAGTTGTCCTTCGGGGGTCAGCACCGACTGAGTGTTGTCAGGGTTGCGAGTGGTGGTGTAGTTGTCATTGTTTTCATCGAGCGCGCCGGAGTGCACGTATGAGTTGGTTTGGTCTGGGTTGGTGATGGCCGAGTCGTAGGAACCGTCTTCGTTGGCGGCCCAATTGGCGGTCGAGGTGGTTCCGTCCTGGTTCCCCACCACGGTGCTGTCCGCGGTGTTCGCAGCGTTTGTCTCGGATACGGCATCCGGTGCGGCACCGGTGGTGGGACTGCCACTGATCCAGGTGTCGGTCGAGGACGCGTCCGCATCGACGTCGGTGTTGTTGTACGAGGCTGTGCCCCAACTGTCGTCGGACCAGGTGTTGACGTTCCCGCGGCCGTCGTCGTTCGTTCTGGTGTCGGTCCAGGTGTTGTCCTCGCGGGTGATGCGAGTGTCGACAGCTTCCGCGTTTATCAGTGTGTGCGTTGCTGTTTGACCTCCTGGGAGGATTTCGGTCCATGTTTCGCCATCGGTCCGTCCGGTGGTGTCGACCATCCCGATGCTCTTCTGCGGAGGGTCTGCCAGGATTGGGTACGCTGACGCTTCGTCGGCATAAACCTTCTGAATTAGTCGGCCGTCGCGCACCTCGTAGTGCGTCGGGATGGAGGCGCCGTCGGCGTCGTACGCCCACGGCGCGTCGACTATAGACACCGGGTTGCCGTCTGCATCGAATACCGTCACCGAGCCACTCGGATTGACAGCCATGCGTCCACCGGGCGGTACATCCACCGGGATTTCCGCTTCATGGGAGGACGTGTCGTCATGGATGAGGAAGAACGTACGGCGTCCACCGTCGGGTTCGGTAACGGTGATCTTCGACTGACCACCCAGTGCGTATTGCATCAACGGCGAAGCGATCGTGGCCACGGCCTGGGACAGGAGCGACTCCGGTGTGCGCCCGCTCCACGGTGTTCGCGAACCGAACGGTGAGCGGCGTCCACGGACCCCCATCCCCGCAGCGGTGAACCCTGCGGTGCCGATAAGAAGCAGTTCGAGGTAGCGATCGCGTCCGTTGTCGGCGAGCCCCGCCGGTGCGACGGAAGGAGTCGCGTCCGATTGCGCGGGCGCTTCATTGGCTGTCGCCGGCGATATCGGTCCGGGGTCTCGATCCTGTGTCGTTGCCACCGGTTCCGGCGCAGTCGGTTGCGGCGGTGCCGGTGTGAGGGCGGGGGGCGTCGACGGAACCAGCACACCCGCAGGATCGTCGACGTCGGACCGAGGAGGTGAGCCCGGAGGTTCCGGGTATGAGTCTCCGGGCACGGGGACGATGGGCGTGCCGTTGTAGGTGGGAAAGTTCGTCGGAGCATTCGCCCCGACACTGGGTCCACCACCCGGAGCTTGCGCACCAGGCATTCCGATGGTGGTCGTCGGCGCAACCGTCACCGTCGAGGATGGCGCTGTCAGGCACGGGTTGATGTACTCGAGTGGAATCGGCGAGCCCGGCGGCAATGAGGCAATCAAGTTCAAGTAGATCTGATGATCACGCGCCCGTACCGCCTCGCAATCTTCTTCTGGGGTTGCGTACGCCGGAGCAGCAGTCAACGCGGCCCCGGCACCGATCACCCCGGCAACTCCGGTCAACACTGCACCGGCGGCAAGAGCCCCGGCAACCGACCGCCGCAGTGTCAGAGCCGATGTCACCTGTGATCACCACTGGCGTCCGACTTCCGCCGCACGGTGGCGACGAGAGTGTCAGCCCCCCACCAGAACACCCGTCCCGCGATCGATACCCACAGGAAGAACGCCAGATAGACCACAATTGTGCCGTAGTCGGACGCCCAGGTGCCGAGCTTGTCGATCACAGCGAAAGCCGCGATCAGAAGTCCCAACCCGGCACTGGTGGCAATCACTGCCTTCGACGTCGCACTCGACTCACCGCTGCGGTTTCGGCCATCGAGTTGTTCGGTGTTGCGGACGGTCATGACGAGCTCCAAAGGGTCGATAGCGCAGGCGGACAACAGCATTCCTGGACAGCGCTCCGCCGTTCACCCATGTCGGGCTACGGAGCAACTGTCAGCGATGAAGGTGTGAACAGGCGAGATGCCTAGCAGTCGAGGAGTCAGAGCCAGGTCGGGTCGGAGTACACGAACAACGTGTTGTCCGTCGTTGCCGTCGATACCGACAGCTGGGCGTACGAACGAATGGTGACCGGGCCCATGCACGCATCGATCTTCACGTGCACGTTCTCCACCGTGATGGACGCCTTTGCCGCTTCGAGGTCTTTCTTGCCCAACGGAATTGTCGTGATCGTGCCCGGGGCGATCGTGGTTTGGATACTCGGGTTCACCGAAGCGTTCACTCCGAGATTCACCGACGGGACCCCGGAAATACTCACACCCACCGAGGGCCCCAATGAAAACCCGAGACCCACAGCAAGTCCCGAACTCACATCGACCTGGCAACCGACCTGAAGTCCCTGCTCGACATACCCGGTCTTGATAGCTGAATCGCCGCTACCGGTGATCGTGCCCGTGACCTTCGCCGAGACGAAACCCTCACGAGTGAACGCCGTCGTGGCAAGATTCGGCACCGGGTTCGCCGACAACTCCGTAGCGGCCAGATCCAAAGACCAACCATCATCGGTGACCGTGTTGACGATCTTGTCGGGCAGCGCCGTCGGCGTCGCCGAGGCAGTAGTTGCAGAAACCAAGGCGGACGACAACGCAGCAACCGCGCACACCGCAAGCCCCGCCGCGGCCTTCGAACGGCGGCGAGATGATCGGGCTTTCGCTTCGGTTGCCATGCGACGCTCCTACATTCAGATCAGCAACCCTGCTGGTAGCTGAAAACTAGTTCGATCAAGCTACCGGAAAGTACTGACCGCGCTGTTCCATCTCGCGACCACGAAGCACCGAAACGCGCGATTACGACGGACTTCAGGTAACAGATACATCTCAACAAGCCCGTGAGCAGGGAGAGCGCCCAAGTTTCGATATGGCGGATATCACAACCGATTTGCTCTGCTAACTACCGAAAAGTTTCGCAGTAGGCCACTCATGCACGACTTTATTTCTCGAGCGACCACACAGTGAGATGGGCACCATCTGCAGTCAGAGAAGCGTGAAATCGTAGAACTTTCAACATTTATCGGCTCTCTATCTCCGGGCTCTGCGGGTAGGGTACCTTCGCGCCCGCCTTGATCAAGCATGGGCGCATACGTCCCCAAGATCACCTGACACCAGTGAATCCTACACGCCTCCAAGGAGATTCCTCGAATGCACGCTTCCTGGCCACTGGCAATGCTGGGTGTCGCGGTGCTGAGCGGAAGCCTTCTCGTCGGCTGTGGAAGCGGTGACGACACCGATGGTTTGATCCTCTCGCCCAAAGACTTCCCGGAGGCAACCGAATACTTGCTGTTTTCCGACGCTCGAGGCCTCGGTCGGTCGCTAGTCGAGGCTCTCGAAACAACCACTTTCCAACCGCCGGAATGCAAAGCACCGCGGCAGGAGGAGGCTCAACTTCTGCTCGAGTCGGACGTTGCGATGGCTGAAGCGAAAACTCCTACTAGTACGCTCTACGCGACGATTCTGGTTGAAAGTAGTGCAATAACCCCGAGCTTGATCGAGGAAATGTATCTCGGAACGTGCTCGTCAGCGGTCGCTATTCGCACGATCAACGGCCAACCCGCCGAAAGCAGCGCCTATGAACTGACCCAGACCACCGGGCCAGACGGAATCTCAGCCGACCACGTCTTGGTCATCGAACAAACCGCCACCATTACTTCGATGTTTCCTCAGGACACGTCTCCGCCGCAGATGTTGTACAGCCGCACCGGTTATGCCTGGATCGGCCCGTACTTTGTCATTCTCGAACAGTCGGGAGCCGAACTGCCCCCGGAACTCCGGGCCGAGTTCGACCACTTGTTCCGTATCGCTATCGCAAAGGTTCCCCAATGACTAAATCTGCAAATCTTCACCATCGCAGCGCTTCTGCCATGTTCGCGCTGATCGGCGCTGCCGTGGTCGCGACCACCAGCTGTACTGCAGGGACCAAAAGCATCGAACTGGAACAGACCCTCGGGACGACGCTCGACATCGCGTTGGTGACCATCGGGTACCCCGACGAACTCCCCCTCGACCAATACGTACCCCGAATCGTGGCACTCCGTGGCCCTGGCCAAACACATCCCACAGACCCGACGGCCGATCCAGCATCACTGACTGTCCTGGCTACCTGTGTTCTCGACCCACTGTCAGCGTCACTGACGGTGCCTCCTGATCCCGACGGACCGGAAAGCGTGGCCTTCGGGGTCATCCCCAACTCGTACGCCGACTCCGAAACCGTGGAGCGCGCCCGTAACAATGGATACACGAAAGAGATGAAGACCCAGGTCGGTGATTGCGACTTCACAGACCCGAAACCGCCCACCATCGAATACTGACCCGCGCTGACTACCACCACTCGTGGAGATCATATGTTCGCGAACAGCCAAGAACTCCTGCCGCTGCGGTGATTATCGACAGACTAGCTCGATCCAGCTGAAAACTCGGCCCGTGGGCTGAACGCCTATTCGTGCGGTGGCTCGCCGGTGGCCTTGTGGGCAGCGAAGTTGAGTCCCTCTCGGACGAGGCGGGCGAGGTGTCCGTCGTCGAGGCTGTAGATGACGTTGCGGCCGTCCTTGCGCGTTTCGACCATGCCGGTGAATCGAAGTTTTGCAAGGTGCTGGCTGACGGCGGTGCGAGAGGTTCCGGTGGCGGCCGTCAGCGCGCTCACATCCGCGGGGCCACGCTCGAGCAGCCAGAGGATGTGCAGTCGGGTGGGGTCGGACAGCATCCGAAAGGTGTCACTGGCCAACGCGAGTCGAGCGGCGTCTGGTTCGCCGTGGTCCAGGCTGGCCTGCGGCTCGTGCTCCGGTGCTGGCATCGACTTGTGTTCTCCCTAGGCGGAGGCGACGACGGAGATCTGGGCGGGACTCCACAGTCGTGCTGCGGACAATGTGGCAAGTGTAGCCAAGGTCGCCAGCACCATCGCGGCAGCGACCTGGCCTCCCTGCGCCCCGATCCACCCGGCGGCCGGGTACGTGAACAGAAATGCGGCGTGCGACAACGCGAATTGCGCGGTGAAGATGGAGGTACGTGTGTGTTCGTCGGACTCGCGGCGCAGCACTCGGCCGGCAAGAGTACCGATCACCGAGGTTCCCACTCCCATCATCGACCACACCAGCCCGAGCGCCACCCACCCCGCGGCTCCCCCGGTTGCCGTCGCCGCCACGAGAGCCGCTGCCGCCGTGCCGCCGCAGGCCACACCGGCTCCGCCCAGCATCAGCCGCCGGTCTGAAACGAACACCACGATGCGCGGGATGCACAGCGCGGCGGCCATCGAACCTGCGCCGTAGAAACCCAATGCAATGGCGACTCCGGTGTTGGAACCACCGAGAAGGTCGCGAACATAAACCACCGAGTTGACCACGACCAGCGCCGTCGCGGACGCGACCACCACGTTCAACGCCAGCAACCCGCGCAAGGCCGGGTTGGCGAGGAACGCCCTGGTGCCATTGGTCGCACGCTGCAAGAAGGGCGCTACTTGTTCGGGCGCAGCATATTTGGGCAATACTGTCGACATCACCATGGCCGCGGACAGCACGAAGCCCAGTGAGGTTCCGAGGAAGAGCGTGTGGAAACTGATCACCGTGAGCAGGGCGGCGGCGAGGAGCGGGCTCAGCAGCGATTCGAGGTCATAGGCGAGCCGAGACAAGGTCAATGCCCGGGTGTACTGGTTCTCGTCCCGAACGACCGACGAGATGACGGCTTGGAAGGTGGGAGTGAATGTCGCCGACGCCGCCTGAAGAACGAAGATCAACACGTAGACCTGCCACACCTGATCGACGAACGGCAGTGCCAATGCCGTCGCCGCTCGAACTACATCCGCCGCGACGAGAACAGTCTTGCGTGGAAGCCGATCCGTCAGCGCCGACATTATCGGCGCGAGACAAACGTAGGCGGCCATTTTGATCGCGAGTGCCGTGCCCAACACAGCACCCGCGGCGCTCGCTGCGATCTCGTACGCCAACAATCCCAACGCGACCGTGAGCAGCCCAGTGCCCACCAGGGCCACCACTTGCGCGGTGAACAGACGGCGAAACACCGGGAGTGCCAGAACACTGCCCGACGCGGAGTACAGCATGTCACCAACACTACATATGAGTGCGCACGTGCGCACTCATGTTCCATATTGAACCAGCCACTTACACCGGCGGCACTGCCGCGTTCGGGCACAATGGAAACGTCGGTACCTCGAACGGAAGCGGGAACCTCATGGTCGCCTTGGAAGGGTTGCGTAAGCGCTGGCCGAAGAACCTGCCCCTGCAACCGCTTCCGTCAGAGGCATGGGCCAAGCAGGAACCCACCTGGAAGGGCGCCAACCCCCAGGTCATCGAATCCGCTCTCAAACGCGCGAAGACTCGTCCCAGCGGCAACTGGTTCGTGTTCGCCGCCAGCCGCGACATCGGTACCGACAAGCCGTTCGGCCGCCACATCGGCGACACCGAGTTGGTTGCCTGGCGCGACGAGAACCGCGGCATCCATATCGCCCCCGGCGCCTGCCCGCACCTCGGCGCGCCCCTGGACAAAGCGAAGATCGAGTGCGACACCCTCATCTGCCTGTGGCACGGCATGCCGCTCGGCCCGAAAGGCCGCCCCGGTTGGCGTCCCTTCCCCGCTTTCGACGACGGCATCCTCGTCTGGGTTCGGATGGACGACCTCGGCGGCGAGGAACCGACGCCGGTTCCCATCGTCCCGATCCGCCCACCCGCAGACACCAGCGTCGACGCAGTGGTCACGCTGACGGGCATCTGCGAGCCGGACGACGTGGTCGCCAACCGTCTCGACCCGTGGCACGGCGCCTGGTTCCATCCATACTCGTTCGCACGGTTGAAGGTCATCGAAGCCCCGACGGACATCGACGTACCCGACGAGGACGACCGCTTCATCGTCGACGTCACCTTCCGCGTCAGCCGCGGCATCGGTGTCCCGGTGCGAGCCGAGTTCGTCTGCCCCGGACCACGAACCATCGTCATGCGAATTCTCGAAGGCGAGGGCGCGGGAAGCGTCGTCGAGACCCATGCGACGCCGATGGCCCCCGGCCCCGACGGCAAGCCGCGCACCGCCGTCATCGAGGCAACGGTCGCCAGTTCCGACCGGCCTGGCTTCCAGATGGCCCGCAAGGTCGCGCCGCTACTCCGGCCTGCGATGGGCTGGACCGCAGCGCGCCTGTGGAAGGACGACCTCGACTACGCCGAGCGTCGGTACGAGCTGCGGTCGAAGGGGTTGTAGTTGCGGCTGCGCGGGTGCGAGGTGCACGATGCCAGGTATGGCCCTCGGTTCCGCAGAAGCGCAACGGCTACGGAACATCGCGATCCTCCGGCGGGTCCACGATCGAATCGACCGTGAGTACGCCACCCCGCTCAACCTCGAGACACTCGCCCGCGACGCCAATCTGTCGGTCGGACACCTGTGTCGGGAGTTTCGACGTGTGTACGGGGAGGCGCCGTACTCCTACCTGATGACGCGGCGTATCGAACGCGCGATGACACTGCTGCGTCGCGGAGATCTCTCGGTCACCGAGGTGTGCTTCACGGTGGGGTTCTCCTCGCTCGGAACTTTCAGCACCCGATTCTCCGAACTCGTGGGTGTGTCGCCGAGCCTGTATCGCCGCGATCATTCTCAGGCTGCAGTCGGCATCCCTCCGTGTCTGGCCAAGCAGGTCACCAAACCGGTCAAGAATCGAGAAGCGCGGCCCCGATAGTCGGGGCTAGCGTCTCGTGCATGGACATCAGCATTCACTACGCATTCCTCCCGCACACCGATCCCGAGGCCGCACTGCAGTTCTACCGTGACACCCTCGGTTTCGAGGTTCGCAAAGACGTCGGCTACCAAGACATGCGCTGGATCACCGTCGGCCCAGTCGGACGCCCCGAGACATCCATCGTGCTGCACCCACCGGCCGTCGACCCGGGCATCACCGACGACGAACGCCGCACCATCCTGGAATTGATCGCCAAGGGTTCCTACGGGGCGGTGACGCTGGCAACCGACGATCTCGACGGCCTCTACGAGCGACTCGAAGCCGCCGGAGCAGACGTGATCCAAGAACCCACCGACCAGGACTACGGAGTCCGCGACTGCGCCTTCCGCGACCCAGCCGGCAACCTCATTCGAATCAACCAACGCGACTGAGCTGATATCGAAGGGCATTGCGAGCTGAGTCTGCACCCTTTTTGCCGACCAAGCACCCCCGTTCGGACGCGAATGGGGGTGCTTGCTCTGCAAAAGGGGTGCTAGGTCGGGCAGCTGGCTGACCGGAGCCGCCCTACAACTTCGCGGTCAGCCTCGCGATCGCGTCGAACAGCTTGAACCGCCCCCGGACCGGCACGGTGTGAATATCGTGCCCCTGCACAGCCCACCCGGCCAGCAGTGTGTTGGCGGCCAGTAGTCCAGTCGTCGCTGCCCGTTCCATGAGTGCAACGGGCAGGTCGATGCGAATGCCGTCGCCGGCGAGAACCAGGCCCGGTTCGGGGGTGCGGACGGTCGGCCGCGTGGCGAAATGCCCGAGCCCGAACATCGGGCAGTCGTCACGCCATTCCGATCGTGAAGCCACCACCTTTGCAGCAGCGGTTTCCGGGTAGATCTCGTGCATCCGCGCCATCAACTGCTCGCGGGTCTCGTCCTCGGAATCGGTGGCGGCGTACGCGTGCAGTTCGACGACCGATCCTCCGGTGCGCGAGGCCCATTCGGCTGCTTCGTCCTCGAAGAGTTCGAGGACGCTGATGTTGTCGATGGGATCCATGCCGCCGGTGCCGATGAACGCCGGTCGGTCGGCGTTGACGGGCTTGTCCAACCACACTCGGTGGACGAGGAACGGCGGCGTGTTCTCCATCGACGCAACCCGGGTGCGCCACTCGTCGATACCGAGACCGGGCGATCCCGCAACGATGTTCCGCAGTCCGCCGACATCGGTGGCGAGCACGACGGAATCGAAGTTCTCGCCGTCGACGCGGAAGCCGCGTTCGATCTTCTCCACGGACGTGCCTGTACGGATCTCGACGCCGAGCCCGGTGAGATACTCGGCCAGCGGGTTCCACAGTGTCTGCGGGTACGGGCCGGTCGGGACGTCGAAGACCAATCCCTCCGAGGAGCCGAGGAAGTAGATGTGGAACATCATCGCCAACTCGGCGGCAGACATCTTCTCGGGGTCGGCGAAGAAGCTGCGCGAGAAAACCCCGAAGGCGAGGTGACGGGCGGCCTCGGGGAAATTGATGCGACGCAGGAACTCTGCTGCCGGAACGTCGTCGAGCTCGGTGAACGTCGCGGGCACGCTCACCGTCATCAGTGGCAGCGCAGCCAATCCGTTCAGCGCAGTGAGATCCTTGAACTCGAAGGTCGGGCTGCGCTTGACGAAGGCGAACGCATTGAGCGGCGGCGTCGATGGCAGCCCCTTGAATCCGTCGATCCTGCCGGTGTGGTCGATCAGCGGGTAGTCATCGACGGCATGCAGACGTTTCAGTCCAGGATCGGTGCGCTCCAACAGGTTCCGCAGGTTGTAATACTGCCGAAAGAACGCGTGGAAGCCGCGGCTCATGGTGACGGGGGAACCGTCGTCGAGCGTCGTCGACCATCCACCGACCCGCCCACCGAGATAGTCCTCGCGCTCGATGACGACGACCTGGATACCCCGTTCGGCCAGGGCGGTCGCCGCGGACAGCCCAGCGATTCCGCCGCCGACGACGGCCACACGCGGAACTTTCGCCAGCGAACCGGCGTCCGGGTAGCCGTCCCCCGCCGGATGTACGACGCGTCGGCGGTCGCTCATGCGTTTTCCTCCGGCCGTGCCCCCAGGAATGTGTGTACGACGCCGTTCTGCCAGCCCGTCATCGTCTCGGTGTCCAGGCTGGTGAAGCCGGCTCGTTGCATACGCCTCGAGAAGGCCTTCACCCCGTCGAAGCTCGCCACGCTGCGCCACAGATGCTTGTAGAGCACGAGGTCGCGGGTGGCCGCATAGCCGAGCGGGATGATGATGGCCCAACAGACCAGCGTCCACACCATCCTGGCGCGCAACGAATCCTTCACGGAGTACTCGTGGAACGCGATGGACGAGCCGGGCTTCAGCAGCGACAACAACGACTTCAGCTCGGTGTCCGGATCGTCTACGTTCCTGATCAAGTACGCGGCGAGGATGGCGTCGAACGGGCCGTGGACACCGTTCTCGCGCAGGTCCTCGACCCGGCTGTGCACGAATGTCACATTGGCGGGCCACTGCTTGGCGCGGGCCATCTCGAGCATCTCGGAGGACGCGTCGGCGGCGATGATCTCGGCATGCGGCGCCGCGGCGAGCAACGCGGCGGTGGATGCTCCGGTCCCGCAACCGATGTCGAGCAGCCGCAGCCCCTTACCTTGCCCGGGAATCCGCAGCCGCTCAGCCGATTTGGCCAGGTGCTCGTGGTAGCCCGGGTTGGCGCCGACGAGTCGGTCGTAGGACTTGGCATCGTGGTCGAACGCCCCGGGCACCTGATCCCTCGGCAAACCGCCCTTACCGACACTCACCGCACTGCCCTTCACAGTTCCCCCTCGTTGACGACCCGTGCGCTGGGACCGTCCTGGATCGACACGACGTCGCCCTGATGCAGTTGCCTGCCACGCCGGACATCGACCTCGCCGTTGACGCTGACCTGGCCGTCGGCGATGAAACCTTTGGCTTCGGCGCCGGACTCGATGAGGTTCGCGAGCTTGAGGAATTGTCCGAGTCGTATCGACTCGTCTCGGATCGGTACGTCCACTGCGTCAGCCATACCTCCATCTTGACCTATGTGGCAGACAAGTCGCCGCTATGCGGCTCGAAAACGTCGCAATCGGAGGCTGTTGGTCACCACGAATACCGAGGAGAACGCCATCGCCGCACCCGCCAGCATGGGGTTGAGCAGGCCCGCTGCGGCGAGCGGGATCGCCGCGACGTTGTATGCGAACGCCCAGAACAAATTGCCTTTGATCGTGGCGAGAGTCCTGCGCGAGAGCCGAATAGCGTCGCCGACGGCCCGGAGGTCACCGCGTACCAGCGTCAGGTCGCTGGCTTCGATCGCGACGTCGGTGCCAGTGCCCATCGAGAGCCCCAGATCGGCCGTCGCCAGTGCGGCTGCGTCGTTGACGCCGTCCCCGACCATCGCGACGACTCGGCCCTCGGACTGCAGCCGTTCGACGACATCGACTTTGCCCTGCGGCAGCACACCCGCATAGACCTCCTCGATGCCGACGTCGGCGGCGATCTTCCTGGCAGCGGCCTCGTTGTCGCCCGTCAGCAGCACCGGCGTCAGCCCCAGCGCGCGCAGTTCAGCAACGGCCTGCTTGGACGTCGGCTTCACTGCGTCGGCGACGACGAGGACACCTCGGGCCCGGCCGTCCCACCCGACGGCGACGGCGGTGCGGCCATCGTGTTCGGCCTCGGACATCGCCTGCTCGAGTTTCGGCGGAAGCGTCAGGGACCAGTCGGCCAGCAGCGATGCGCGGCCGAGTACCACGCCGCGGCCGTCGACGGTCCCGGTGACCCCCAGGCCCGCGGCATTCGCGAACTCCTCGACGTCCGGGAGCACGCCCTTTTCTCGCGCGCTCGCGGTGATGGCCTCGGCGATGGGGTGCTCGGAGCCTGCCTCGAGTGCGCCGGCGACTGTCAGGACGTCGTCGGCGTTCTCATCGTCGGCGACGACAACGTTGAGCAGCGTCATCTCGCCGGTGGTGACGGTGCCGGTCTTGTCGAGCACGACGGTGTCGATGCGCTTGGTCGATTCCAGGATCTCCGGGCCCTTGATGATGATGCCGAGCTGCGCAGCGCGGCCGGTACCGACCATCAGCGCCGTCGGCGTCGCGAGCCCGAGGGCGCACGGGCACGCGATGATGAGCACGGCGACGGCAGCGGTGAACGCTGCCGCGACCGAGCCACCGGTGCCGAGCCAGAATCCGAGCGTCGCTGCTGCGATAGCGATGACGACGGGGACGAAGATGCCCGAGATCCTGTCGGCTAGGCGCTGCACTTGCGCCTTTCCGGTCTGGGCGTCCTCGACGAGCTTGGCCATCTGCGCGAGCTGAGTGTCGGACCCGACGCGCGTGGCCTTCACCACCAGCCGTCCGCCGACATTGACGGTGGCACCGACGACCGCGTCACCTGCGGCGACCTCGACGGGTACCGATTCACCCGTCAGCATCGAGGCATCGACGGCCGAGGCGCCCGATTCGACGACACCGTCCGTCGCGATCTTCTCGCCCGGACGCACGAGAAACACATCACCGACGGCCAGGTCACCGACGGGAATCTGGGTTTCGACGCCGCCGCGTAGGACGGTCACGTCCTTTGCTCCGAGGTCGAGGAGGGCGCGCAGCGCGGCGCCTGCCTGACGCTTGGACCGCGACTCGAAGTATCGGCCGGCGAGAATGAACGTGGTGACGCCTGCCGCCGCTTCGAGATAGATGTTGGACGAACCGTCCATGCGCGCGATGGTCAGCTCGAACGGATGCTTCATGCCCGGCGTGCCCGCGGTGCCGAAGAACAGGGCATAGAGCGACCAGCCCAGCGCTGCGAGGGTGCCCATCGACACGAGTGTGTCCATGGTGGATGTGCCGTGCCGCAGGTTGGTCCACGCCGCTCGGTGGAACGGCCACGCGCCCCAGACGACGACCGGGGCCGCGAGCGTCAATGACAGCCACTGCCAGTTGGTGAACTGCAGGGCCGGCACCATCGCCATGGCAATGACCGGAACCGCCAGAACAGCCGAGACGATCAAGCGCTGCCGGAGCGGATCGGGGGCCTCGGTGTCGGGTTCGCGCTCAGCGGCAGGCAGCGTCGCGGTGTATCCCGCTGCCTCGACGGCCTTGATCAGATCCTCGGTGGGGACGCCCTCGGCCTGCACGCGCGCCTTCTCCGTCGCGTAGTTCACCGTCGCGGTCACGCCGTCGAGTTTGTTGAGCTTACGTTCGATGCGATTGGCGCAGGACGCGCACGTCATGCCGCCCAGAATCAGTTCTGTCTCGGTCATGCCCCGCTCATCTCATGGTATGTCGGCGCGTGGTCGGCCGGCGCGTGGTCGCCGATCGGCCCAACCGCACTGCCGATCAGATACGCGGCAAAGAACACCAGTGCTATTGCTGCGGCGAATCCGACGAGCTTGACCGTCGTGTTCATGTCCATCACCCTTTCCTGTCACGCATTTCTACCATACCCCCCTAGGGTATCTACGCAACGGTCTCCCGCTAGAGCTGTAACGCACAAGGCAGTCACCGCGACAACCGGTGTAGCTCACGCGACACGCGTGGGCAGGGTCGGTTCGGGGCCAACTGATTGGGTAACTGGATGTCTTCACACGCTTCGAATCGCGGCTTCTCAGGTCGCCGGCGCCTCGCCACGAGTGCAGTTGCCCTCGTGTCGCTGGGAGCGCTGGCTGTCGGTGCCGCGGTGCTCACCACGAATACCATCTCGACTTCCGACTCAGACGTGGAGCTCGCATCCACATCGACGTGCTACGACATGGTCACCGTCTCCGTCGGCGGGCGCAACGACACCCCCACCGACCAGACCAAAATGCTCACATTGCCCGACGGCACGCGCCTACCCGCGGCGCTCGCGGACGACTTCGACAGCCCCTGGGTCGATCGCATCATCGACGCTCCCGGTGGCGCCGTCGGGCAAGGCTCGTACGCGGCGGTCTACGTCGAGTACCCGGCCGACATGGCCTCGTACGAGAACGCCGTGACCACAGGCGTCACCAACACCAACACGGTCATCAACGCCATCTCCACAGCGTGCCCCGATACCCGCTTCGCCATCGTCGGCTACAGCGAAGGCGCCGACGTCACCCGTCGCGCCGCGATGGAGATCGGCAATCAGACCGCGGGGGCCGATGGCAAGTACGCAATCGTCGACCCCAACAGCGTCGTCGGCGTCGTCATCCTCGCCGACGCCGGTCGCGGCGCCGGAGACAACCCGTTCCCCGGCTCGGCCTCGGGAACCAACCCGGACGGGTTCGACCCCAAGTATCAGAACAGCACATCCGGCCCGGCCGGCGCCGGTGCCCTCCCCGGCACCGCAGGCGGCTTCGGACGCCTCGACGGGCGGGTCGCGTCGTTCTGCTCCGAGGGCGACCTGACCTGCGCGATGCCCGAGAACACCTCGTTGCTGCATCTCGCCGCCAACGTCGGCCGCCAGCTCAATGTCGACGCCCTCGAACGCGAGCAACTGACACCCGCCACCGGAGCCGATCTGGCGATGGTCATCGGCGGCATCGCGATGGCCGCCTTCAACGACATCGCCCGTCAGGACAACTGGCTCGCGGGCGACGAGACGTTCCTCGACGTACTCATCAAGGTCTCCGAGCCCGGCTACACCCCGGCCGACCCGACGACCAAGGTGTCCGCGGAAGCCAAGAACGACGAGGACGGCGAACCTCTTCCCGCCGAGAAGGCCGTCGGACTCGCGTACCTGCCTTCGAAGATCGCCAAGGAGATCATCGGCTTCATCGGATCCAACACCAACACCGTCCCGGTGCTGATGAACGACCCGTACGGTCTGACGCTCGGGCCGGACACAGGACACCACTTCGACTACTGGCGTGACTCCGACCCGGCCAACGGCAAGCCGATGACCTCGGCAGAGTACGCCGCAGCGTGGCTGACGCAGCTCGCGAAGGACGCCGAGGCCGGCAAGCCGATCGAGTCCACCGAGGTGCAGCACCAGGCTCGTCTGGCAGTGCTGTCCGAGACCACCACCATGGCCGCCCCGTCCTCGGCCTCAGCGTCTCCGACACCCACGACAGTCTTGCCGACCACGGTCGCGCCGTTCGTGGCGGGCGAGCCTGTCCCCGGCGTCCCCGCACCGGTCGTTCCAGTTGCACCACCTGTCGACGGCCAAGCGCCTGTCGTAGGAGTCGAGGGTGCTCCGATCGACGGAAGCGTCGTCGTGACCCCGGAAGTTACAGGCGCGCCGGCCCCGACCACCACGGCCGTCCCGACCACCACGGTGACGCCCGCTCCCTGATCCGACATAACCGATACTCGGCGCCCACCCCTCCACGGGTGGGCGCCGAGTTCGTTTCGTAGCCGAGTTCTCCGTTTCGGTCAAGAATCGAGAAGCACGGCTTCCTCGTCGCCACTAGCGTCTTGTGCATGGAATGTGCGGTTCTCGATCCGACAGGCAATCTTCTGCGTACTCAGCATGTGGCTGGTTGAATCTTCGCTGTCCCCGCTCGAAATGGAGATATAGACATATGAGCACGACACCGCACGTTGCAGACACCCACGAGAAGATCCGAGTGCAGGGTGCGCGCGTGAACAACCTGCAGGACATCAGCGTCGAAATCCCGAAGCGTCGCTTGACGGTATTCACCGGCGTGTCCGGGTCGGGGAAGAGCTCGCTCGTCTTCTCCACCATCGCGGCCGAATCGCAGCGCATGATCAACGAGACCTACAGCGCCTTCGTGCAGGGTTTCATGCCCACTCTGGCGCGGCCCGACGTCGATGTGCTCGACGGGCTGACCACGGCCATCATCGTCGACCAGCAGCGCATGGGGGCCAATCCCCACTCGACGGTGGGGACTGCCACCGACGCCAATGCCATGCTGCGAATCCTCTTCAGCCGCATCGGCAAACCGTACATCGGTTCGGCACAAGCCTTTTCGTTCAACGTCGCATCGATTTCGGGTGCGGGCGCGGTGACGGTGAACAAGGGCGGCCGAGAAACCAAGGAGAAGCGCGCCTTCTCCATCACCGGCGGAATGTGCCCGCGGTGCGAGGGCCGGGGTTCGGTCAGCGACATCGACCTGACCGCGCTGTACGACTCGTCGAAATCACTCAACGAGAGCGCCATCACCGTTCCCGGGTACAGCATGGAAGGCTGGTACGGCCGAATCTTCCGCGGCTGCGGCTACTTCGACCCCGACAAGCCCATCGCCAAGTTCACCAAACGGGAAATGAACGACCTCCTCTACCGCGAGGCGACGAAGATCAAAATCGACGGCATCAACCTGACCTACCTGGGGCTGGTCCCGCAATTCCAGAAGTCGTTCCTGTCCAAAGATGTCGACGCGATGCAGCCACACATGCGCGCCTTCGTCGAGAAAGCCGTCACCTTCACCACCTGCCCCGAGTGCGAGGGCACCCGCCTGAACGAAGGAGCCCGATCCTCGAAGATCAAGGGCATCAGCATCGCCGACGCCTGTGCCATGCAGATCAGTGACCTGGCCACGTGGGTCGGCGGGTTGAAGGAGCCGTCGGTTGCGCCGCTGCTCCAGTCGCTGTCGGAGACGCTCAACTCGTTCGTCGAGATCGGATTGGGATATCTGAGCCTCGACCGACCGGCCGGAACACTCTCCGGTGGTGAAGCGCAGCGGACCAAGATGATCCGGCATCTCGGGTCCTCGCTCACCGATGTCACCTACGTCTTCGACGAGCCGACTACCGGCCTGCATCCACACGACATCGAAAACATGAACGACCTGCTTCTTCGATTGCGGGACAAGGGAAACACCGTTCTGGTCGTCGAGCACAAGCCGGAAACCATCGTCATCGCCGACCACGTGATCGACCTCGGGCCCGGAGCCGGCACGGGCGGCGGCAACGTCTGCTTCGAGGGATCGGTGGAGGGACTGCGACAGAGCGAGACCATCACCGGTCGCCACTTCGACGACCGAGCAAAAGTGAAAGAGACCGTCCGTGAGTACTCCGAGGTGGTCGAGATCCGCGGCGCCGATTCGCACAACCTCCAGAACGTCGACGTCGACGTGCCCCTCGGCGTGCTGGTGGTGGTGACCGGTGTGGCCGGGTCGGGCAAGAGCTCGCTTATCCATGGGTCGCTGGCAGGGCTCGACGATGT
Organism: Rhodococcus sp. I2R; assembly: GCF_020889545.1. NCBI lineage: Bacteria > Bacillati > Actinomycetota > Actinomycetes > Mycobacteriales > Nocardiaceae > Rhodococcus > Rhodococcus sp. I2R. Next base: position 134,933 of record NZ_JAHUTG010000005.1, read on the forward strand.
CGTGGCCGTCGACCAATCCGCCATCCGTGGTTCGCGTCGTAGCAATCCCGCGACGTACACCGGCCTGCTCGAACCGATCCGCAAGGCGTTCGCCAAGGAAAACGGCGTCAAACCTGCCCTGTTCAGCTCCAATTCGGAAGGCGCCTGCCCGACGTGCAATGGCAACGGCGTCATCTACAGCGACCTGGCGATGATGGCCGGCGTCGCCACTCCGTGCGAGCTGTGCGAGGGCAAACGGTTCCAGGCGTCGGTGCTCGAATACCACCTGGGCGGCAAGGACATCAGCGAAGTGCTCGCGATGTCCGTGGCGCAGGCAAAGGAGTTCTTCGGTGGTGAAGGAGTCAAACTTCCCGCAGCGCACAAGATCCTCGAACGTCTCGCCGACGTCGGTCTCGGCTACATCAAGATCGGTCAGCCGCTCACAACTCTGTCCGGCGGCGAACGTCAGCGTCTGAAGCTGGCCACGCACATGGGCGACAAGGGCGGCATCTACGTGCTCGACGAGCCGACGACAGGGCTTCACCTCGCGGACGTCGAACAGCTTCTCGCCCTGCTCGACCGGCTGGTCGAGCAGGGCAAGTCCATCATCGTCATCGAGCACCATCAGGCCGTGATGGCGCACGCCGACTGGATCATCGACCTCGGCCCGGGCGCCGGCCACGACGGTGGCCGCATCGTATTCGAGGGCACGCCCGCCGATCTCATCGCCGATGGCTCCACACTGACCGGCGCACATTTGGCGGCATACGTCGGGGGCTGATCCTTCCGCCGAGATCGAGGTTATGCACCGATTCAGCTCGAATTCGCAACGTAACTTCGATCTCGGCAAAAGAGAAAGGATGCGGGAATGCTGTTGTTCTTCCACGGCGCCGGGGGCTATGAGGAGGATCGCTCCCTGGCAGCCGGGCTCGGTGCCGAGCTCGGCGCGAGGGTCGACATGCCGCACTTCTCCGACGAGGACATGTCTTTCGAGGCATGGGCCGCACCGATGCGCTCCCGTCTCGCCGAGTTGGGTCCGGACGACCATGTGATCGCGCACTCCTTTGGGGCATCGATTCTGCTGCGCGTGCTGTCGGAGGGCGGTACAACGCCGACGGCAGCAGTGTTGTTGGCAATGCCGGACTGGAGTCCCGACGGGTGGGACGTGGCGGAGTATGCATTCCACGGGCCCGAACCGGACGCCGCACTGACTCTGCATCACTGCCGGGACGACGCCGTGGTGCCGTTTGCGCACCTGGCGCTCGGATCATCGCGGCTCCCATCGGCTCTCGTGCGCGAATATCCGACCGGAGGCCACCAGTTCGACGGCGTGATCGGCGCGATTGCCGCATCTATCGGCTGATCGAACTGGTGTTCGAAACTTGTCGGTGGGTGGGTCTATCTTGGTTTCATGCTTATCGGGGAGCGCGCCGCGGGTCTCACCAGTGACACTGGTGAGACCAATGGCGCGGCGGGGTCTGGCACACGTGGTGTGCTGGCGATCTCGAACCCGAGCCTGCGCGAGGCAATTGAGGTACTCGAAAAGGCTTGGGCGGCCGTGGCCGCTGTCGAGACGAGCAGCCTCGACGACGCCGATCACCGAGCGCTGATGGTCCGAATGGAAACACTGACGCGCGCGATGCACGGCACCTCGCACACGTGGTTGACGGAATTGATCGAGAGCGACGGTTTGGCGGTGCTGCCCGAGCGGACCAATGCCTCACGCCTGGCAGGGCTGCTGCTCGTCGACCCCGGCGTGGCCGGCAAGCGCATCAAGATCGCTCAGCGCATGGCACCCCGCCGGGCCATGACCGGTGAGACGTTGGAGCCGGAGTATCCGACCACTGCGGCAGCCCACACTGCCGGCACCATCGACGCGGCGCACGTGAATGTGATCGATGAGTTCTTCCGCCATCTGCCCGCAGAGGTGGATCACGAATCCAAGGTCAAATCCGAGAACCTGCTCGGCAACCTCGCCAGAAAGGTCCTGCCCGAGCAACTCCGCGTCGCTGCGGCGCGCCTGCACGCGCTCCTCGACGAGGACGGCGAGCTGAAGAACGACAAGAACCCGGCGAGCAAGTGCTTCTTCAGGCTCGGCAAACAAGGTGTCGACGGGTTGAGCAAGGGCAACTTCCTCATCGACGCGGAGTTCCGGGCGTACCTCGAGCCCATCCTCGCCAAGCTCGCCAAACCCGGTAACTGCAACCCCGAGGAGACGAAGCCCGTCGTCGACGACAACCTCCCCGCGCCCCAGAATCAGTCCCCGGACGAGACAGAGCGCACCGGCAACGGCACGGGTGGCGGCTCGGGCGGCGGCACTGACACGGCAGAGGCAGGGCAGCAGCAGGCGCGCGCCGGTCGTGATCTGCGCTCGCAGGGTCAGCGCAATCACGATGCCGTCAAGGCGGTCCTACGTCAGATGCTTGCCTCCGGTTCGCTGGGCACTCATCGTGGCCTACCGGTGACTGCGGTGATCAGCATGACGGCCAGAGAGCTGCAGCAGGGGTGCGGACACGCGGTGACCGGCACCGGTTCGCTGGTCAGCATCCGCGACGCCATCCGCATGGCCTCACATGCTCATCAGTACCTCGCGATATTCGACGATGACGGGCGAGCGCTCTACCTGGGGCGCTCCAAACGAATTGCGTCCGCTGATCAGCGGATCGTCCTGATGTCCCGCGACCGGGGCTGCACATTCCCAGCGTGCACGCGTCCGGCCACGTGGAGCCAGGTCCATCACATCACCGAATGGGCGCTCGGCGGGCCGACCGATGTCGACTCGCTCACCTTCGGCTGCGATGTGCACCACCCACTCGTCGGGGACGGCCCCAACGACTGGGCCACCACCACGACCGGGCCCGAACATCGGCATCCGGGGCGGACGCAATGGCACCCACCGGCGGCCGTCGACCCGAACCGTCGCGGCCTGATCAACCACCATCACCACCCACACGAATACCTGTATCCGAGCCCGGACGACCCGGACCCGAACCAACCTGAGTAGCGCAGAGGCGCCGTAAGGGCTACGCACACCCCGCCTGATCCCTTACCATCCTCGGGGTGGGGGGAAACGAAGATTCGAAGGAGCGCCTCGCGCGCCTGGTCATCGAGCGCGTGCGCGCCGAGGGCGGTACCGAGCCGCGCCTCGATACCGAGGCATTCGCAGTTCGATACGACGGCAATTCGATTCTGCACCTCGATGCACTGTTCCAAGACACATTCGCAGACGAGGCGTCGGGCACCTCCGAGCTCGCCCGTGAAGCGCACGTCGCACACTTCGTGTCGACCACCATGTCGTCGATGGACTGGCCCGTCGACTGGAACCACGCCCTTCCGAGATTGAGACCCGTGCTGAAGCCGTCCACGTATACCCTCGGGTCTCCGTCGGCGCTGCTGCTTTCACGCAGAGTTTTTCCGCTCATCGACGAACTCGTGGTGGTCGACATGCCCGCCCATCGCACGGTCGTGTCCTTGGCCACCACCGAGAAGTGGGGCATCGACCCCGCCACCGTGTTCGCGGCGGCGCGCTCCAACCTCGCCGCCCTCACGCAGCACGCCGACCCGACGAAGGGTCGAGCCGTCCAACGTCTCGTCGACGACCGTCCGCACGACACGCGATACTTCACGTCGTGGCTTCTCGATCCGGGCTGGCTCGCATCTCACCGCGGGCGCTTCGGCTGCCCGCCCGTCGCGTTCGCGCCCGACGTGGACACCATCGTGGTCGTACCGAGCGATGACCCAGCCCTGCTCGGTGAACACTTCCGAAGGGCCGAGGAACGCTACGTGCACACCTCCCGCGCGTTGTCGCCACAGGCATACACCGTCGACGAAAACGACACCGTCGTCACGTTCGATCAGATCCACCCGGAGGACGTCGGCGGGGCACGAGCCCGCTGCATCCACATCACGGGAGAGTATGCGGCGCAGGGAAGTTGGCTGACCCGTCAGTACGAACTCGACGGAATCCGGTCGGAGGTGGGGAAGGTGACCGTCAAAGCAACACCCTTCGGACCGCGAACCGTCACGATCTGGGCCGACAACACCGACGCCACGATGCCGCTCACCGACCTGGTCGCGTTCTGCCAGGAGGGTGCACACCCGTTCTTCGTACAGTTCGCCGACGTCGAGGCGCTGACCGGCCTCACCCCCGTCGGCGATCTCGATCCTGCTCGATTCCGGGTACGCGCCTGGCCACCGTCGACCGTCATGGACCAGCTACGTGCCCGCGCCGTCCCGGTCGAGTGAGCTAGCGCAGGGTGTACTCGTTGACGACAACACCCGATGCGAACGACGTACTCGCAACGAGTGACGAGGCGAGTGGCGCGTAGTCACGCTCGGCGAAGATTCGTTTGCCCGAACCCATCAGTAGCGGGTTCACCTTCAGGATCAGCCTGTCGATCTCGTCGATCAGCGATGACGCGAGTACTCCGCCTCCGGCCAGCCATATGCTGGAACCGTTCTCTTGCTTCAGCTTCTTGACGACTTCGACTGGATCCGAATCCGTCAGCGTGACGGCGGGTTCGACCTCGATGTCACGATGGGAGAACACATACTGCTTCAGGTGTGCGTAGGGGCCGTTCGGGGGATGAGGGACGCCCACCGCGTAGGTGTTCCATCCCATCAGAACGGTGTCGAACCTGGTGAGGTCCGGTGTCAGCCCCAGTGCGTCGAGCGCGGCGCTCGGCAGCGTGTCCCGGTAGTCACGGATGATCATGTCGATGTGATCACCCTCCATCGGGAACGCGTCGAACGAGTCATCGGGAGCGGCGATGTAGCCGTCGAGGCTGACTGCGACGTAGTAGACCAGTTCACGCATGAGCGACTCCATTCACGACGCTTGTAGTGGTTACTGGAGACTACGACAGCTGTCGTGCTTGCGCTAGCCTTTTCTCATGGCACGCAATCGGCAACGCCGGTCCGAACTGGCGGACGCCGGTCTGCGGATCCTCGCGCGAGAGGGCGCACGAGGTCTGACTCATCGAGCGATCGACGATGAAGCCGGTGTCCCGAAGGGCACGGCCTCCAACTACTTTCGCTCGCGCAACGACGTCGTCTCCGGGCTTGTCGACCGCATCGGCGAGCGTCTCGCGCCCGACCCCAGCGTTCACAGACCCCTCGCCGCGCAGCCGCCCGGACCCGAGTTGTTTGCCGCCTACATCCGCGACATCGTCGCGCGCCTGTTGGGTAACCCCGACGTGACGTTGGCGCTGTTCGAGTTGCGACTCGAGGCGTCACGACGCCCTGAGGTCAGGGAGGTTCTCGGCAACTGGCAGCGGTCCAACTTCGACAGCGACGTCGAGTTCAACCTCGCGGCAGGACTTCCCGGCGGTGCGCGAGAGGTGGCGCTGTTCCACTACGCAATCGACGGGCTTCTCTTCGACCGACTCACCTACCCGATCGACCCGACGACTTCCACCGACGACATCATCGACGCCCTGGTCGACGGGCTGATGAGGTGACGGCTCAGGTGAAGCGAACCCCCTGCGCGAGTGGGAGGTCGTTGGAGTAGTTGACGGTATTCGTCGCCCGGCGCATGTAGGACTTCCAGGCGTCCGATCCGGACTCGCGTCCGCCACCGGTTTCCTTCTCACCGCCGAAGGCGCCGCCGATCTCGGCGCCGGACGGTCCGATGTTGACGTTGGCGATGCCGCAGTCCGAACCGGCTGCCGACAGGAATCGCTCCGCCTCGCGCAGATCGGTGGTGAAGATGGACGACGACAGTCCTTGCGGCACATCGTTGTGCAGGGCGATGGCCTCGTCGAGGGTCTCGTAGGTGAGCACGTACAGGATCGGTGCAAACGTCTCGTGCCGCACGATCTCGGTTTGCGCGGGCATCGTGACGACGGTCGGTTGCACGTAGTAGGCGTACTCACCGAACAGGTCGACACGTGATCCTCCGGCTCGCACAACGCCGCCGTCGGCTGCGGCAGCGTCGAGAGCCTTCTGGAAACCCGTGAACGCGGGCGCGTCGATCAGCGGCCCGACGAGGGTGTCTGCATCCAACGGGGACCCGATGGACAGCGATTCGTAGGCCCGCGCGACACGGTCCACCAGCTCCTCGGCCACCGACGAGTGCACGATGACCCGGCGCAGCGAGGTGCACCGCTGCCCAGCTGTGCCCGCCGCGGAGAACACGATGCCCCGGGTGGTCAGATCCAGATCCGCGGACGGAGTCACGATGGCCGCGTTGTTGCCGCCGAGCTCGAGCAGCACCCGCCCGAACCTCGCCGCGACCCGCGGGGCAACGGCACGCCCCATCCTGGTGGATCCCGTCGCGGACAGCAGCGCCACTCGCGGATCGTCGACGAGGGCTTCACCAGCGACGCGGTCACCGATGACCAGCTGGGCTACCTTCGGGTCGACTCCCGCTTTCTCGGCGGCGCGTTCGAAGAGCGCCTGGACGCCGAGTGCTGTCAACGGAGTCTTCTCCGACGGCTTCCAGATGACGGTGTCACCGGCGACGAGGGCGAGCACCGTGTTCCACGACCACACGGCAACCGGGAAGTTGAAGGCAGTGATGACGCCTACGACGCCCAGTGGATGCCACTGCTCCATCATCCGGTGGCCGACTCGCTCGGTGGCGATAGTGTTGCCGTAGAGCTGACGTGAGAGTCCGACGCCGAAGTCGCAGATGTCGATCATCTCCTGGACCTCACCGAGGCCCTCGGACACGATTTTTCCTGCTTCGATGGAGACGAGTGCGCCGAGATCGTCCTTGTACTCGCGCAGCAATTCGCCGAGTTCGCGGACCAATCCGCCGCGAACCGGGGCTGGAACGGCCGACCACTGAGTGAAGGCCGTAGCGGCGTCGGCGATGACCGAGTCCACGTCGGAGACACCGGCCGCCGTCAGCGACGCAAGATTTCCGCCGGTGATAGGTGAGCGCGCCACGATCGGCAACTGCGCCTGCGGCACATCCAGATCGGCCGTGACACCGAGGCGGCCCAGGATTGCTCGCGTTCTGACGCTCAGTTCATCGTGTGTGACGGGAGAAGACATGTCTTGATGCACCTTTCCGGTGAGGACGCGGGCAGCATCAATCTAGCTCACGCCTCGTCGTGCCGGATTTTTTACTGTTTGGAAGCCTTGTTGCAATCTTTTATCGCGTAGATTGGCCTTCATGACGCAAGTATTGCACCGGTCTTCATCTGCTGATGCTGCTGGACAGGTACACACCACCATCGGCCGTCACATGCTCGCCGACGGTTTCGAGATGGTGCTCGACCTCGAGGCGTCCCGCGGATCAACCCTCGTCGATGCCCGCGACGGCACCGAGTACCTCGATCTGTTCACGTTCTTCGCCTCGAACGCACTGGGCATGAACCACCCCGCACTGGCCGAGAATGCTCAGTTCCGGGCCGACCTGCTCGCAGCGGCGATGAACAAACCCAGCAACTCCGACATCTACACCGTCGCGATGGCGCGGTTCGTCGAAACGTTCGCGCGCGTTTTCGGCGACACCCGCCTCCCCCACCTGTTCTTCGTCGACGGTGGGGCGCTGGCCGTCGAGAACGCCCTCAAGGTAGCGTTCGACTGGAAGAGTCGCTGGAACGAAGCGCACGGGATCGACCAGTCGCTCGGCACCCAGGTGCTGCACTTCGAGCACGCCTTCCATGGCCGCTCCGGCTACACGATGTCGCTGACCAACACCGATCCCGTCAAGGTCGCTCGGTTCCCCAAGTTCGAATGGCCGCGTATCCCGTCGCCGTACATTCGTGACGGCGCCGACATGGACGCCCTCGAGGCCGGCGCGCTGGCAGCGGCCCGCCTTGCGTTCGAAGCCAACCCGCACGACATCGCCTGCGCCATTATCGAGCCCATCCAGGGCGAAGGTGGAGACAACCATTTCCGTCCACAGTTTCTGCAGCAGTTGCAGGCGCTGTGCCACGAGTTCGACGCCCTGTTCGTCGTCGACGAGGTGCAGACCGGTGCCGGTATGACCGGAACCGCCTGGGCCTACCAACAGCTGGGTATCGAACCGGATGTGGTCGCCTTCGGCAAGAAAGTCCAGGTCTGCGGCCTCATGGCCGGTGGGCGCGTCGACGAGGTCGCCGACAACGTGTTCACGGTGTCCTCGCGCCTGAACTCCACCTGGGGCGGGAACCTCACCGACATGGTGCGCTCGCGTCGGATTCTCGAGGTCATCGAGTCCGACGGGCTGGTCGAACGGGCTGCGACGCTCGGCCGCGGACTACTCGCGCGGCTGCACGAGCTCGCCTCCCGCCACGAGATCATCACGGAGGTGCGTGGGCGCGGGCTCATGTGCGCTTTCACCCTTCCCGACGCCACCACGCGCGACCGCGTCCTCGATGAACTCCGCGTCACCGAGCACGTGCTGGCGCTGGGTTGCGGAAATCGGTCCATCCGGTTCAGGCCTGCCCTGACGATCGGCGAGGCGGAGCTGGGGCACGGGATAGACGCGATCGAGCGCGTCCTGGTCCGTTTGGGCTAGCTCGCGCGCGGGCCCCCGCGGTACGGATCTTCACTGTATGGTTCTCCACGCAAAGGACCGACTGGTCTTCAATAGGGGCCAGTCCATACGGGAGGACCGCGGAGTGCCTTATCTCGGCTTGCTCATCATGTTGCTGTGGGTGTTCTGCTTGATCGACGTCATCACTGCGGACGAGGGCGGGATCCGTCACCTACCGAAGATGGTGTGGTTGTTGCTGGTGGTGTTCTTCCGCTCGCGGGGTCGATCGCGTGGCTGCTCGCGGGACGGCCCGTCGACGGTGGCATCTGGGGTGGCGCCGGGGGTGGTCGTCGGGAGAGGTCCGCGTTCCCCGAGTACGACGCGAAGCCGGGTCGAGCCGTCGCGACCGATCCCGCGGCCGACGAGGAGTTCCTCCGGCAGTGCCGAGCGCGCGCCGAGGAGCAGCGCCGCCGGGCAAAAGACGCGTAAACACGCATGTGCGCGGAAATACATAGTGGGACACGTATTTCCGCGCACATGCGGCGAAGCCGCCGGCAGTGTGTAGAGTGACTCGACATGTACGCGAACTCGTCCACAGCAGGATCATGGTGGTGGCGCTCCTAGGCGCCCACACTTTCGCGTAGCAGTACCCGTGGCCGCCCTTCGAGGTGGCCATTTTTCATGTCCGGACCACCTCGGGGCTTTTTCGATCCGAGAGGTTTTCCGATGCACGAATTGTTGAGCAGGGCCATCGCCGGGGCCGAGCCCTTCGCGATCGTCTCCCGCGAGCGCGGGGTCGACGTACTCGTTGGCGATGTCGTCACCGTCGACACGCTCGCCGACATCCCCCTGCGCCTGGACACCGAGGGCCCCGATGTTCTCGCGCTGGTGCCGTATCGGCAGATCCAGGAACGCGGGTTCGTGTGCCACGACGACGACGCGCGGCTCCACTGCCTACGGGTTCGGGAGCGCGCGCGAGTGAGCATCGACGACGTATTGGCGGTGTTGACGGCGGCCGACCTGGAGCTGTCGGGTGGCCGGTTCTTTCCCGAGGACGACGAGTACGCGACGGCTGTCTCGCGGGTGCTGCGCGAGGAGATCGGCACCGGAGCCGGTGCGAACTTTGTTCTCCGCCGAGATTTCCGCGCGAACCTCGAGGCTGGTCTCGGGGCCGGTCTCGAGATCTTCCGCAGGCTGCTCCTCGGTGAATCCGGCTCCTACTGGACGTTCTTCGTCCACACGCCATCGGTCACGCTCGTCGGTGCGACGCCGGAGCGTCACGTGAGTTTCGACGGCACGTCGGCTGTGATGAACCCCATCAGCGGCACCTATCGCCACCCCGTCGAGGGCCCGTCGGGCACCGGTGTTCTCGACTTCCTCGGCGACGCGAAGGAAAGCGCCGAACTGTTCATGGTGGTCGACGAGGAGCTCAAGATGATGAGCCGGATCTGCGCCGCAGGCGGACGAGTCATCGGGCCGAGGCTCAAGCAAATGGGGCACCTCACCCACACCGAGTACGAACTCGTCGGCGACTCCGCCCTCGACCCACGCGAGATTCTGCGCGAGACGATGTTCGCTCCCACCGTCACCGGATCACCCATCGAGAACGCTGCCCGCGTCATCGAGCGGTACGAGAAGTCCGGGCGCGGTTACTACTCGGGAGTTCTCGCGCTCTTCGAGACGTCCGACGGCGTCAGCACGGTGGATGCACCCATTCTGATCCGCACCTGCGAGATATCTCCGTCCGGCGAGCTGAAGATCTCGGCGGGGGCGACGTTGGTGCGCAACTCGGTACCGGAGCACGAGGTTGCGGAGACACGATCGAAACTCGGTGGTGTGCTCGCAGCGCTGGGTATCGAAGCACCCCGTCCGCGGGCCGTCGACGCCGTGCGGCTGGACAGCTATCCCGGTGTGGCCGAGGCGTTGCGACGCCGCAACGAGAAGCTGGCGTCGTTCTGGTTGGACGAGCAACCCCTGCTGGTGTTTCCCGGTCTCCTGGGGAGAACTGCGACGGTCGTCGACTTCGAGGATCAGTGGACGGCGATGCTGGCGCACCAACTTCGGCACCTCGGCATGGAGGTGTCGATAGTGCGCTGGGAAGACTTCACCGGAACCGAGGCGGATCTACTGGTTTGCGGTCCGGGTCCGGGCGATCCGCGGAGCAGTAGCGACCCGCGCATCCGTCGAGCAGAAACAGCAGTACGCGAACGGCTTTCGACGGGGTTGCCGCTGCTCGCGGTGTGTCTGAGTCATCAGGTGCTCGCCGGCATTCTGGGGTTCGACGTGATGGCACTGGACCGCCCGCAACAGGGAGTGCAGAAGGAGGCCGAGGTGTTCGGTCAGCGCTGCACGGTGGGCTTCTACAACACCTTCGTCGCGCGAGGCGGGCCCAGGCCGGGAGTGCTGGTTTCGGCCGACGGATCCGACATCAATGCGCTGCGCGGCAACGGATTCGAGTCGGTCCAGTTCCACCCGGAGTCCGTGTTGTCCACCGACGGTATCGGCATTCTCTCGTCGGCTGTGCACCGCTTGTTCGCCGCTGAGGTGAGCGAATGTCACCGTGGGTCACTCTGAGTGTGCGAGGGCGTCATTCGGTCACCCGGCGCCACCCGGCGTCACCCGGACACCCCGACCAGCTCGACTCGCCGACGGACCGGGAACGACGTGCGCGCGAGCACGACCGTCAGCAGTGCCGCCGCGACCAGTAGGGCGGAGGTCGCGGTGACGACTGCGATGCTGCTGCGATCGATGATCACCCCGCCGATCAAGGCGCCGGTGGCGATGGCCAACTGAAAGGCGACCACATAGAACGCCGACGCACGGTCGGGGTCGGCGCGAGGGGTGTTCAGGACCGAGGATTGCAGGCAGACTGGCACGGTGGTGAACGCCAGACCCCACAGGCCGATAGCCAGCACCGCCACCACTGCCAGCGATCCCGGCGCCGACTGCAGTGTCGTCCACAACACTGCGAGTGCGACTGTCACAGCGGTCAGTGCGCCGATGGTGGATCGGCGTGGCCAGCGGTCGAATGTCTTGCCCACTATCCAGATACCCGCCACGCCGCACAGCCCGTAGATCAGCAGCATGAGGGTCAGCGTCGTGCCGATCGAACCCACGCCGCGATCGACGAGCAGCGAGAAGTAGGTGTACGCGATGAAGTGGCCGAGCACAGCGAGAAACGTTGCGATACAGATCATCACGAGCGATCGGTCGAGCACCGGAGTCCCTCCGCGCACCGAGGCCCCGGTTCGAGCCCGAGCTGGCGCCGTCATGACGGGTAAGACGAGGTACAGCGTCAACGCGATGAGAGCCGAAACGACGCCGATGGACGCCGCGGCCGTTCGCCATCCGAGCCACTGCCCCAGCGCCGCGGACAGTGGGTTTCCGGCCACCAGCGCCAGTGACGTACCGGCGTACACCATGGCGATGGCTCTACCTTTCTTTCCCGGGGCGGCGAGGGATGCCGCCACCGGCGCGACCACTGCCCAGAAGACTCCGTGTGTTGCGGCACAGATCATTCGTGCGAGCACGAGCATCGGGTATCCGACGGCGACTGCGGACACCAGTTGCGAAAGGGCGAGCGCGGCCACCGTCACCACCACGACGCGCCGGCGTGGCCATCGACGTACGAAGGCGATCAGTGGCAGCGTCATCGCGGCGACACCGTACGCGTAGAAGGTCAGCAGCAGACCGACGCTCGACTCGCTGACGCCCATATCGGCCGAGATCTCCGGCAGCAGGCCGATCGGCAACGTCTCTGCGGTGACGTAGACGAACGCGGCGGCCGCGAGTACGAGAAGTCGGATCGTGTTGAGTCGAGGCACGTTGTGTATCGTTACACACCACACGCCAAGCCGCTAGGGTTGCCCCATGAGCACCCGCCCGACGATGGCCGATGTCGCCGCCGCAGCGGGCGTGTCTACCATGAGCGTGTCGTACACCTTCAACCAGCCCAGGCGAGTCTCGGACGCCACGAAGCAACGGGTGCGCGCCGCCGCCGCCCGCCTCGGCTACACCGGCCCGCACCGGGCCGCACAATCGCTACGCAGCGGCAGAACCAACAACCTCGGCGTCGTACTGACCGAAAAGCTCACCTACTCGTTCGAGAACGCGCAGGCCCGTGCATTCCTGTCCGGCATCGCCGAAGCCTGCCTCGACACCGATACCGGACTCGTTCTCCTGCCCAATTCACGCAAGGGCGTCGACCTCGATCGCGTACGAGACGCTCACGTCGACGGCTTCGTGCTGTGGACCACCGCCGTCGACGACCCGGTGCTCGAGATCGCCGTCGGCACCGGCAAGCCGATCTGCATCCAAGGTGGGCCGCGCTACCCAGGCACCCAGCTGGTCGGGATAGACGACCTCGAGGCCGCGCAGGCCATCGGCGCCGTCGGACTTCGCGGCGCGCATCGGCCCGCGGTGATCAGCTTCCCGCGTGATCGCGATCGCGTCGGCGAAATCGTTCTCGGCCCGGATCCGGCCGCGGCCACCTTCCCCGTCACATCTGCTCGGCTGGCCGGCTACCGCCGCGCCGTCGTCGACGCCGGTTTCGACTGGGCCGACATACCGGTGGCCTTCGTGCCGACGAACGCTCGTACAGAAGGTGCCCGTGCCGCAACCGCACTGCAGCGCGACTACGAAGTGGACACCGTCCTCGCCTCGAGCGACGATCTTGCTCTGGGTGTACTCGATATCGGCGGCGGTGTCGCCGTCACCGGTTGGGACGATTCCGACGTCGCCGAGGCGGCCGGGCTCACCACCGTCGCCCAGTCGCTGTACGACCAGGGACACGACGCCGCCCGATGGGTGCTGGGCTCCCTGCGCGAGATTCCACCTGCCGAATGGTCGTTGAAGGTTCGCACCAGCACTCGACTGTCCTGACGCCCCAACATCTGCAAAACAGGGCGCAAACCTTGTTTATAGCGCAAAACCATACTTTCGCGTTATTCTTCATCGCGGCCGAACGGCCACAGGGGGGGAGCATGAGCCGAGAGCCATCAGCGCCCAACCCTGCCGCCGCGAACTCCGCCGTCACCGAATGGACGGACGAACTCGCCCAGTCGATGCTTGATGCCGTACCCGCCGGAACGGTCGTCCTCGATCACTCCGGCACAATCATGTTGGTCAACCGCGCCTGGGCCGAGCACTGGGCGCACCACCCGGAAAGCAAACCCTGGTCGCCGGGCGAAAACTACTTCGATCGGTGCCGCAGAACCGCTGAGCACGGTGATCGCGTTGCCGCAGCTGTTCTCGCAGGTCTGCAGGCCGTCGCCGCAGGCGAGCAGCAGGTGTACGTGATCGACTACGACGTCGCCGCCACGCGCATCAGGTTGCGCGCGAGTCGCCTCGCCGAAGGCGGTGGCGTCTACCTGACCCACACGAACGTGACGCGAACGGTGCCCGAGGAGGTCGTTCGTCACGATCCGCTCACAGGCTTGCCGAACAAGGACGAGATCGAGGCACTCCTCGAGCGAGAACTCGCAACTCGAAACCTGGACGACGAGGTCAGCGTCCTGCTCGTCGACATCGACGGATTCAAGGAATTCAACGACGCCCTCGGCCCAACGCACGGCGACCAGTTGCTCCAGCTCATCGCCGAACGTATCGCCGCCTCCACGCGCCCCTCCGACACACTCGGCAGACTCACCGGCGACGAGTTCGTCGTCATTGCCCGCGGCTGTACGTCCATCGCGGCCCGTGCTCTGGCCGCAGGTTTCTCCAGCGTTCTCGAACCAGCCTTCGAAGTCGACGATCGGCGCCTCACCGTCACCGCGAGCGTCGGCGTCGCCACCTCCGACGACGAAACCACCGAAGCACTCCAACTGGTGCACGACGCCACCACCGCGATGCACGCCGCCAAATCGCTCGGCCGCAACAGTCACCAGGTGTTCTCCACCGACCTGCGAGACAGCAACCGCAAACGGCTCGAGATGGTCGAGCGCCTACGAGGCGTCGCGATGGCTGAGCACGAACTCGAGATGGTCTACCAACCGATCGTCGAACTCGCCTCGGGAGCGGTCGTCGGTGCAGAAGCACTCATCAGGTGGAATCACCCCGAACTGGGTCTACTCCTACCGGACAGTTTCATCCCGCTCGCCGAGGAAGCAGACCTGATCATTCCGCTGAGCAACTGGATCCTCGGTCAGGTGGGCAGCACCATCGCGGCGTGGCAGCGCAATTGTCTGAATGTTCAGGTCGGCGTCAACGTCAGCCCCCTGCACTTCAAAGCCGGAACACTCGCGACCGACGTCATCGACATCATCGACGGGATGGGCATCGAACCGGGGCGGCTCGTGCTCGAACTCGCCGAATCCAAATCTCTCCACGACACCGACGCCGTCCACTACCAACTGATGGACGTTCGCCGACGCGGATGCCTCGTGGCCATCGACGATTTCGGCTCCGGATTCTCCTCGCTCGAACGCCTCGCCACCCTCCCGGTCGACATCCTCAAGATCGACAAATCCCTCACCCAGCACCTCGATAGCCGCGACCTGCACCGACGCCGAGCGATGACCGCCCTGTGCAAAGCCGTCGTGGAAGTCACACACGACCTCGGCAAGGACACCGTCATCGAGGGCATCGAAACGGCCGAACAACTCGACTTCTGCGTCGACATCGGAGTCACCTTCGGGCAAGGTCACCTGCTGGGTCGTCCGATGACTACCACTCAGCTCGAGAACATCCTCCTCCAGAACGGCGCGCACAGTGCATCTGCGTAACCAATGCCATCTGCATCACCCGAGAAGGCCGACAACGTGAAGATCGACGACGAGATCGGCCGCTTCTCCAGCGCCCACCGCGCCATGCTCTCCACGATCAATCCCGACGGCACACCACACCTGGTGCCCATCGTCTTCGCACGCGTCGGCGACGAACTCGTCAGTGCCATCGACTGGAAGCCAAAGTCGACCCGGAAGCTGCAGCGTCTCGAAAACATTCGCGCCGACCCCGCCGTGAGCCTCATCGTCGACAACTACGACGACGACTGGACCAAACTCTGGTGGGTGCGCGCCGACGGATCCGCCCGCGTGATCGACGCCGACACCGACGAGGGCGAAGCTGCCATCGACGCTCTCGTTGCCAAGTACCAGCAGTATTCGGCCGAGCGCCCGGCGGGCCCAGTCATCATCGTCGGCACACTGACCTGGAGGTCGTGGCGAGCGTCGTAGGTTTCGCTGCTATGCGCCCCGTTCCTGGAGCGAATGTCACCTTCGGTCACCCGCTTCTGACCGAATGTCACCTTCAGTCACTCAGAGTGTGCGAGGGCCTCATTCGGTCACCATGTGTACTAGCCAATGTCACATTCGGTCACCTTGGAACACCGCTCGGACGTCGAAATCGGTTCGCTTACAGACACCGCCGCGTACACACTTTCATCTATGCCGAGCATGCCACCCGAACGGATCGAGTTGGACGGTGTCGTCATCCGTCGCGAGAGCGAATTTGATGCCGAGGCCGTGGCGAAAGCCATCGCGGAGAACCTCGAACGCTTGTCCGAATGGATGGAGTGGGCCGTCCCGGACGCCGGCACGGCAGGAACCCAGCGAGCCAGAATCGCCGACACCGTGGTCCAGTGGAACTCGGGATCGGTCTACGACTATGTGCTCACCGACACCAGCGACGGCGTACTGGGCAAAGCTGGCCTGCGCCGCACTGGCTCGGGAGCAGTCGAGATCGGCTACTGGCTGACCACCGACGCTGAAGGCCACGGTGTCATCACACGAACCGTGTCAGCGCTGACCGATATCGCGCTGACGCTGGACGGTATTGGACGCGTCGAAATCCATTGTGACTCGGCGAATCCACGTAGCTTTGCCGTACCCCGGCGCCTGGGATACCGTCTGGACCACGTGATCGACCATCCAATCACCTCGCCAGGTCAGACCGGCCGCCAGATGATCTGGATCGACGACGCCAAGTGACTCATCTGCCTCGGATCGACCGCTCGAACGTTCGGGCGAGGTCGCTGCAGCGCCAGCTGATATGCCCGCTGCAAGTCCGCAATGACGACCTCTGGTTGCGTGCGGATGGCCCGCGGAGTGTGCGACACGACGACCAGGCCATAGCCCTGTGCCGAGGCGCGACGTGTCATCGTCTTCTCGTATGCCGCCGGTGAACTGTGATGCTCGAACGAGTCGATTTCCCATACGTAGCCGACTGGATCCAGCCAGTTGTCGAAACATCCGATGAGTTTCCCGTCGTCGGCATAGACATTCCAGTTGTGAACCATCGGAGGGAGCCCGCTCCGCGCGTATAGCTTCTGGGCTTCGAGCTCTGCAACAGAGTGTGCGCCTGTGGACAACTTTTCGAGCGGAGTTTGCTTGGTCCTGGTGACCGGATGTCACATTCGCTCCAGTTCAGGTGAGCGAATGCGACATTCACACACTCTGAGTGACTGAATGCGGCATTCGGTGCACCAAAGGCAGCCAAAGGTGACCGAAGGTGACATTCGCTCCCGAACGCACCGGCCTCACCCCGAACGCCCCGGCCTCCACCCCGGCCTCACCCCGGCCGGCCGCACATGTCGACGCTGTCGGTCCCACCCCGTAACCTGGTGAGTGACGGGGGCCACATTGTGCGTAATCGGACCGTGTGAACAGGCCGTTCTTGACCGAAAGTATGAGGGGGAAGTGTGGCGATATCGGACATCAAGGAATACGCGCACCTGACCGAGGCCGATATCGAGGCCTTGGGTCAGGAACTGGACGCGATTCGGCGTGACGTGGAGGACTCTCGTGGGGAGCGGGATGCGAAGTACATCCAGCGCACCATCGCGTTCCAACGTTCGCTGATGGTGGCGGGCAGGTTGGTGCTGTTTGCCAGCAGGAAGAAGCCTGCGTGGCTGCTCGGTTCCGCGCTTCTCGGGGTGGGAAAGATCATCGAGAACATGGAGTTGGGACACAACGTCATTCACGGTCAGTGGGACTGGATGAACGATCCCGAGATTCACTCGACCAACTGGGAGTGGGACAACACGTGTCCGTCGTCGGGATGGAAGCACTCGCACAACTTCACCCATCACAAATTCACCAACATCGTCGGGCTGGACAACGATGTCGGCTACGGCATCCTGCGCATCACCCGTGACCAGAAGTGGGAGCCGAAATATCTCGCGCAGCCGCTGTTCAACGCGCTTCTCGCGACGTTCTTCGAGTGGGGTGTCGCGCTGCACCACCTCGAGACCGACAAGCTTCGCACCGGTGAGGTGAAGTGGTCGGACAAGAAAGAGATGGCCATCGACGTGGTCCGCAAGGTCGGCAGCCAGGTGGGCAAGGATTACATCCTGTTCCCGCTGCTCACCGGACCGGCGTGGAAGTCGACGCTGACGGCGAATGCCACGGCCAACATCATCCGCAACTACTGGACGTACGCCGTCATCTTCTGCGGGCACTTCCCGGACGGCGCCGAGAAGTTCACGGTCGAGGAGTACGAGGCCGAGACGCAGCCGGAGTGGTATCTACGACAGATGCTGGGCAGCGCGAACTTCGGGGCGGGCAAGACGCTGGCGTTCATGACTGGAAACCTCTGCTACCAGATCGAACATCACCTGTTCCCGGATCTGCCGAGCAACAGGTACGCGGAGATCGCCGTCAAGATCCAGCAACTGTGCGATAAGTACGACCTTCCGTACACCACGGGATCGCTGCCGCACCAATACGGGCAGACCCTGCGGACCATCATGAAACTGTCGCTGCCCAACCGTTTCCTCTCGGCCACCTCCGATGATGCACCCGAGACATCCTCGGAACTCAAGTTCCGCATCCGCGGCGGGATGAAGGAAGTTTTCGGTACCGACCCGGCAACGGGTAAGCGTCGCGGGCTTCGCACAGCTCTGGCGATGGCAGGAAAGCACACGGCCGTTCACGGTTCGTAGCGCCAGCAAATTGCCGAACGACCACTGATGTAGCTGCCGTCGGCGCTACCGTTGCCTCCGGGGGCTTGGTAGCGCTGACGGCAGGAGTGGGCAGTGACGAGCACATCGGTGTCATCCAGCACGACGACAGGTGTCGACGGAAGTGCCACAGCGGCCACCGAGGCACCTCCGTCCCGAGTGGCGAAGCCGCCCGAACGGGGTCGTCTGTCCCAGGTCCCGCACATCGCCGGCCTGATACTCGGAGTGTTCGCGGTCCTGGTGTTCCTGTGGAGCATCTCCCCGGCTCTGCGCGCAGTGATTCGGGTTCCTCGCGAGTACGTCGACGATTACTACTTCGATGCGCCGGACACCTCGCTCGCGTGGGCCCTGGTCGTCGGCCTGACAGCCGCCGCGCTGGCGAGCCGCAAACGCATCGCCTGGTGGTTCCTGACGATCTATCTCGTTCTCGTCGCGCTGACCAACCTCGGCGACGGGTTGAACGACAACGACGTCAACGCCTGGGTCGCTCTCGGTGTCCACATCGTCGTCATCGGCGTTCTCGTCGCCTCGCGAAAGCAGTTCTACACGCGCGTGCGTCGCGGCGCCGGACTGAAGGCTCTCGGCGTACTGATCCTCGGCGCCGCCATTGGCACGCTTCTCGGTTGGGGCCTCGTTGCCTTGTTCCCGGGCACACTTCCGGAGAGCCAGACGTTCCTGTGGGCGTTCAACCGCGTGACGGCGCTCGCCACCGTCGACAACGAGCAGTTCGACGGTCGCCCCCACGGGTTCGTCAACACTCTGCTCGGTCTGTTCGGCGCACTCGCACTCCTCGCCGCCGTCATCACACTGTTCCGTTCGCAGCGGTCGACCAATGCACTGACCGGCAGCGACGAATCCGCACTGCGCGGGCTGCTCGACAAATGGGGCGCCGACGACTCACTCGGCTACTTCGCCACCCGACGCGACAAGGCTGTCGTTTTTGCACCCAGCGGCAAAGCGGCAGTGACCTACCGCGTCGAAGTCGGTGTATGCCTCGCCAGCGGCGACCCCATCGGAAATCCCGAGGCCTGGCCGCACGCCATCGACGCCTGGTTGGTGCTCGCGCAGAAGTACGGCTGGTCTCCTGCAGTGATGGGTGCCAGCGAGACCGGGGCGACGGCGTTCAAGCGCGCCGGGCTCAACGTCCTCGAACTCGGCGACGAGGCCATCATCAGAACCAAACAATTCAATTTGACCGGACGCGAGATGCGCCCGGTCCGTCAAGCAGTCAACCGGGCGCGCAAGGCGGGCGTCACCGTCCTGATCAGACGCCACCGCGACATCCCAGGCCCGGAGATGGCCGAGATCATCAAGTGCGCCGACTCCTGGCGCGACACCGAGACCGAGCGCGGCTTTTCCATGGCACTGGGACGCCTCGGCGATCCGCTGGACGGTGACTGTCTGCTGGTCCAGGCACTGCAGGATGACAAGACTGTCGCGGTCCTGTCCTTGGCTCCCTGGGGCCGTACGGGTGTCTCGCTGGACCTGATGCGTCGCGATCCGCACTCCCCCAACGGTGTCATCGAGCTGTTGGTGACCGAGCTCGCCACCAACGGTGACCAGTTCGGCATCAGCAAGATCTCGCTGAATTTCGCTGTCTTTCGATCGGTGTTCGAGGAGGGCAGCCGAATCGGAGCGGGCCCGATACTGCGGATCTGGCGTTCGACGCTGGTGTTCTTCTCACGGTGGTGGCAGCTCGAGGCCCTGTACCGCTCCAACGTGAAGTACCAACCGGACTGGGAGCCGCGGTATCTCTGCTTCGCCGACAGTCGCGTACTGCCGAAAGCCGGAATTGCCTCCGCCATCGCCGAGGGCTTTCTGACCCTGCCGAGTCTCGGCTTTCTGACCCTGCCGAGTCTCGGCTTTCTGCCACTGCCGAGCTTCCGGCGCGCCCGAACACACACGGGCAGCCACGATTCGGTGCCTCGGGCGCTCGCCGAGTCCACCGAGATCCACCCAGACGGCAGCGGACCGGAAACCTCGCCGGAGGAACCGCCGAGCACGGGACCCCGGCGTCCAGACCAGGTCCGCGTCCGGATCTCGAAGCTGCAACGCCTAGGCGAGGACGGTATCGACAGCTACCCCGTCGCCCACCCCCCGACACACTCCGTCGCGGAGGCGTTGGCGGCCCCGCAGGGAACCACGGTCCGCATCGCCGGCCGCATCCTGCGGATCCGCGACTACGGCGGTGTCGCGTTCGCCGTCATTCGTGACTGGACCGACGACATCCAGGTGCTGTTCGACCGGATGCGGGTCGGCGACAAGCTCGACAGCTTCGAATACGACTACGACCTCGGGGATCTCATCGAGGTCAGTGGCACGATCGGTCGCAGCAAGAAGGGCGAACTCTCGCTGTTGGCCTCGGATTGGCGCATGAACGCCAAGTGCCTGCATCCGCTGCCGGACAAGTGGAAGGGTCTGACCGATCCCGAATCGCGCGTGCGTCAACGCTATGTGGACCTTGCCATCAACCGCAGTACGCGGGATTTGATGATCGCGCGTAGCAACGTCGTCAAATCGATGCGGGATTCGCTGTCCGAGCGCGGTTATATGGAGGTGGAAACGCCGATTCTGCAGCAGGTGCACGGCGGGGCGAACGCTGCGCCGTTCATCACCCACATCAACGCCTACAACCTGGACCTCTACCTTCGGATCGCGCCGGAGCTGTATCTGAAGCGGCTGTGCGTCGGCGGCATGGACAAGGTGTTCGAGATCGGTCGGGTGTTCCGCAACGAGGGGGCCGATTTCAAGCACAATCCCGAGTTCACCATCCTCGAGGCCTACGAGGCGCACAGTGACTACGAGCGCGCGATGGTGCTGTGCCGCGAACTCATCCAGAAGGCAGCCGTTGCCGCGCACGGCCGCGAGATCGTCCTGCGGCCCGACGGCCCGGACGGCGAGATGATCGAGATCGACATCTCGGGCGAGTGGCCCGTCAAGACCCTGCACGGCGCGGTCGCCGAAAAGCTCGGTGTCGACGTGGCCCCGGACACTCCCCTGCGTGAACTCCAGCGACTGTGCGATGAGAACGAGATTCCCTACGAGAAGGACTGGGACGCAGGCGCGATCGCGCAAGGTATGTACGAGCATCTCGTCGAGGACTACACCGAGTTTCCGACGTTCTACAAGGACTTCCCGACGTCGATGTCACCGCTGACGCGACCGCACCGGTCCATACCAGGCGTCGCCGAGAAGTGGGATCTGGTGGCGTGGGGCGTCGAACTCGGCACCGCGTACAGCGAGCTCACCGACCCGGTGGATCAGCGTCAGCGCCTGACCGAGCAGTCATTGCTGGCAGCCGGTGGCGACGAGGAAGCGATGTCGCTCGACGAGGACTTCCTGCAGGCTCTCGAGTACGGCATGCCGCCCACGGGTGGCCTGGGGATGGGTGTCGACCGAGTCGTCATGCTCATCACTGGTGGCAGTATTCGCGAGACGTTGGCGTTCCCGTTGGCCAAACCGCGCAGATAACAGAAATGTTTCACATGAAACAACGACCGCCGGGCGAGATGGTCACGGTCGGTGACCTGCGCATTCATGTGGTGCGCCGCGATCGAAGCAGTCAGAACGGCCCGGCGGTAGTGCTCTGCGGAGGTTTGGGGAGCAACTGGTTCGACTGGGACGATTGTGCCCACATCCTGTCCGCTTCCCATACCGTCGTTGTGTTCGATCGACCCGGTTTCGGTCTGAGTGAGCCGCTCGCGAAGGGACAGACGCCGACCGTGAGGGCGGAGGCCGACCGCATCCTCGGAGTTCTCGACGTCCTAAGCCTCACCGGACCTGCCGTCGTCGTCGGGCATTCGATTGCCGGGTTCTATGTCGAGGCGTTTGCGCGGCTGCATCCGGAACGCACGGCGGGGTTGCTGCTGCTCGACTCGAGTGTCGAACGAGAACCCTGGTGGTTGATTCCCCGTCCTTTGATTCCCCGTCCTTTGATTCCACGGCGATGGCGGCTCGGCCTCGCGCCTCGACTCGCCGACGGGCTCAGTCGTAGCGGAATGCAACGGCTGTTCGGGCCCACCGTCCGGCGAGTGCTCAATCACTCGATCCCGCCGGGCGGTGTCCCGATCGAGACGGTCAACTGGGTCGACCGCATCTACCGCAGGCCGTCGTATCTCGCGGCTGCACTGGTGGAGAACGTCGTCTATGCCGATATGGCAGCGGAACTGAACGCTCTCCGGTGCGACATGCCGATGGTCGGCCGAGACGGGGTCGCGCCGGTGACGGTCGCGGCGGCACACACCGGTCACCCGACGCCGTGGGGGCATGCCTGGCTCGCGAAACAGCTCCGGCTCGCCGAGTACCTGGGCGCACACTTCACCGTGATCTCGCCCGCCCACCACCACGCGATGATCGATCAACCCGCCCAGGTCGCAGCCCTGATCTCCGAACTGGTGTCATGACACCAATTCGCCAACACGTAACGTGTGTCCGAGTCCGTAGCCCAAGACCCGAGCCGACGCTCGGCGATGGCGCGGTAGCACGAGAGGAACACAGAAGATGGGCGCATCGATCAGCACTACTCAGGGTCGCCAGTCGAAAATGCTCGGCTTGGGTGTCCACCGCCCTGAGCGGGTGGTGACCAACGACGAGATCTGCGAGTTCATCGACTCGAGCGACGAGTGGATTCAAACGCGATCGGGCATCAAGAACCGGCGCTTCACCAAGCCCGAACAGAACGTCGTGTACATGTCCATCGAGGCCGGCAGGAAAGCCCTCGAAGCCAGTGGCGTCGCAGCCGAGCAGATCGACACGGTCATCGTCGCGACCTCGACGCACCTCGAGCAGACCCCGCAGGCCGCCGCGAAGGTTGCGCACGCACTCGGCACCAACGGCCCCGCCGCATTCGACATCGGGGCCGGCTGCGCTGGATTCTGTTACGCCCTGGCCGTCGCATCCGACCTGGTCAAAGCCGGAACATCCCGGCATGTCCTCGTCATCGGCGCGGAGCAGTTGAGCGAGACAACCGACCCGTACGACCGTACGACGCGGTTCATCTTCGCCGACGGCGCGGGCGCGGTGGTCGTCGGCCAGAGCGACGAAACCGAGATCGGGCCCGCGGTCTGGGGCTCCGACGGTTCGCAGGCGGACGCCATCTACCAGACCGTGGACTGGTACGACTACATTATGAAAGAGGGCATCGAACGCCCTTGGATCAAGATGAACGGGATCTCCGTGTTCCGCTGGGCTG
Organism: Rhodococcus sp. I2R; assembly: GCF_020889545.1. NCBI lineage: Bacteria > Bacillati > Actinomycetota > Actinomycetes > Mycobacteriales > Nocardiaceae > Rhodococcus > Rhodococcus sp. I2R. Next base: position 158,408 of record NZ_JAHUTG010000005.1, read on the forward strand.
CGTTCGAGATGGGCAAAGCAGCACAGAAGGTGCTCGACGTCGCGGGCATCAAGACCGACGAACTGCACGCTTTCGTTCCGCACCAGGCGAACAGCCGCATCACCGAGTTGCTGGCCAGGAGCCTGAACCTGAACGAGGAGACCACGGTGGCCAACGACATCGCCGAGACGGGCAACACCTCGGCCGCGTCGATTCCACTGGCCATGGAGGAGCTGCTGCGCACCGGCAAGGCGAAGCCAGGCGACACCGCTCTGCTGCTCGCTTTCGGCGCCGGACTCTCCTATGCAGGGCAGGTCGTCAAGCTCCCGACCCTGTAGTCGACTTCGATCCGGTCACTCCCCACGCGCGTACGGCCTACCGATCCGGTCAGGCAGTACGCGCGTGTTTGTTGGCCAGGCGACGCTGGATGATTGCGACAACGGAGACCACCAAAACGCCGACGATGAACAGTCCGAGTGCCCCGGGCCAGTCGTCGCCGATCGCGAGCAATGAGCCGTCCTCGGCCTGCCATGGCCAGAGTGCGCGCAGCGACCCCAGGAGCAACCCGGCCGAGGCGATCATCGCGAGGTTGTAGAAGTTCGCCAGCAACCACTCCAGCACGCGCACGAAGGTGACGAGTCCGACCACCGCTCCGAGCGCAAAGACAGCCAGATACGACACGTCTCGATTGTCGACGGCTGCCAGCGTCGGGGCATAGAGGCCGATGACGAGAAGAAAAAAGGATCCTGAGACCCCGGGCAGCACGAGAGCGCAGATGGCGACCGTCGCGGCGGCGAACACCAGGATCAGCGAGGGGTCGGTGCTTTCGCCCCTGGGCAGCGACGTGAGAATGATGACCCCGGCGGCGAGGACGACGAACACGCCCGCTGCGGTCATTCGTGATCGGACGGTCGGGAACGCCCCTGGCCGGATCTCCAAGAACGGGATCGCCACCGACATCGCAATCATGCCCATGAACAGGGCTTTCGAGTAAGTAGGCTGGTTGGAGACGAAATCTGCCATGATCCCCGCGACCGAGAACACCATCAGCACCATGCCCAGCGCAACCGGGCCGATCAGCCACCAATCCACTTGGCGCAGCGCGCCACGCCAGTCCGAACGCAGCGCCAATGCCTTGGGTACATCGGTGAGGTGCTTGGCCGAGGCGATGGCACGGGGGTAGATGCCCGTGATGAGGGCCACGGTGCCGCCCGAGACCCCGGGAATCGTCTCCGCCAGGCCGATGGCGCCGCCGCGGACCACGTTGGCAACCAGCTCGGGAGCAGGCGGTCTTGTTCGCGCGCGCTCATCGTCATTGGACGTAGAGGGCGTACGCGTATTCGTCGTCATTACCCATATCGTACAAATCGCAGTGGTGATCGGTTTCGCTCTAGGCTTACGCGTATGCCGAAACCACCATTGCCCGACAACGCCGTCGAGATGCTGAAGAAGCCCAACCCTGCCGTCATGGCCGTCGTCCGAGCGGACGGAACTCCCATCACAGCACCCACCTGGTACCTGTGGGAGGACGGCAAGATCGTGCTGAACTTCCAGGCGGACCGCAAACGCCTCGAGCACATCCGAGCCAATCCGAAGGTCTCGCTGTCGGTGTTGGACGAGGCCAGCTGGTACACCCACCTGACCGTGCACGGCACCGTCACGTTGCAGGACGACCCTGGCCTGGTCGACATCGACCGCATTTCCACCCACTACACGGGCCGTCCGTACCCGGTACGCGACCAGGCGCGTGTGACGGGCTACCTGGACATCGCCGCCTACGTCGGCTGGGGCGCCATGGGCTGATCAGCGCTTGGCTGACGAACTCTTGGCTGATGCGCGAAACGCATCACGGCGGCTGCGAGCAGTGCCAGACCCATGACCGTCACTGCCATCGCTGTCCAGCCGAACTGCTGGAAGATCACGCCGCCGCCCCAGCCGACGACGCTGGATCCGCCGTAGTAGAACAGGTTGTACAGCGACGTCGCCTGCGCGCGACCGACCACGGCGCGCTGCCCGGTCCAGCCCGACGCGATGGCGTGGGCGGCGAAGAAGCCGACGGTGAACACGACGAGACCGGTCAGGATGACGACAAGGTTGTCGCTGATGGTCAGGGCGACGCCGGCGATCATGACGGCCGTGGATCCGGCCAGCACGGGTCCACGATCGAACTTCACCGCCAGCTGACCTGCCACCCGTGACGACACCGTGCCGCTCAGATATGCGACGAAGATCAGGCTGATGGCCGACTGCGGCAGGCCGAACGGTTCACCGTTGAGGCGGAAACCCAAGAAGTTGTAGACCGCGACGAACCCGCCCATCAGCAGAAAGCCCTGCGCGTACAGCGCGAGCATTCCCGGATCCTTCAGGTTTGCCCACAGCCGCGTGGTCACGGGCGGGCCGTCCTCGACATGCCCGCGAAAGCGCCTGGGTTTCGGCGCCAACACGAGAAACAGCACCGCGGCCACCGCAGCGACGAGGGAGACGGTCATCGTTCCGATTCGCCAATCGGTGAACTCGGCGACGGGGCCGGCGACGACTCGTCCGAGAAGTCCACCGAGCGTCGTACCGGACACGTAGGTTGCTGCCGCCAGAGCGGTGAATCTGGGGTGCACTTCCTCGCTCAGATATGCGATTGCGATGGCCGGGAGACCACCCAGAGCCAACCCCTCGAGGAACCTGACCGAGAGCAGCATCGGCAGTGACGACGACAGCGGGACGATCAACCCCAGCACCGTTGCCGTGACGATCGAGATGGTCATCGCCTTCACTCGGCCGATGCGGTCGGCGACGACCGACCACGGCAGAACCGCCACCGCGACTCCGACGGTGGCCAGCCCAACCGTCAACGAGGATTGCGATGGCGTGATCTGCAGGTTCGACGCGATGAGCGGAAGGATGCCCTGGACCGAGTAGAGCTGCGCGAATGTCGCGATGCCGGCGAACAGGAGCGCCGCCACCAGACGCTTGTACTCACGGGAGCCGCGTGGGTGCCCTTCCCACGTCGTCGTATCCGTCGTCGAACTCACCCGGACGACGTTAGGACGCGCAACTACATGAGTCCAATGCATGAAGACCCGCGATCCCATACGTTTGTCATATGATTCGCGACGAGGCACGTGAACTTCTTCCGCTCATTCCGACGCTGCTCGCCGTCGCCGAGACCGAACACATCACCGAAGCAGCTCACCTCCTCGGTATCCCGCAGCCGACCGTCAGCCGTCAGATGACACGCGCATCGGCACTGCTCGGGGTAGACATCGTCGAGCGGCGTGGCCGCGGAATCGCCCTCACGGCAACCGGCCGAACCCTCGTGCCGTATTTGCAACGGGTCGTCGTCGACCTCGAGGCCGGCCTCGACGCGATGAGCGAGCACGACGCGCGTGCCCGCGGCCGGATCTCCATCAGCTTCCAGAACACCCTCGGCGAGGACATCGTGCCCGCCCTCATCAGGGCGTTCAAGAACGATCACCCCGCTGTGACGTTCGAGCTCGACCAAGGCGCTCGAGCGCGCTGCCTGAACAGGCTCGACGAAGGGCGAGCGGATCTCGCGTTCGTTGCACTCAGCAGCGAGCACACCCCCGAGACGTCCTTTCAGCTCTACGACGAGCGTCTGGTCCTGGTGGTCCCGGCCGATCATCGGCTCGCCGGCGCGCGCTCGGTCGACCTGACCGACACCGCGAGCGAAAGCTACATCGCGATGGGCCACGGATTCGGGATGCGATCGATCTGCGATGAACTCTGGTCGCAGGCGGGATTCACACCCGACATCGCATTCGAGGGCCAGGACATTCACACGCTCCGCGGACTAGTCGGCGCCGGTCTGGGTATCAGCATCCTGCCGCGGCTTCGAGACCACGGACCCGACACAGTCGAAGTCCGCATCGACAGCCCCGCGGCACGACGCCGCATCGGTATGGTCTGGTCGCACCGCCAGCCCCCGAGCCAGGTCCAGGCGTTCCGAACTATGGTCGTCCGCAGTGGCCGCGGGCTCGTGGTTCGCTAGGCCCAGGCAATCGCAGTACCCATTTGTCCAAGCCACCGGATTCGCCGACTACATAGAGTCCCAGCAATGAAGCCTCAGCCGATGATTGCAGTCACCGACGTCGAGCGCGCCAGCCGCTGGTATCAGCGAATACTCGGTGCGACGAGCGGGCACGGCGGCAGCGAGTACGAGCAGTTGCTGGTCGACGGCGAGATGGTGCTACAACTTCACCTTCTGGACGAGGGGCACCACCACGAAGCAATCGGCGAGGTCGGCGTACCGCTCGGCAACGGTGTGGCGCTCTGGTTCCTCGTCGACGAAATCGATCGTGCAACGCACTTTCTCCGCGATAGCGACACCATCGTGACCGCTGTGCACTTCAATCCGAACGCCGGGCACCGCGAGCTGTGGCTCCGCGATCCCGACGGCTATCTCGTGGTTCTGGCAGGCGAGTAACCCCGCTCGCTGACCCGTGGTTAAGTGTGTGCCGTGCAGCTGATTCTGGTACGCCACGCGCTCCCCCAGCGTTCCGAGGATTCCGCGGACCCACCACTCGCCGAACTCGGTCACGAGCAGGCCTCCCGCATGCACGAAGCCTTGGCCAGGTTCCCGATCGCCAGGACGGTCTCGAGCACTCAGCTACGGGCGCTGCAGACCGGCACCGCATTGGCATCTCGGCTCGGCCTCTCGCTCGAATCCGACGAACGCCTCACCGAGTACGACCGCGACTTCGACGGGTACATCCCCATCGAGGACGCGCGAACCGAATTCGCCGAGGCCTACGAGCGCATCAAGGCGGGGCACCTCCCCGAACAGGTCGACGAACGTGCCTTCCGCGCGCGGGTGCTCGACGGGATCGCTGCTGCAGTGGACGGCATCGAACACACCGACAGCGTGGTCGTCTTCGCACACGGCGGCGTCGTCAATGTCCTGCTGCAGGACATCTTGCAGACGCCCACTGTTCTCGGCTTCCCCATCGACTACTGCTCGATCACTCGGGTGTTGTTCTCTCGCAACGGGAAACGCTCCGTCGCGTCGATCAACGAAACCCAGCACGTGTGGGATCTACTGCCGCGCAACCGCCCGTGACCTCGACGGAGGGTCCAACCTTCGATGGAGTCGGCCCAGAATCCTCATAGAGTCCTTAAAGTCCCATTTCAGCGGCGGTTTTTGGACCGTTCAGCACGATTGTGTGGTCGGGGCAACCCTCACAGCACGTTAGCCTCGATTTCACTATGGCTAAACTCGGCATCCTTCGCCAACCCACCGCTGCGCTCGTCGCCATCGCCTTCCCGCTGGTAGCTGCCGGTGCATTCGCCTTGGGCGCAGGCTACGACCTGACCCCGGCCACCGAGCCTGCTCTCGCCTCGAGCGATGCCGGTGCGACGGGTGAGACGACCGGTGCGCCGCAGGGCGCAACAGGAGACCCGCTGTCGGATTCGCGGCGGAGTCTGCAGGAAGCCGGGTTGCCCATCAGCTTCCTCTCCGGCGGTGTCACTCAGCTGACCGACGGCGGCGTGCAGCTCAACGACGGTGTCGTTCAGCTCACCGACGGCATCACGCAGGCTCACGACGGCACAATCCAGTTGGCCGACGGTTTCGGTCAGTACCGCGCCGGAATCGACCAGCTGGGCGGCGGAGCGTCACTGGTCAGCGGCGGAGTCGATGAACTGGTCGACCGCCTCGCCGGATTCGGTGCTCAGCAGGCCGAGTTCACCGGCAAGCTCGAAGCGGCAGCCCAGCAGGTCGACCGCTACCCCCACCCCGGATCCGACGCCATTTCCGGTGAAATTCGGGCTGCCATCGACACGTTGAACAGCGAGGGTTTCGGACCGTCGACGCTCGACCAGCTCCAGATGCTCAAGGACGGTGCCCGTCAGCTGTCCGGCGAGCTCAACGACCCGTCCAGCCAGTTCCTGACCGCTACCGGCCAGCTCGGCGACGCCACGGTGCAGCTGCGTGACGGTCTCGGCCAGCTCGACGACGGTGGCGCTCAGTTGCGCGCCGGAACCGACCAGCTGGTGACGGCCGTCGGTCCCGTGTCGGGAATCGTCAGCAATATTCAGTCCAGCGTGCAGGACGCCACGACTGCCCTGCCGACTGCCAAGGAGATGGCGGCGCGGGGCTCGGTAACCGACTCCTCCTCGGGTGTCGCTGCAGCGGGCGTCAGTTCAGGAGTTGGCGGGTCCTCGACGCCGTTCGCGCCGTACCTCATTGCCGCTCTCGTCGCTGTCGGAGCCGTCGGCGCTGTCAGCCTGGTGCGGGTACTCAGCTTCGAATCCCGGTTCCGCTGGGTCGCCGCTGCTGTGGCCGTCCTCGCCCTCGGTATCTGCGCGGCGGTAGCCTTCGCGTTCACCGCACCTGAGGCCGGAATCGGTGCCATTCTCGCAGCTGGAGCCTTCCTCGTCGTCTCCGCTGCCGCCTATCTCGCTGCCGCCGGTTCGATCCAACGACTGCTCGGCGCCACCGTCGGACAGGCCGTCAACGTGGCGCTTCTGTTGATCCAGGTCGTCGTATGCGGCGCCGCATACGCTGGCAGCGCGGCGATCTGGGGTCAGCTGGCATCGTTCATGCCGATGGCCTACACGGCCGCGGGCGCACGCGAAATCGGGTACGGCTCGATGACATCGACAGGCTGGTTGGCGATAGCTCTGACCGCCGTGCTGCTGATCGTTTCCGGTCTCGTCTTCCGGAGCACGGTCGCCCGCGGGGAAACCTCCCACCACGACACAGCCTGGGATTCGACAAAACCTTCAACGCCGCCCTACGCCTGACTGCGGGACGCCCAACCGGTTCGACTTTTTCGGATGAAATACTTCAGCGGTACATCCGAGCAAAGGGGACGGCGTGGACGGCACAACGCTGAAGGCGACACGGCGAGACTGGTTCGGGCTGAGCGTGCTCGTCATCCCGATTCTTCTCGTGTCGATGGACATCTCGGTGCTGTACTTGGCGTTGCCCGCGGTGGCAGCCGATCTCGAGCCGAGTAGCAATCAGACACTGTGGATCCTCGATCTGTACGGGTTCTTTCTCGCCGGGCTCCTCATCACTATGGGTTCCGTCGGTGACCGGATCGGTCGCCGACGGCTGTTGATGATCGGCGCGTCGATCTTCGGTGCCGCGTCCCTGATCGCAGCGTTCTCGACGACACCGGAAATGCTGCTGGTCGCACGCGCGCTCCTCGGTGTCGGTGGTGCAACGATCGCTCCGAGCACACTTTCGCTGATCCGCAACATGTTTCACGATGCGAAGCAGCGGAAGGAGGCGATCGGACTGTGGACGGCCGGGTTCGCCGGCGGCGGGGCATTGGGCCCCGTGATCGGTGGGTTCCTGCTCGAGCACTTCTGGTGGGGATCGGTGTTCCTGGTCAACATTCCAGTGATGGTGGTGCTGCTCATTTCGGCTCCATTGCTGGTCCCTGAGTTCAAGGACCCGAGTCCGGGCAAGTTCGACCCGCTCGGCGTCGCTTTGTCCATCGCCTCGATGCTCGCTATCGTGTACGCGATCAAGCATGGCGCGCAGGAGGGATTCGACGCCGCGACGATCGCCGCTTCCACGGCAGGTCTGATCCTTGGATACCTCTTCGTGCTCCGGCAGCAGCGCGCGAAGCATCCGCTGATCGACATCACCCTGTTCGCTGAACGAGCCTTCGGCGCAGCGGTGTTCTCTCAGTTCCTGGTGATCTTCTCGCTCACTGGGTTCAGCCTGTTCGCCTCTCAGTACCTGCAGCTGATCGTCGGCCTCGGCCCGCTGGCCGCCGGGTTGTGGCTGCTCATCCCAGCCGTAGCCGCGGGCGTGGGCGCCACCCTCGCACCGCCACTGAGCAGGCTGATCTCGACGCGATCGATCATCGTCGGTGGTCTGCTTCTCATCGCGATCGGATCACTGACCCTCAGCTATGTCGGCACGGACTCCGGAACGGGGCTGCTGATCGTCGGAATGTCGCTGCTGACTTTGGGCATCGGTGCAGCATCGACGCTCAACTCCGATATCGTGCTCACCGCAGCAGCTCCTGAGAAGGCTGGTGCTGCGTCGGCACTGTCGGAGACCGGGGCAGAACTCGGTGGCGCAGTCGGCATCGCGATCCTCGGAACCATCGGGACCACCGTCTATCGCAACGGGGTCCAGGGGGCTCTCCCGCCGGGGACTCCCCCGGAGATCGCCGGACCGGCGTCGGAGACGATCGGTGGCGGCATCGCCGTCGCCGACCTTCTACCGCCACCTCTGAACGACGCACTCCGAGAGCTTGCGGCAACGAGCTTCATCGACGGACTCGAACTTGCGGCGCTCTGGTGTGCCGGGGGTATGACCCTGTCCGCGCTGGTGGTGTTCCTGCTGCTCAGGAATCATCGGCTGGCGCCGCATGTGCGTGAAAATACATAGCCAAGCCCGTATTTCCGCTCACATGCGCGAGGCGCCGACCAGATAGTTCGCCAGCCACGCGGTCGCGCTGGTGCCGTTGGCATCGACAGCGTACGAGCCGTATTCCTGATGCACACCCGAACGGTAGAAGGCCTCGATTTCGCGTCGCCGCTGTTCGTTCGCCTGGTCGCTGAGCTGGCCCTGCAGCACCGGCAGTCCGCCCGCCGATGCGATGTCTCCGAGCAGTACACCAACATCCTGCTGGGTCTCGGCAACCACATCGGGATCGGGATTCGACGACACCGCCAGGAAGCCTGCGAGCCGTGCGACATAGTCGTCCTTCGGTGTCGAGCAGTACAGATCACCGACGGCACAGAAGGTGCGGACCACCGGGCTGACGGCCCCGAAGCCCCCGACGCGCGGTCCTCCGACACCGGTTCCGACGACATCCGGGCCCACGAGCGCATCCGAGTCGGACCGCTTCGGATCGGAGATCAACCCGACGGCCGCCACCCGGTCGGCAGGAACGACGCCCAGCCCGCTGCCGATGGACGCCGCGAGGTCACCCGCTGCGTCGGCGCCCTGGCTGTATCCGATGATTCCGAATCGTGTTGCGCCGCAGCGGTCGGCCATAGCCTTGATCATCGAGCCCGCATTGGCCGTCGCGACTGCGCGGGACTCACCGTAGATTCCGCCCTCCCAGGGGAAGGCGGTGGCTGGATACGAGACATAGTCGGTGCGGATATCGGAGCTCGCGAGCCGATCGGTGACCTGAGTCAGCATGCCCGGTTTCGGAGCTGCGCCAGAACTGGTCTCCCAGGTGCCCGGTACTGCTACCACATACAAACTGGGGCAATCGCCCGGATCGGCCACTGCCGTCGGCGACGCCGAGACCGAAATTCCAGCTACGACCGCTCCGATGACACCGACGGTGGCGAATAGCTTGTTCACACGCATGTAGCGGCCTCACTGGTAACCAACACTTCAACTTCGTACCAACGCGACGATTCCAGCCGCCGATGTCGAAACGATGCCCACCCGGTAAACGGAAGTTACCTGGATTTGTGAGATATCACGCTCCCTGAACGCATGAATGGGCCATTGCAACCGTCTAACCGTTGCAATGGCCCATTCATGCCGAAAGAAGCTAGCCGAAAGAAGCTAGCCGAAGTACTACCGCTGCGGCGCCTGGGTGGGGACGATAGGTGCAGGCAGCGCAGTTTCGCCCTCGAGGAACGTGTCGACGGCGGCCGCGCAGGCGCGACCCTCCGCGATGGCCCACACGATGAGCGACTGTCCGCGTCCCATGTCGCCGGCGACGAACACGCCGGGCACGTTGGTGACCCACTCGTCGGTGCGCTTGACGTTGCCGCGCTCGTTGAGGTCGACACCGAGATCGGTCAGCAGACCCGGCTTCTCGGGGCCGACGAAGCCCATGGCCAGCAGCACGAGATCCGCTTCGAGGGTGAACTCGCTGCCCTCGATCTTCTCGAACTTGCCACCCTTGAACTCGACCTCGTGTGCTTGGAGTGCAGTGACCTTGCCGTCCTGGCCGACGAATCGCTCGGTGTTGACGGAGAAGACCCGCTCCCCGCCTTCCTCGTGCGCGGACGCGACGCGGTACATCAGTGGGTAGAGCGGCCACGGCGTCGAGGTCGCGCGCTCCTCCGGCGGCCGCGCCATGATTTCGAACTGGTGCACACTTGCCGCGCCCTGGCGGTGCGAGGTACCGAGGCAGTCCGCGCCGGTGTCGCCGCCGCCGATGATGACGACCTTTTTGCCCTTGGCACTGACGGGCGGCTCGGCGTAGTCACCTTGCTGCACGCGGTTGGCCGGGGGCAGGAACTCCATGGCCTGGTAGATGCCTTCGAGTTCGCGACCCTCGATGGGGAGATCGCGCCACATGGTGGCTCCGCCGGAGAGCACGACGGCATCGAACTGTGCCCGAAGATCCTCGGCAGAAATGTCGACACCGACGTTGACTCCGGTGCGGAAGACCGTGCCCTCAGCTTCCATCTGCGCCAGACGGCGATCGATGTGCCGCTTCTCCATCTTGAACTCGGGGATGCCGTAGCGGAGCAAGCCGCCGATGCGATCGGCGCGTTCGAAGACGGTGACGGTGTGCCCGGCACGCGTGAGCTGCTGCGCCGCAGCGAGTCCCGCGGGCCCGGAGCCGACGACCGCGACGGTCTTGCCGGTCAGGTGCGTCGGGTAGACGGGTGTGACCCAGCCTTCCTCGAACGCGTTGTCGATGATCTCGACTTCCACCTGCTTGATGGTCACCGGATCCTGGTTGATGCCAAGCACGCACGAGGACTCGCACGGCGCCGGGCACAGCCGCCCGGTGAACTCCGGGAAGTTGTTGGTCGCGTGCAGGCGGTCGATGCTTTCACGCCACCTGTCCTTGTAGACCAGGTCGTTCCACTCCGGGATGAGGTTTCCCAGCGGGCAGCCGTTGTGGCAGAACGGGATTCCACAATCCATGCATCGGCTGGCCTGCGTCTTGAGGGTGTCCTTCGAGAAGTCCTCGTAGACCTCTTTCCAGTCCATCAGGCGCAGGTCGACGGGTCGCCGCTTGGGCAACTCGCGCACGGTGTTCTTCAGAAATCCTTGTGGGTCACCCACGAGCTGCCTCCATGATCGCTTCGTCCACGTCCGCGCCGTTCTTCTCGGCTTCGGAGATGGCCAGCAGTACCTTCTTGTAGTCGCGCGGCATGACCTTCACGAAGTGGTTCACCTGCTGTGACCAGTCCGCGAGGATGCGCTCGGCGACTTCGGATCCCGTTTCGTCGTGGTGACGGGTGACAATCTCCTTGAGCCACGTGAACTCGTCGCCCTCGATACCTTCGATGTCTACCAGTTCGGTGTTGAGGTTGGCTTCGAACGTCTTGTTCGGATCGAAGATGAACGCGACGCCACCGGACATGCCGGCACCGAAGTTGCGTCCGGTCTCGCCGATGATGACGACCTTGCCGCCGGTCATGTATTCGCAACCGTGGTCGCCGACACCTTCGACGACGGCCACCGCACCCGAGTTGCGCACGGCGAACCGCTCACCGACTACGCCGCGGATGAGAGCCTCGCCCTGCGTCGCACCGAACAGGAAGACGTTTCCGCCGATGATGTTGTCCTCGGCGGTGAAACCCTTCGGCGCATTCAACGACGGGCGCATGACGATGCGGCCACCGGAGAGGCCCTTGCCGACGAAGTCGTTCGCGTCGCCGTGCAGACGCAGCGTCATGCCCGACGGTACGAAGGCGCCGAAGCTGTTGCCCGCCGAACCGGTGAACGTGATGTCGATGGTGTTGTCGGGCAACCCGACTCCGCCGTACGCCTTGGTCAGCTCGTGTCCGAGCATGGTGCCGACGGTGCGGTTGACGTTGGTGATCTTGGTTTCGAAGGCGACCTTCTCGCCCTTGTCCAGCGCGTTGCGACTCTGCACGATGAGCTGCTGATCGAGCGCCTTGTCCAGCCCGTGATCCTGAACGCCTGTGTTGTAGAGGTTCTGGTTCATGAAGGCCGATTCGACCTCGTCGAGGATCGGCGACAGATCCAGCTTCGATGCCTTCCACGCTTGCTTCGCGGCGGTGGTGTCGAGCAGGCCGACCTGGCCGACTGCCTCGTTCAGAGTGCGGAAGCCAAGCTCGGCGAGCAGTTCGCGAACCTCTTCGGCGATGTACATGAAGAAGTTCTCCACGAACTCCGGCTTGCCGGCGAACCGCTTGCGCAGTACCGGGTTCTGCGTCGCGACACCCACGGGGCAGGTGTCGAGGTGGCAGACGCGCATCATGATGCAGCCCGAGACGACGAGGGGGGCGGTCGCGAAACCGAACTCCTCACCGCCGAGCAGCGCGGCAACCATGACGTCACGGCCGGTCTTGAGCTGACCGTCGACCTGAACAACGATCCGGTCGCGAAGCCCGTTGAGCAGCAACGTCTGCTGCGTCTCGGCCAGGCCGAGCTCCCATGGCCCACCTGCGTGCTTGACGGAGGTGAGAGGCGTTGCGCCCGTCCCGCCGTCGTGGCCGGAGATGAGCACCACGTCGGCGTGTGCCTTCGAGACACCCGCGGCAACCGTTCCGACGCCGACCTCGGAGACCAGCTTCACGTGGATGCGGGCTTCGGGGTTGGCGTTCTTCAGATCGTGGATCAGCTGCGCGAGATCCTCGATGGAGTAGATGTCGTGGTGAGGCGGAGGGGAAATCAATCCGACACCAGGCGTCGAGTGCCGAACCTCGGCGACCCACGGGTAGACCTTGTGCGCCGGAAGCTGGCCGCCCTCACCGGGCTTGGCTCCCTGCGCCATCTTGATCTGGATGTCGGTGCAGTTGGTCAGGTAGTGCGAGGTGACACCGAAGCGGCCCGACGCAACCTGCTTGATGGCACTGCGACGCCAGTCACCGTTCTCGTCCGGCTCGAACCGGTCGACGTTCTCGCCGCCCTCACCGGAGTTGGACCGGCCACCGAGTCGGTTCATCGCGATCGCGAGTGTCTCGTGCGCTTCGGCGGAGATGGAACCGTAGCTCATCGCGCCCGTCGAGAACCGCTTGACGATTTCCGATGCCGGCTCGACCTCGTCGATCGAAATAGCTTCGCGCTCTTCGGTCTTGAACCGGAACAGGCCGCGCAGCGAGGCGAGGCGCTCGGACTGATCGTCGACCAGCTTCGTGTATTCCTTGAAGACGTCGTACTGGCCCGTGCGCGTCGCGTGCTGAAGCTTGAACACCGTGTCGGGGTTGAAGAGGTGGTATTCACCCTCGCGCCGCCACTGGTACTCGCCGCCGGTCTCGAGCTCGCGGTGCGCGCGCTCCTGGCGGTTGTCCAGGTACGCGACGGAGTGGCGCGTGGCAACATCCTGCGCGACCTGGTCGAGGTCGATGCCGCCGAGGTGGCTGTTGAGCCCGGTGAAGTACTCGTCGACCAGTTCCTGCGACAGACCGATGACCTGGAACAGCTGGGCGCCGGTGTAGGAGGCGAGCGTGGAGATGCCCATCTTGGACATCACCTTGAGCACACCCTTGCCGGCGGCCTTGATGTAGTTGCTGACAGCCTTGTCGAACGCGATGTCGGTGAGGGCGCCCCGCTCGATCATGTCTTCGATGGATTCGAATGCCATGTACGGGTTGACCGCTGCCGCACCGAATCCGACGAGCAGTGCCATGTGGTGGACCTCGCGGGCATCACCGGCTTCGACGATCAGACCGACCTGCGTTCGCGTCTTCTCGCGCACCAGGTGGTGGTGCACCGCCGAGGTCAGCAGCAGCGACGGAATCGGCGCGAGCTTCTCGCTGGACTCGCGGTCGGAGAGCACGATGACTCGCGCGCCGCCGGAGATTGCAGCCGAAACCTGAGCCCTGATGGCTTCCAATGACTTTCGGAGGCCTTCGCCACCCTCGGCCACCGGGTACAACCCGCGCACGACGACCGAGCGGAGGTCTTCCTGGGTGCCGTCGTCGTTGATGTGCACGAGCTTGGCTAGGTCATCGTTGTGCAGGATCGGCGTGGGCAGCACGATCTGCTTGCACGCGTCGGGCCCCGGTCCGAGCAGGTCGCCCTCGGGACCGAGGGTGCTACCGAGGCTGGTGACGATCTCCTCGCGGATGGCGTCGAGCGGCGGATTGGTGACCTGTGCAAACAGCTGCGAGAAGTAGTCGAACAGCATTCGCGGACGGGTCGACAGCACGGCGATCGGAGTATCGGTACCCATGGAGCCGATGGCTTCTGCGCCGGTCTTCGCCATCGGCGAGACCAGCATGTCCAGTTCCTCGGTGGTGTATCCGAAGATCTGCTGCCGAATCAACACCCTGTCGTGCGACATGTGTACGTGTGGACGCGCGGGCAGATCGTCGATCTCGGTGAGACCCTCGTCGAGCCACTGCTGGTAGGGGTGCTCGGCGGCGAGTTCGTCCTTGATCTCGTCGTCGGAGACGATGCGGCCCTGTGCGGTGTCGACCAGGAACATACGGCCCGGCTGCAGGCGTACCTTGCGGACCACCTTGGACGGGTCGATGTCGAGAACGCCGACCTCGGACGCCATGACGACGAGTCCGTCGTCGGTGACCCACAGACGGCTCGGTCGCAGGCCGTTGCGGTCGAGAACCGCACCGATGACAGTGCCGTCTGTGAAACACACCGATGCGGGTCCGTCCCACGGCTCCATCAGAGCGGAGTGGTAGCGGTAGAAGGCCCGACGAGCCGGATCCATGCTCTCGTGGCGTTCCCACGCCTCCGGGATCATCATCAGAACGGAGTGCGGGAGGCTGCGGCCACCGAGGTGCAGCAGCTCGAGTACCTCGTCGAATCGTGCGGTATCGCTGGCTCCGTGGGTGACCACGGGGAAGATCTTCCGCAACGCCTCGGGGCCACCGAAGACGTCGGACTCGATGAGCGCCTCGCGGGCACGCATCCAGTTCTCGTTGCCGGTAGCGGTGTTGATTTCACCGTTGTGGGCGACGCGCCGGAACGGGTGCGCCAGCGGCCACGACGGGAAGGTGTTGGTGGAGAACCGGGAGTGCACGAGACCCAGCGCACTCACGACACGCTCGTCCTGCAGGTCGAGGTAGAACCCCTTGAGCTGCGGAGTCGTCAGCATGCCCTTGTAGACGAAGGTCTGTGAGGACAGCGACGGGAAGTACACGGTTTCGCGGCCCGGGCCATCCTGGCCTGCGCCTTCTTCGCCGAGCTCGTGTTCGATCCGCTTGCGGATCACGAACGCGCGACGCTCGAGGTCCATGTCGGTAACGGAGTGATCGGGAGCGGCGAAAAACAGCTGACGGAACGTCGGCATGGCATCGCGGGCGAGTGCTCCGAGGGAGGCATCATCGGTGGGAACTTCACGCCAACCGAGGACGGTCATGCCCTCGTCTTCGACGATCTTGTTCACACCTTCGCAGGCACGTGCAACGTCAGCTTTGCCCTGGGGGAGAAATGCAATTCCGGTGGCGTATGCGCCCGCAGCGGGCAGATCGAAGTCGACCACGGCACGGAAGAACGCATCCGGTACCTGGATGAGAATGCCGGCGCCGTCACCGGTGTTCGGCTCGGAGCCGGCGGCGCCCCGGTGCTCGAGGTTGACCAGCGCGGTGATGGCCTTCTCGACAATGTCTCGACTACGACGACCATGCATGTCCACAACGAATGCGACACCACAGGAGTCGTGCTCGTTTCGAGGGTCGTAGAGGCCTTGCGGGCCCGGAGTGTGCTTCATACCTAGCCTTCGGATAAGTCCAGCCTTCAAATTCGTTCGGATGGCACGGCGAGTGGCCGGCCGTCGCGGACGGTTGATCGGTGCCGTTCGCCGTTGAAGCAGCACCACCGATCGACGGTCTTCAACCAGCCTCGAACGGGTAGGTTCTCGGTAGTGCGCGGACGTCGTGCGGGCGGATCCGACAATGGGTACGCCGGTCCAACCACAAACGATAGGTCAGCACCTAGCCCACACCGCAAATAAGGTAAGCCTATTAAGGCTCCCGACCTGGTGTTTCGGCCGGCTCTGCACGGGCGTCTCGCCCTCTTTCGAAACCGATCGCGACAGCGTCGGCGCCCCGGAAAGTAAGAAACTACCCCGTCGAGGCCTTCCTCATGCCCGAATAGTGATTCCGACTGAGGCAATTCAATGACATCGGTGTAGTTTCCATGACTCCGAGCGACTCATCCGCCTTGAGCGCGATGCCTGAAGAACGTTGCTCGCGTGTGCTTTTCGCCACTCGACGGCCTTGACGGCAACGCCGAAAGACCCTTCAAATGACTACTGACCGCAGCGAATGAATCAGCTGCGGTCAGTGTGGTGGGCGGAGGGGGACTTGAACCCCCACGTCCCGAAGGACACTGGCACCTGAAGCCAGCGCGTCTGCCATTCCGCCACCCGCCCGGGTGACCGATGAACATTAACATGCACATCCGGCCGCCAAGAAATCGTGTGGCCTGGGCCCGCGGAGGCGTCAGCGGCTCAATCGCAACGTATATCATGCTGGGGACGACTACCTCGAGACGACACGCGCTCGTGGCACGGACACCGGGAGGAGAGGCCACCATGGGCATTGTCCAGCGGTTCGAGCGAAAGCTCCAGGGCGCAGTCGGTGACGTCTTCGCCCGGGTCTTCGGCGGCGGAGTGGTTCCGCAGGAAGTAGAAGCAGCCCTCCAACAGGAGGCCGCCGACCGCATGCAGCCACTCGACGGTGGGCATCTGCTGGTGCCGAACAGTTATGTGATCACGATCAACAGTTCCGACCATGCCGAGCTTGCTGCGGAACGCGATCTGACCGACAAAGCGTTCTCACGCCACCTTCAGGACTACATCCGAGACCAAGGTTGGCAAACCTACGGCGACGTCGTGGTCCGATTCGAGGCCTCACCCACGTTGCACACGGGCCAATTCCGGGCCAGTGGTTCGGTCGATCCCGATGTGGGACGATCACCGCTTGCAGCGGGTAAAGCACCAGCACCGGTCGAGAAACCAAAACCGGTGCAATCACCGCCGGTGAAAAGCCCCGTACCCGTGACAAGCTCAGCGCCCGGTCAGCGACCTCCGCGCCCGTCAGCGAACCCCATGTCGACATCAGGAGCCGGCCACATGACGCAGAACCCAGGCTACGACCCCCAGCGTGACCCGGCCGACGGCTCTCGCCCCGATCCGCGCGCCCGAAACGGCAACGACCCGCGCGCGTACGGGCCGGACCAGGGCAATCGCAACGGTGCTCCCTACGGCGCCGCCGGTTACGGCGCACCCGCGGCGGGCGCTCCAGTACACGACGAGCAGTACGAGCAGCCCGCATACGGCCAGCCGGGCTACGAACAACAGGGTTACGACGAGCAGCGGGCGTACGGCCAGCAGGCATACGGACAGCCCGGTTACGAACAGCCCGGTTACGAACAGCGGGGTTACGAGCAGCGGGGCTACGACGAGCAGCAGGCCTACGGCCAGCAGGCGTACTCCGAGCCGGGCTACGACCAACAGGCATACGGCCAGCCGGGCTACGAACAGCCGGCATACGGCCAGCCAGGTTACGAGCAACAGGGCTACGAGCAACAGGGCTACGACCAACAGGCGTATGGCCAGCAGCCGTACGCCGAGCCCGCCGGCAATCAGGCGCCGGCCTACGACTACCCGCCGCAGAGTGGATACCAGCAGTCCGGCGGCTACCCCACGGCCGGCTACCCGCAACAGTCGTCCTACGGGTACGACGACGCGAGCTACGGCGCCGGTCAGGGCTTGTCCGCGACGCTGCAGCTCGAGGACGGCAGCGGACGCTACTTCCAGTTGCGCGAGGGCCAGAACATCATCGGACGTGGCCAGGACGCCCAGTTCCGGCTACCCGACACCGGTGTTTCACGGCGTCATGTGGAAATCAGGTGGGATGGTCGAGTGGCGATGCTCTCCGACCTCGGCTCGACCAACGGAACCACGGTCAACGGCGCACCTGTGCAGGACTGGCAGCTTGCCGACGGGGACGTCATCCGGGCCGGCCATTCGGAAATACTGGTCCGCATCGTGTAGTTCGACCCCACCAGTATGGTGATCGGCACACGCAGCTTCACTCTAGGATGCTGCGTGAGAAGTCGTGTCGGTTCGGTGGACGCTGTGCCGAACACCAGCCGTACCCGACCGAGCTGTGTCGAGAGAACAATATCGACAGAGCTGTATCGATTGAAGATGATGGCGAAGGAGGTGGACGGCCATGCAGGGTCTGATTCTGCAGTTGACACGAGCGGGTTTCCTGCTGTTGCTCTGGTTCTTCGTCTGGGCCGTTCTGCGAACTCTCCGCAGTGACATCTACGCGGCATCCGGGATGCGGATGCCCGCCCGGTACTCGAGCGGATCGAAAGTCCTTCCGTCTTTCAACAAACAAAAGGTTGCGAAGAACCTGGTGGTGACTCACGGCGGTCTCGCCGGTACCAGGATTTCTCTCGGCACCCAACCGGTTCTCATCGGCCGTGCCGACGACTCGACCTTGGTGTTGACCGACGACTATGCCTCCACCCGGCACGCGCGGATTTCTCCTCGTGGCAGTGACTGGTACGTCGAGGACCTCGGGTCGACCAACGGCACCTACCTCGATCGAGCAAAGGTCACCACCGCCGTGCGCGTCCCACTCGGCACCCCGGTGCGAGTCGGCAAGACCGTGATCGAGTTGCGCCCGTGACCCTGGTACTGCGCTATGCGGCCCGAAGTGACCGCGGTCTGGTCCGTTCGAACAACGAGGATTCGGTGTACGCCGGCGCGCGCCTGCTTGCGCTCGCCGATGGCATGGGTGGTCATGCCGCCGGCGAGGTCGCCTCGCAGCTGATGATCGCTGCGCTGGCGCATCTCGACGACGACGAGCCGGGTGACGATCTGCTCGGCAAGCTCGCAGCAGCGACGCGCGAAGGCAACGCCTCCATCGCCGACCAGGTGGAAGAGGAGCCCGACCTCGACGGCATGGGCACCACGCTGACGGCGATTCTGTTCGCGGGCAAGAAGATCGGGCTCGCACACATCGGCGATTCACGCGCCTATCTACTTCGTGACAGCGTGCTGACGCAGATCACCCGAGACGACACGTTCGTTCAATCTCTCGTCGACGAGGGACGCATCACCGCCGAACAAGCCCATACCCACCCGCAGCGATCGCTGATCATGCGGGCGTTGACCGGCAACGAGATCGAGCCGACACTGACTGTTCGCGAGGCGCGAGCGGACGATCGTTACCTGCTGTGTTCCGATGGCCTCTCCGACGTCGTCAGCGACGAAACCATCGAGAACACCCTGAACGAGGGCGACTGCGCTGCATCGGCCGATCGCCTGATCGAGTTGGCGCTGCGGAGCGGCGGGCCCGACAACGTCACCGTCGTCGTCGCCGATGTCATCGACCTCGACTACGGCCAGAGTTCGCCGATCCTCGGCGGTGCAGCGAGCACCGAAGACGAAGAGGATGCGCCACCGCCGAACACTGCCGCCGGCCGGGCAGCGGCGATGCGTCCACCGCGCGCGACGCCCAAGCGCGTCACCACACCGCCGCCCGTGGAAGAGAAGAACTCGCACAAGCTGCGTTGGTCCCTCGGAGCATTGGCGGCCATCGCACTCCTGGTCGGTGGCGCGTTCGTCGCCAACACCGCAATCCAGAACAACTACTACGTGGGTGCGGACGAGAGCCGCGTCGCGATCATGCGTGGCGTTCCAGCGTCGATACTCAGCTACTCGCTCCAATCGGTGCACACCATCGGCTGCCTCGACGAGGACGACGTGCTCACGTTGACCGCGCCCGAGGCAGCGCCGACCGGATGCGACGTGTTCGAGATCGAGGATCTCGTACCCTCCGCCCGTGAGCAGGTGCGTGCCGGTCTTCCGTCCGGAGCGCTCGACGATGCCCGTGGCCAGATGCAGCGCCTCGCGTCCGGTGACCTGTTGCCACTGTGCGAGCCGACGCCGGAGACGACTCCTTCTCCGGAACCCGCCGCACCGCCCGCAGCACCTGCACCGGCGCCGGCACCGGGGGAGGCTCCGCCGGCCGCTGTCGAACCGGTCCCCACCACGACACCCGCGCCGTCGGTACCGCAGATACCTGGCCAGAACTGCAGGGCCGGTTCTTGATGAGTTCCAATCCGTCTGGCGGGGGATCCTTTCCGAGCCCACCGGGAGGATTTGCTCCTGCTCCCGTCCTGTCGAACCGCCGCAACGTGGAGTTGCTGCTGCTCGCTATCGCGGTTGCCATCACCACACTCTCGCTGCTGCTGGTCGAGGCCAGCCAGGAGCACGCCATCACGTGGGATCTCGCGAAGTACGGCGCCGCCTACCTGGCCCTGGTGACCGTGGCGCATCTGGCCGTTCGCCGGTTCGCGCCCTATGCCGATCCACTGCTGCTACCCATCGTGGCGCTGCTCAACGGCCTCGGACTCGTCATGATCCATCGGCTCGATCTCGCAGACCAGCAGTCCGCTGCCTACCTCGGCCAGGAGATCCCGTCCCCGGACGCGACCCAGCAGGTGCTGTGGACGACCCTCGCGATCGCCGGCTTCATCGCCGTGCTGGTGCTGCTGCGCGACTACCGCACGCTGGCCCGCTACAGCTACACGGTGGGACTGTGCGGACTTGTCTTTCTGGCCATTCCGGCCTTGCTGCCTTCGGCGTACTCCGAGGTCAACGGTTCCAAGATCTGGATCCGACTTCCCGGATTCAGTATTCAACCGGGCGAGTTCGCCAAGATTCTCCTGCTGATCTTCTTCGCGTCGCTGCTCGTCGCCAAACGTGATCTGTTCACCTCCGCAGGCAAGCATGTGCTGGGCATGGATTTCCCGCGTGCCCGCGATCTGGGCCCGATTCTGCTCGTGTGGGTCGTGTCGGTGGGCGTCCTCGTGTTCGAGAAGGACCTGGGTTCGTCGCTGCTCATCTTCGGCACCGTCCTGGTGATGATCTACATCGCCACCGAGCGCGTCGGCTGGCTGATCATCGGCTTCGGACTCCTCCTCGTGGGATACCTGTTCGCATACCAGGTGTTCGGGCACGTGAAGATCCGCACCGACACCTGGCTGCGCCCGTTCGAGGACTACAACGACACCGGCTATCAGATCGTGCAGTCGATGTTCAGCTTCGCCACCGGTGGATTGGCCGGGACCGGTCTCGGTAGCGGCCGCCCATCGCAGGTCCCGTTCGCGAAGACCGACTTCATCATCGCCGCGATCGGCGAGGAACTCGGCCTCATCGGTCTCACTGCGGTGCTGATCCTGTACCTGGTGTTCATCATCCGCGGCCTGAGGACGGCGTTGGCGGTGCGTGACAGCTTCGGCAAACTCCTCGCCGCCGGGCTCTCCTTCACCGTCGCGATTCAGTTGTTCGTCGTCGTCGGCGGCGTCACCAAGCTCATCCCGCTCACCGGCCTCACCACGCCGTACCTGTCCTACGGAGGATCCTCGCTTCTCGCGAACTATCTGCTTCTGGCCCTGTTGATCAAGATCTCCGACGCCGCCCGCGAACCGGCGACGCCGAAGAAGCGGCCGACGCCGGCCGCACCGATCGCCGAGGCGAAGACCGAGATGGTGAAGCGCGCATGAACACTCCCCTGCGCCGCGTCTCCATCGCCGTCATGGTGATGGTCGTCGCCCTCCTCGCCAACGCCACCTACCTGCAGGTGATCAAGGCCGACGATCTGCGTGCGGATCCCCGCAACTCGCGCGTCCTGCTCGACGAGTACTCCCGCCAGCGGGGTCAGATCTCAGCGGGCGGGCAGGTACTCGCTGCCTCGATTCCGACCGAGGATCGGTACAAGTATCTGCGCACGTATCCGCCCAATCCCGGAGCGGCATCCAGCCCTCTTGCAAATGCGCCCGTCACCGGCTTCTACTCGATGCTCTACTCGAGCACCGGCCTGGAGCGCAGCGAGGACGACGTGCTCAACGGTTCGGACGACCGCCTCTTCGGACGGCGGCTGTTCGACCTGGTCTCCGGTCGCGATCCCCGTGGCGGCAATGTCGTCACCACCATCGATCCGCTCGTGCAGCAGGTCGCTTATGAGGAGCTCACCTCGCGCGGCTACACCGGGTCGGTGGTGGCTATCGAGCCGTCGACGGGCAACGTCCTCGCGATGGTCAGCACCCCGAGCTACGACCCCAACCTGCTGGCGAGCCACGAGGGTGCCGGCACCGCAGAAGCGTGGGAAAGCTTGAATGCGGACCCGTCCAAGCCACTGCTCAATCGCGCGATCGCAGCGACGTACCCGCCCGGGTCGACGTTCAAGGTGCTGGTCACCGCGGCCGCTCTCGAGAACGGTGCCACACCGGAGGATCAGCTGACCGCGGCCCCGACCATCACCCTGCCCGGCACGGAAACCTCGCTCGAGAACTACAACGGCAGCACCTGTGGCGGCGGGGCGACGGCAACATTGCGGGAAGCGTTCGCGCGATCCTGCAACACAGCCTTCGTCGAACTCGGCATCGACACCGGCGCCGACGCGCTGCGCGATACCGCGAGCGCCTTCGGTATCGGTGAGGAAGCGACGTCGCTGGTGCTACCGGTCGCCGACAGCACCATCGGGTCGATCCCGGACGATGCCGCGCTCGGCCAGAGCAGCATCGGACAGCGAGATGTCGCCCTGACGCCCCTGCAGGACGCAGTGATCGCCGCGACAGTGGCCAACAACGGTGTCCGGATGGCCCCGCATCTGGTCAGCCAGCTTCAGGCACCCGATCTGTCGAACCTTGCGACCACCACGCCGCAGTCGCAGGGTCAGGCGATCAGTCCCGAAACGGCCAAGACTCTTACCAGCCTGATGATCGGTTCGGAGAACAACACCGGTGGGCAGGGCCAGATCCCCGGCGTGCAGATCGCGTCGAAGACCGGAACGGCCGAGCACGGGACCGATCCGCGAAACACACCGCCGCATGCCTGGTACATCGCATTTGCACCCGCCGAGGACCCGCAGATCGCGATCGCCGTCATCGTGGAGGACGGCGGCGACCGCGCACTCGCGGCAACGGGTGGATCGGTGGCGGCGCCGATCGGGCGCGCCGTCATCGCTGCTGGATTGCAGGGGAGGTGACCAGAAGATGCCACTGAGTAATGGTGCAGTCGTTGCTGAGCGCTACCGACTGCTGCGGCTCATCGCGACAGGCGGAATGGGCCAGGTGTGGGAGGCGATGGACAACCGCCTCGACCGCAAGGTAGCCGTCAAGGTCCTCAAGGCCGAGTTCTCCGAGGATCCGGAATTTCTCCAACGCTTCCGATTCGAGGCCCGCACCACCGCGCAGCTCAACCACCCCGGCATCGCCGGGGTCTACGACTACGGCGAGACCCGCGACGCCGCGGGCGAGTCGTTGGCATACCTGGTGATGGAACTGGTCAACGGCGAGCCGCTCAACGCGGTGCTCGGCCGTGTCGGACGGCTCCCGCTGGGTCATGCCCTCGACATGCTCGAGCAGACCGGCAGGTCGCTGCAGGTTGCGCACAGCGCAGGCGTCGTCCACCGTGACGTCAAGCCCGGCAACATCCTCATCACCCCAGCCGGTCAGGTGAAGATCACCGATTTCGGTATCGCGAAGGCCGTCGACGCCTCTCCGGTGACCAAAACCGGAATGGTGATGGGTACCGCGCAGTACATCGCCCCCGAACAGGCATTGGGATCGGAAGCGACGTCCGCCAGCGATGTCTACTCGCTGGGAGTCGTCGGCTACGAGGCCCTGTCCGGCACCCGCCCCTTCCTCGGCGACGGCGCGTTGACCGTGGCAATGAAGCACGTACGTGAGACGCCTGCGCCGCTACCTGCCGATCTACCTGCGAATGTGCGCGAGCTGATCGAGATCACGATGGCCAAGGATCCGGTCGCCCGGTACGCGAACGGCGGCGAGTTCGCCGACGCTGTCGCAGCGGTGCGGGCCGGGCGCAGGCCACCCGCCCCCGGGAACGGGCGCGGTTCGGGTACCGGACGCGTCATGATGCCCGGTGTGGTGCCGGGCTCGGCTCCATCGAGCACCCAGATGATGCCGGCGGCGCACAACGAGTACACCGGCCCCCAGACTGGAGCGGCGCCCTCATCGGTGCAGCCCACCGGCATGTCCTCAGCGCAGAAGGCCCTCGCCTGGGGTGGTGCGGGCTTGCTCCTACTGGCACTGCTCATCGGTGGATTCATGCTGTTGAACGGCGAGGAACAGGAACCTGCGCCGTTCAATCCCGTCACCACGACACCGCCAGTGGTGACGACAACGACCGTGGATCCCACCACGGCCGAGCGCACCACCACCGAAGAAGCCACCACCACCACCGAAGAAACGACGACCACCACCGAGGAAACGACCACCACCGAAGAAACGACGACCACGAGCGCTCCTCCCACGGCCCCGTCATTCACGCTGCCTACCATTCCGGGATTCGGTGGAGGCGACGACGAGGATCCGCAAGCCGCTCGAAACCCATTCGCAGACCGTGATTCCACCGACAACGAATCCTCGAACCCCGACCGCCCCGCCAGCACCCTTCCGGACGACGATCTTTCGGACGACGATCTTTCGGACATTGATCGACAAGGACAGCAATGACGACTCCCCGTAAGCTCTCCTCCCGCTACGAGCTGGGCGAGATCCTCGGATTCGGCGGCATGTCCGAGGTCCACCTGGCCCGCGACAACCGGCTCGATCGCGACGTGGCGATCAAGGTTCTGAGGGCGGATCTGGCCCGTGACCCAACCTTCTACCTACGGTTTCGTCGGGAAGCTCAGAACGCGGCCGCGTTGAATCACCCCGCCATCGTCGCTGTGTACGACACCGGTGAGGCCGAGACCGAAGCCGGACCACTGCCGTTCATCGTCATGGAGTACGTCGAGGGCAGCACACTGCGCGACATCGTCCGAGCCGAAGGCCCGATGGCTCCTCGCCGTGCGATGGAAGTGATCGCGGATGTGTGCGCGGCCCTCGATTTCAGTCATCGCAACGGCATCGTCCACCGCGACGTGAAGCCTGCGAACGTGATGATCAACAACGCCGGGGCCGTCAAGGTGATGGACTTCGGTATCGCCCGTGCGCTGTCGGACAGCTCCAGTCCTATGACGCAGACGGCTGCCGTGATCGGAACTGCGCAGTATCTCTCGCCCGAGCAGGCCCGAGGCGAGCAGGTCGACGCCCGGTCCGATGTCTACTCCCTCGGTTGCGTCCTGTTCGAGATTCTGACGGGTGAGCCGCCGTTCAAGGGCGACAGCCCGGTCGCCGTCGCCTATCAACACGTGCGCGAGGACCCAGAACTACCCTCGCGAGTCAATGCGTCGGTTCCCCGCGAACTCGACTCGATCATCCTCAAGGCCATGGCCAAGAATCCGGCCAATCGCTATCAGTCGGCAGCGGAGATGCGCACTGACCTCGTTCGGGTGCTCGGCGGCCAGCGTCCTGGCGCCCCGACCGTCATGAACGACGAGGATCGCACCACCATCCTCGGATCCATGGATGCACGGGCGGCGCGGTCCCCGGACGGATCGGACCCACAGCCCGTAGCCCCCGGCGGTCGGCATGCCGATGATGACGAACCGCCCAGTCGTCGTGGTCTGAAGATCGCGGTGCTCACCTTCCTCGGGCTTGTCGTCCTCGGCATTGTCGGGGCGTTCCTGTGGTCTCTCGGACCCGGTTCCACCCCAGCTCGCGTCGCTGTTCCGGACGTGACCAACATGTCGGCCGCGGACGCAGAAGCACGGCTCGAGCAGGCCGATCTACGCGTCTCCGTTCAAGAACGGTCCGACGCGACCGTCCCGTCCGGAAACGTCATCTCGACGACTCCAGGCGCCGGCACCGAGGTCGAAACCGAGAGCACGGTGAGCCTCGAGGTCTCCACCGGTCCCGAACAGGCCCAGGTACCGCAGTTGCGCGGTCTGACGGAACAGGAAGCCGAACGCGCCCTGTCCGCCCTCGAGCTCGAGCTCGATACGAACATCGCTCGGGCGCCCTCGCTACCGGAGGAGCTCGACCGAGTCGTCGACCAGAACCCTTCCTCCGGGGTCGGGCTCTCCGTCGGATCGACGGTCAGGATCACTCTCGGAACCGGACCAGCGCAGGTCCGGGTCCCCGATGTCGTCGGCCAGCAGGTCGAGGTCGCTCAGCCCAACATCGAGGGGGCAGGCTTCCGAGTGGAGGTCGAGAACATCGATTCGAGCCAACCCCGCGGCGAGGTCGTGTCCACCGTCCCGGCCGGCGGATCGAGCGTCACCGAAGGCGACGTCGTCACCTTGCGAGTGTCCAACGGCGACAAAATTTCTATGCCGGATCTGACCGGGCAGACCGAGGCGCAGGCATTGGCCACGCTCCAGGCTGCCGGGTGGACGGGTTCGTCATCGTCACTGACCACCGGCACACAGAACACTCTCGATCCCACCTCTGTGGGCCGGGTGGTCAATCAGGCCGAGCCTGCCGGTTCGGAAATCACGAAGTCACAGAGCGTGAGTGTCGACCTCGGGGTGCTGGGGATCCCGCCGCGCTAGCTACCTGCGCCTCGAGTTCGTCGATGAGAGCATCCTCGGATTCCACCCCGCACACGGCCAACCAGTTGGCGAGCATCCGGTGCCCACCCTGGGTCAGGATCGACTCGGGGTGGAACTGGACGCCGTGAATGGGCAGTTCGCGGTGGCGCATCGCCATCACCAGGCCCGAATCGGTCCGTCCGATCACCTCGAGCTCGTCCGGAATGGTGCCGTCCACGACGGTCAACGAGTGGTAGCGCGTGGCTGTGAACGGATCGGCCAGTCCTGCCAACACACCCGTGCCGGTGTGGTGAACTTCGCTCGTCTTGCCGTGCAAGAGTTCGGGTGCGCGATCGACGGTCGCCCCGAAGGCCGCGCCGATTGCCTGATGCCCCAGGCAAACCCCCAGCAAAGGGGTGCGCGACTTCGCGGCTGCCGTGACCAGCTCCATCGTGGCACCTGCCCGCTGCGGAGTTCCGGGCCCGGGGCTGAGCAGAATGCCGTCGAACTCTTCGGCGACGGCATCGCGGTCGGCGAGGTTGGCGTCGTCGTTGCGCCACACCGTCGCCTCGACGCCCAGCTGGCCCAGGTACTGGACGAGGTTGAAGACGAAGCTGTCGTAGTTGTCGACGACCAGGATGCGCATGAGGCCCAGGATAGGGCAGCGCATCGGTCGAACCGTCATCCAGGCTGGGCGTACCGCATGCGGACGCTGCCCTCGTAGGCAGGCACGTCGAGGTTCTCGGAGATGCTGGTTCGGTAGCCGAGACCGTATCGCTGAGCGTATTGCTGGAACACGCGCACGCCCGGTTCGTCAGCGAGTGCCGCGGCCAGCCGATCCGGATCACCGAGGGCCGTCACGACGTAGGGCGGGCTGTAGGTGCGGCCACCGAGGAGAAGCGTATTGCCGATACACAGCGGCGCCACCCGCTCGACGATGCGCTGATCCTGCATGGCGACGGCAGTGGCCCCGCCCCTCCACACCGCGTTGAGCACGCTCTGCACGTCCTGTTGATGCACGACGAGGTCGTCCGGCGCGGCGTCCGAGGCGTAGCGACCATCCTCACCGCGCGGTGCATCGGTCATCGTCACCACGATTCCGGGGCCCGACGCCGCGGTCATCCCAGCGGGCCCCGCCAATTCGTCGACCCTGTCGAGGAGATCCTGGACTTCCGCGTCGATGGATCCGGCCGCCTGCTGGCGTTCGGTCACACGGCCTGCCATGTCGTCGCGGATGGCTTTCGCTTCGTCCGCGCTGTCCTGTGCTGATCTGACGAGACTCGACAACCTGGTGGTGTCCGTGCGGCGGATTTCGTCACCGTGCGAGAACTGGCGGGTAGTGGCCAACATGACTCCGACGACGAGGCACACCACCAGCACCAGGATCTGCCACACACGATCTGTTGTGGGCGCGTTATGCGAGTCCATCTTCTCGTCCGGTGCTCTTCCGTGCGGCAATGCTGAGCTAGCGTGTACTTCAACCGCGAACGCTACCCGCTCACGCGAAGTTCGTGGCGTGGCCTCCCAGGTGGCGCCCAAAAATTGCAGGTGGCGCGCCGATACAACGAATGGAGAACAGATGCCGAAGTCGAAAGTCCGGAAGAAGAAGGATTTCGTGGTCGCACCCGGGACCCGCACCCCTGGTTCCGCAGCGGCAGGACCGTCCAGTCAGCTATACGTCTCCGTCATGCTCGGGTTCATGCTGGTTGGGCTCTTGTGGTTGCTCGTCTACTACCTCGCTGCCGAGAACATCTCGTGGATGAACAACCTGGGTGCGTGGAACTTCCTCGTCGGTTTCGGTTTCATGGTCGTCGGTCTGATCATGACCATGCGGTGGAGATGACCGGAAGACTTACACGCGTGTCATTCATCCCCAATGTGGATAAAGCCTGTGGATAACTCTGAAGACTTTCCCCAGCCTGTGGATAAACTCACTTGGGCGACGCCGATGCCCGCCGTGATTGCGCTGGTCGGCGCCGGAATTGCCCTGCTCGTGGCCGCTGCGGTAACCAATACTGATACCGCGGGACGATTCATGGTTGGGCTCGGCGCGCTCGGTCTGTGGACAATTGCCGCGCTGGCCGGCTACCAACGACCGCGCCTGTGGATAGACAACGGCGCGGCCTCGCCCGGGGAGCCGCCTGCCCAGCGACTGGCGGTCAAGCGTCTATCGGGTGTTCGGACCTACCGGCTCGAAGAAATCTCGCGGCTCGAAGTAGTGAAGTACCCCCGCCTCGGGCGGCGTGTGCCGATGTTGGAGGTCGATGTGCGACGGGCCGGCGAGGACGAGGATCGGCTGATGATCTTCGGCCGCTGGGATCTCGGTACCAACCCACAGGACGTCCACGACGTTCTCAACCGGCACGGGTTGGTGCCCTGAGACCTCGGGCCGGTGAGGCCGTAGCGGCCTGCTACACGCCCATTTGCGCGCGCAGGTCCAGCACTCGCACGCCGATGATCGCCAACGCAAGTGCCGCCACCGCGGCGACCGCGGCCCACCCGATTCTCGGAGACCGCATGCTGCCGGGCAGAAACAGGATTCCTGCGGTGGCGAGCGCGCCCGCGACCAATCCGCCCGTGTGTCCCCAGAGCGAGATCCCGGGGATCGAGATGCTGATGACGATGTTCAGCGCGACGATGACGAGGACCGGCGTCGCGCTGCGTCTCAGTTTGACCAGGATTACCGCCTGGGCGCCCAACAGTCCGAAGATGGCACCGGACGCGCCTGCGGTGACGGTGATTGGCGATTCGAGCAGCATCACCGATGTACTGCCCCCGAGCAGTGATACCGCATAAACCGCGACATACCGCGCGCGGCCCAGGATCGCCTCGACGTCACGTCCGATGATGTAGAGCGCGAACATGTTGACCAGTAGGTGAAACAGCCCGATGTGCAGGAAGCCGCTCCCGAGCAAACGCTCGTAGTCACCAGTGGCCACCGAGGGCGGGAACAGTGCCCACGCACGGAACAGCGGCGAGTCGGCAGCATTGTCGAGAAAGCTCCGTGACTGCGCGGCCGTCACCATGAATGCCGCGACGTTCAGCCCCATCAGGATGTAGGTCACGAGGCCGTACGTGCCACCGGTAGGTGCGCCGGCGATCGTCCTGGCACGCCGAACGGTGGCGTTGCCGGCGCGCACGCACGAGGTGCAGTGTTGACCCACCGCGGCGGGCCGCAGGCATTCGGGGCACGCAGGCCGACCACACCGTGTGCAGGACAGGCTGGTGAGCCGATCGGGGTGCGATGCGCACCGCGACTGGGGTGGGGTGGGCTGATCGCCGTGCGCGCCACCCCAGCCGGGGTTCGTCATCGTGTCAATCCTCTTCTGGGGAAAGTTGTCGAAACGTCAGGAAAGCGTGACGCTGTTGATGACGACCTCGTCGACGGGTCGATCGCCGCGTCCGACGGGGGTGCCGGAGATCGCGTCGACGACCTTCTTCGAGGCCTCGTCCTTCACCTCACCGAAGATGGTGTGCTTGCGATTGAGGTGCGGGGTCTTGCCCGTGGTGATGAAGAACTGCGAACCGTTGGTGCCCGGGCCCGCATTCGCCATGGCGAGCAGGTACGGGCGGTCGAAGGACAGCTCGGGATGGAACTCGTCCCCGAACTTGTAGCCCGGGCCGCCTGCGCCGGTGCCCGTAGGGTCTCCGCCCTGGATCATGAAGCCGTCGATGACGCGGTGGAAGACCGCGCCGTCGTAGAACGGTCCCGAGGTGCCACCGGAGGCGTTCGCAGTGGTGTATTCCTTGGATCCGTCGGCGAGACCGGTGAAGTTCTCGACCGTCTTCGGCGCATGATTGCCGAACAGTTCGATGACGATGTCGCCGCGGTTGGTGTGCAGCGTGGCCGTGGATGTCTTGTTTGGTGAAGTCACACCCCTATCGTGCCATTGCCGGGTCGTCGACCGGCATGTCGGCCGCCTCGACAGAGACATTCCTTGCGTCGATACTTCCGCCGGATGTGGAACAGTGGAGTGATGACGACCGCATCGAAGTCCGGGCATCTCCGTGACGTCGCCGTGAGCACCGGGGGAAACGCGATCAAGGCAGCCAGGCTCTACTCTGCCGGCCCGGCTGTGGTCGGGTTCCGTGCCGCGCAGCACGGGGTCGGCCTGGCGCGCCGCGAGAAGCAACGCCGCAAAGCTCGTCGCACGACGCCACCCCCCTCGAGCCCCGTGGAGAAGACCAGCAGCCGAAAGCTGCTCCTATTGGGCGCTCTGCTCGGCGCGGCCGCCGCGGTGGCTGTCGTTCTCTCCAAGCGTCGGAGCACGATCGATCCCCCAGCGGATGTGCCGCCGAGCCTCGACGACTACGCGCACATCACCTCGCCCGTGAACGGATCCTCGGCACACTCCGCTCAGCAGTAGACCCTGGTTTCGGCTCACCCCGTCACCTCCTGGCTCTGGCCGGCAACGACGAGGGCCGTCTCTCGCTGTGCGGTGGTTCCGGGCGTCAGATAGTCGCTGTGTCCGACGTTCTCGCTGGTGCCCTGCGCTGCATCCGCCTCGGTCGATAGCGTTTCGATCCCGCCAAGGCCGCCGGGATCGGCCCCGAACGCGCCGAGGTCTGCCACGAGGTCGCCGCGCGCTTCAGCAACGAACAGGTGTCCCGGTGGGACAGACAATCCGGCGCTGTCGTCGAATCCCAGACCGGGCGACCCGGCGGCGACGAACTCGTCGACGCCTGCGGTGTCGGCACCTCGCAGCGACAGGGACGCGACGAGCGAGCCGTACGAGTGCCCCAGCAGCGTCAGGTGCGGATCCGGTCCCCGGGCGGCATCGAGTCCGTCGAGGAAGGCGGTCAGGCGGGGTGCTCCCCTGGAGGCCGCCAGCGGTGAGATGATCGTGCGACTCGGGTCCAACAGACTCCAGCCCAGGTGCGGGGCCTGGTAGTTCATCCACGTAACGCAGGCGACGCTGTCGCCATCGGGCAGTAGATCCGCGGCCGTACGCTGCAATGCTGCTATGTCACCGTCGTATCGGTGCAGGTCGTCGCGGACATCGGAGCCGAGCCCCGGCACGAACACCGCCACATGGGTCGCAGTGTGTACGTTTCCGACAGCGATTGCGGCGAGCGTGTCCTCGGAGCTGGAATTGTCCAACACCAGCAATTGCCGACCGCCCTGGTCGAGGGTGGATGCGATGGAGTCCAGCGCCGCCAATCGCTTCCGAGTCTGCGACAGACCCGCATCGGCGTTGTCGAAGAGGCCGCCGAAACGGTTTCTTTCGAGTTGCCGTCCCAGATCCTGCGCGACGGCCTCGAGCCGTGTCCGCTCGAGGGTGAGCATGCGGCGGTTCGCGGCATCGCGTACCTGCGCCGGAATGCCGTCGAGATTGCCGATCGATCCAGGATCGAGAACCATCAGCGATGTTCGCTCGGCCGGGGTCAGTGACTTCCAGAACGCCGAGTTCGCCGCCGCTGTCCCGCCGGACGGAACCACCGCTCGCGCGGGCCGGGCGCTGGTGCGCTCGGCGGCGACCCCGCTGTCGCCGCCGCCGCCATCGCCGCCGTCGATGCGGTTCAGTGCGGCTGTGGTGGCGTCATCGATCTCGAGCGCCCGGCGCATGGCTTCCGATACGCGCGCGCCCAGCTCGCGGCGCAACCGCAGGCGATCTCGTTCGGTTTCCCAGCCTTCGGCCACGGCCACTGCGTACACCGGAAACTGCGCGGCAACAGCACCATTGGGATGAATGGTCAGATCGTGCCGGGCAGCTGTGTCGTTGCAGTCACGAACCACCGACAGCAACGGGTACATCGAGTCCGCGAGTCCGGCGATGCACCTGCCGATCGCGCCGAGCTCTCGCGCCCGATCGAGTTGACCTCGATGAAGCACGCTGATCGCATGGCGCGCCGCGTCGGCCGCGGGGCCCTGCCAGTCCAAGTCGGCAACCGCTGCGGTCAGTACGCCCGCACCGGCATCGAAAGCGCGGGCAGCCTCGGTCACCCGTTGCGCGAGCCGTCCCACCTCGGACGGGCTCCACTGCGCAATATCATTCCACGACAACACCATTCGACCCCCGGGGCTCCGCCGAAATCAACCTGTTCGGTCGATACACCTCGAAGTCAACACCACAGGGCGTCAGCGGCGCAGAATCTATCCACAGCCTGTGGATGAATCGTGCAGCGAATCCGTCACCGCGCTATTCTCCACTCCGATTCGTCGGGAGCCGACGGCTGTGTTCGAGGGGGTTTCTGCTCGGCCGGTCGGCTTCGCTTGGCGCGGTACAGGTCCGCGTCGGCAGCACGGTAGATCTCCGTCCAGCGACGAGAGGACGGCATGCAGACGATGCCCACGCTCCACTCGGCTCGATGGGCCCGGCGAAGACGATCGATGATCTGCCACGCTTCGGCTTCGAGCACCCCCGGCATGAACAGCACGAACTCGTCACCGCCGAGCCGGCCGAGTACGTCACGACGACTCAGCTCCGCCTTCCACGCCTTCGACACCCGCGCAAGAAGGACGTCACCGGCGATGTGGCCGTATTCGTCGTTGATCTGCTTGAAGTTGTCGAGGTCGAGAACGGCGAGGCTGACCGACAGGCCCCGCGCGGCGCATGCTGGAAGCATCTTCTCGACCTTGGCTTCGAAACCGAACCTGTTCAGCAAGCCCGTCAGAGCATCGTGGGTAGCGGAGTACCGCAGCCGCCGCGCGAACGCACCGAACACCTCCGTTGATCCCACCACCCCGAGTGCGATCAACACGCACGAAATGAACGAGGACTGATAGGTGCCGATCGCCGCTCCGGTGATCGCAGACAAAGCCAGCAGACCCGCCCATATCCCCGCAATGCGTTCGGACCAGAACGCACCGATGTGCATCGCGAGAAACATCGATGCCTGGACGTAGATGAGGTAGGCCGGCAGCGTGGTGCTCGATGCGAACGACAAACCTGCGGCAACGATACTCATCAAGGTCACCGTGCCGATGGTGCGCTTGGGGCTGGGCGCCCGGGTACGCAGCATCATCACCGTCGCGGCGACACCGAGCGCGATGGCGCACAGGAACGCCACCTGGCCCCACACCCCTGCCGTGCCGTAGTAGGCACTTCCGGCGGCCGCGTACAGCAACGTCGTCGCCACCACGTAGACGAGCAGGGTCAAACCGGATTCGTCCAGCTTGGACGTCCCGGTGAGAACGCGGCCGATCACGAGGCCAGCCCCCGACCAAGTCGATTCGGCATTCTCACCTCCCCCAGGACGTCGCGCTCGCGCCGACTGTCGTGCGGGACTTTAACACTTTCGCGCGATAACGGCGTCAGGAAGCCATTTCTGCGCGTGCAGCTTCTCGTGCCAGCAAACGATCACGGGATTCCTCGAACTTCGTTGCTTTGCGCCCGAGATCCTCGACGTACTCCGCCAGCCGTTCGCGGTCTCTCTCCCCTTCGCCGGTGAAGTCGTTGCGCTCGAAGATCTGCCACTTGCGCAGCACGGGCATCAGAACCTCGTCCAGATGTTGCCTGAGATCGTAGATTCCGTGCTTGGCGAGCGCCATCGCGTTCTTCCGGAAATTGGGCATGTTCAGCCCCGGCATCGCGAATTCCGTCGCCACATCAGCGATTGCCTTCATCATCTGATCAGGCGTGAGATCCAGAGCCGCCGCACCGAGGTTTCGGTAGAAGATCATGTGAAGGTTCTCGTCGGCGGCGATCCGCGCAAGCATCCGGTCGGCAACCTCGTCACCGCAGGCAAGTCCGGTGTTGCGGTGTGAGACACGCGTCGCCAGTTCCTGCAGGGTCACATACGCGACAGAGTGCAACAGATTCGCGCCGTCCATCGGAGCATCCACGCCTGCCGTCATGTGCTGCATACGTGCACGCTCGAGCTCGACGGGGTCGACCGCCCGCGTCACGACGAGATAGTCCCGCATGACGATGCCGTGCCGGTTCTCCTCGGCCGTCCAACGGCCCACCCAGGTTCCCCAGGCGCCGTCCAGCGAGAAATTCTCGGCCAGACCCCGGTGATACGACGGCAGGTTGTCCTCGGTGAGCAGGTTGGTGATCATCGCGGTACGCGCCAGTTCGGACAGTGAGGACTGCGAGAGGTCCCAGTCGTCCCCGCCCATGGCGGCGAAGTTGCGCCCCTCGTCCCACGGGATGTAGTCGTGTGGATGCCATTCTTTCGCCATCGTCAGATGGCGGTTGAGGTTGCTCTCCAACGTCTCGTCGAGTTCGGTCAGAAGTTCGGTGTGATCGAGGTGGCGCATGTGTGACAGGTCCTTTGCGACTTCTCCGTCGGCGGAGAGACATGATGACCGTTCGACGGTAGGCCCGCCCGCCGCTCGTTCTCGTCAGGATCGGCGAAGTCTGGGCACGTCACACCGGCCTTCACACATGATTGGCCGAGTTCACAAGCGGCATCCACGCCGGTGGAAGACAAAAATGGGCGCCCAGCGTGTGCTGGGCGCCCATTTTCTTGTGGAGCCTAGGAGATTCGAACTCCTGACATCTGCCTTGCAAAGGCAGCGCTCTACCAACTGAGCTAAGGCCCCGGGTCGTTCTGTGCGAGCGAACGCTACTCTACACGCTCGCACAATTCGTTCTGCATACCGCTACCGGACGTTCACGACGGGGAAAGCTCGTGCCACACACCATCTTTGCCGCGAAGCGAACGCGCCTTGGATAGTGCTGCAATCACCGCTACCACCGCTGCAACGAGAAGAACTATCTTCACGTGAACGAACCTCTCGTTGCGTCTGGTGTGGGCCTAGGAGGACTTGAACCTCCGACCTCTTCCTTATCAGGGAAGCGCTCTAACCGCCTGAGCTATAGGCCCTCATACCTCGGTTCGTAGAAAATTTCTCTTCCCGAACCGAGGAGTGAGATTACCGCATCGAACCGCTGTACTCCAAAACGGCCCGATCCTCCCGTTCGATCTGTGGCTCAGTCACGATCGGCGAGCGTCACTTCGACGCCACCGACCAGGTCCGAGGACAGGTTGTAGATGAACGACCCGATGGTGGTCAAGGCCGTGAACAGCACGACGTTGATGATGCCGATGACCGCGGCGTAACCGAACACCTGGCCGGCACTGATGAGACCACCGCCACTGGACTCCGAGACGATCTCGGTGAATGCACTGTTCAGCCGATCCCAGACGCCCATTCCGTCGAGCACTGCGTAGAGCAGCCCGACGGCGACCATCCAGACGAAGAACAGGGACACGGCGATGACCAGCGAGATCTTCAGAGTCGACCAGGGGTCGATCTTTCGCAATTGGACCGTTGCGCGTAGCCCTTCGCCCTCTTCACGAGCCGCAATGGCAACTGGCTGAGCCACCCGTTGCGTTTCGGCAGTGGGTTCCGAATGGCGCACCTCGGACAGGTCCGGCATGTCCTTGGCCAGGTCCTTGCGCTCGATGTTGCGTGTCGGCCCGTCGATACCGGCCGCCCGCGACTTCGCAGCCTCCCGGCGTTGCGCCACGACCTCGGGGCTTTCCACTCCCGACTCTGCCGCACCTGTGCCGACCGGTGCGGTGTGTGGAAGCGAACCACCTCGGGTGGGCAAGTTGGTCTGTGGCTGTTGCTGGGTTTTCGGCGCCGGTGATCCTGCCTGCTGTGGAGCGCGTTGTTGGGTCCGCTGCCACGGCGGCGAATCCTGCGTGACCTCATCGGCCGGGGCGTTGCCGTTCCCCTGCGTCGGGCCACTGTGCACGTCCTGCAACGCCGCGGTGGGGGGCGAGCCGTCGCCGGCACGCAGTGGATCCATCGGACGCGGCGGCGCTGGATGCTGGGCACCGCTCTTGTTGGGCGGCACCTGCCCTGCGACCGGTGCTTGTGGGGGCTTCACCGGTGGCCGCCCCGCCGGTGGCCGCCCACCCTGCTGAACCGGACCCTGCGGGGGTGGCCCCTGTGAGGGCCGTGCAGGCGGCCGAGCGCCCGATGGCGGTTGCGGCGCAGCAGGAGGCCGGGCTGCCTGCGGTCCGCCAGGCTTGCCGGCAGGGTTGGGCTTGGCAGCCGGTTGCGGTCGGTTCGACTGGCGCGGCTGCTCAGTCCGATCGCCCTGGTCGTTCGGCGAACCGGGCCTGCTGCCAGGCCTGTTGGGAGTGCTCACTACAACTCCTTCGATGCTTCATCTTCGGCGGAGACAGCGCCCGGCTCCGGCTCGTGCTCGTCGGCGTTGCGCGCAATGGCGAGAAGCGTGTCGCCTTCACCGAGGTTCATCAACCGAACACCCTTCGTCTGTCGGCCGGCCTTCCGGACCTGCTTGGCTGCGGTACGGATCACGCCGCCACCGGAGGTGATTGCGTAGAGCTCATCATCGTCGTCGACGATGAGAGCCCCCACCAGGGTGCCACGTTTCGGGTCGTACTGAATGGTCAGCACGCCCTTTCCGCCACGACCCTGCTGTGGATAATCCTCCATCGCAGTGCGCTTGGAGTAACCACCGGATGTGGCGACCAGCAGATACTTGTCCTCACGGACAACGTTGAGCGCCAGCAGCTGATCCTCACCGTTGAATCGCATCCCCTGCACACCCGAAGTGGCTCGGCCCATCGGGCGTAGCACCTCGTCGGTGGCAGAGAAACGGATCGACTGGCCTTGGGCGGACACGAGCAGCAGATCGTCCTCCGAGGACGCCAGCACAGCTCCGACCAGTTCGTCCTCACCGCGGAGGTTGACAGCGACGATTCCGCCGCTGCGGTTGGAGTCGAAGTCGGTGAGCTTGGACTTCTTCACCAGACCACCCTTGGTGGCCAACACCAGGTAGGGCGCGTCCTCATAGGTCTTGATCTGGATTACCTGGGCAATCCGCTCGTCGGGCTGGAACGCCAACAGGTTCGCGACGTGTTGCCCGCGCGCAGTTCGATTGGCCTCGGGCAACTCGTAGGCCTTGGCCCGGTAGACGCGACCCTTGGTGGTGAAGAACAGGATCCAGTCGTGCGTGGAGCACACGAAGAACTTGCTGACGATGTCGTCCTGTTTCAGCCCCGCGCCCTGCACCCCCTTGCCGCCGCGCTTCTGGGAGCGGTAGAGGTCGGTCCTGGTGCGCTTGGCGTACCCGGTTTCGGTGATGGTGACCACGACGTTCTCGCGGGCGATCAGATCCTCGTCGTTGACGTCTCCGTCGCTGGCGATGATGCGGGTGCGGCGATCGTCGCCGAACTTCTCGATGATCTCACCCAGTTCATCCCGCACGATCTGACGCTGACGCTCCGGCTTGGCCAGGATGTCCTGCAGCTCGGCGATCTCGATTTCGATCTCGGCCAACTCGTCGATGATCTTCTGTCGCTCGAGGGCTGCCAGACGACGCAGCTGCATCGCGAGGATCGCATCGGCCTGAATGTCGTCGATATCGAGAAGCTCGATCAAACCGGCGCGAGCGATATCGACGGTTTGCGACGCGCGAATGAGGGCGATGACCTCGTCGAGCGCGTCCAGTGCCTTGACCAGACCGCGCAGGATGTGGGCGCGCTCCTCGGCCTTGCGGAGCCGGTAGCGCGTCCGCCGAATGATCACTTCGAGCTGGTGTGCCACGTAGTAGCGGATCATCTGATCCAGACGCAGCGTGCGCGGAACCCCGTCGACGATCGAGAGCATGTTCGCGCCGAAGCTGGTCTGCAACTGCGTGTGCTTGTACAGGTTGTTGAGCACGACCTTAGCGACGGCGTCACGCTTGATGGTGACGACGATCCGCATGCCGACGCGGTCCGAGGACTCGTCGTCGATCTTGGAGATGCCGCCGAGTTTGCCGTCACGGACCTGCTCGGCGATCGAGGTGATCATATTGTCCGGGTTCACCTGGTACGGCAACTCCGTGATGACGATGGTAGTGCGTCCGCTCGAGTCCTCTTCGATCTCGACGACACCGCGCATCCGGATCGAACCACGACCCGTCGAGTAGGCATCCTGGATACCCTGGCCGCCGACGATCAGACCGTGCGTGGGGAAGTCCGGGCCCTTCACGCGTTCCATGCATGCCGCGAGGGTGGCTTCCTCGTCCGCCTCGTGATTGTCGAGCGCCCAGAAGACCGCCTCGCCGAGTTCGCGCAGGTTGTGCGGAGGAATATTGGTGGCCATACCGACGGCGATGCCGTTGGAGCCGTTCATCAACAGGTTCGGCACTCGCGACGGAAGGACCGTCGGCTCTCGGGTCTTACCGTCGTAGTTGGGGATGAAGTCGACGGTTTCCTCGTCGATATCGCGCAGCATCTCCATCGCGAGCGGCGTCAACCGGGCCTCGGTGTATCGCATCGCGGCGGCACCGTCGTTGCCGCGGGAACCGAAGTTGCCCTGACCGTCGACGAGCGGGTAGCGCATCGACCACGGCTGGGCCAGGCGAACGAGCGCGTCGTAGATCGAGGAGTCGCCGTGCGGGTGGTAGTTACCCATCGTTTCGGCAACGGGCCGTGCGGATTTGACGTAACTACGGTCGGGACGGAAGCCCGAGTCGTACATCGCGTACAGCACGCGGCGGTGCACGGGCTTGAGTCCGTCGCGAACCTCGGGGAGCGCGCGACCGACGATGACGCTCATGGCGTAGTCGATGTAGCTGCGCTGCATCTCCTGCTGGATGTCGACCGGATCGATCCGGTCGCCACCCTCGGCGTTGGTGGTCGAACCGGGCGGCGGTCCTACCGGTGGTTCGGTGATATCGGACATGAAATCTCCTCAGCTAAAAGACTTTTCACAAGATGGCGAATTCCGGCACTACACGTCGAGGAATCGGACGTCCTTGGCGTTGCGCGCGATGAAACTGCGCCTGGCACTGACGTCTTCACCCATCAGGACGCTGAACAGCTCGTCGGCTGCGGCCGCATCATCGAGCGTGACCAGTCGAAGAACGCGCACGGACGGATCCATGGTGGTCTCCCACAGTTCCTTCGCGTTCATCTCACCGAGACCCTTGTAGCGCTGCACGCCGTCCTCGACGTTGATCTTGCGCTTTGCTTCGATACCGGCGGCAAGCAATCCGTCCCGCTCGCGGTCGGAGTACGCGAAGTCCGGTTCGCCGCGGCTCCACTTCAGCTTGTAGAGCGGTGGCATCGCCAGGTAGACGTGGCCTTGCTCGATGAGTGGACGCATGAAGCGGAACAGAAGCGTCATCAGCAGCGTGGAGATGTGTTGCCCGTCGACGTCGGCGTCGGCCATCAGCACGATCTTGTGGTACCGCAGTTTGGTGATATCGAACTCGTCGTGAATGCCGGTGCCGAAGGCGGTGATGATGGCCTGGACTTCGTTGTTCTTCAGGACGCGATCGATACGGGCCTTTTCGACATTGATGATCTTTCCGCGCAGCGGAAGAATCGCCTGGAACATCGAGTCACGCCCGGATTTGGCGGAACCGCCTGCGGAGTCGCCCTCCACGATGTAGATCTCCGACTTCGAAGGATCGTTGGAGCGGCAGTCGGCGAGCTTTCCGGGTAGGCCACCGATGTCGGTTGCGCTCTTGCGGCGCACCATCTCTCGCGCTTTGCGGGCCGCCATGCGCGCTTGGGCGGACGAGACCGCCTTGTTGATGATGGTCTTGGCGTCGGCAGGGTTGGACTCGAACCAGTGACCGAGGTGCTCGTTGCAGGCCTTCTGGACGAACGATCGGATCTCGGTGTTGCCGAGCTTGGTCTTGGTCTGACCTTCGAACTGCGGCTCGCCTACACGTACGGAGATGACTGCCGCGAGACCTTCACGGATGTCGTCGCCGGTCAGCTTGATGTCTTTTTCCTTGACGAGCTTCTTCTCGAGGGCGTACTTGTTCACCGTCGAGGTCAATGCCGTCCGGAAACCCTCCTCGTGCGTGCCGCCCTCGTGGGTGTTGATGGTGTTGGCGAAGGTGTGTACCGATTCGGAGTAACCGGCGTTCCACTGCATCGCGATCTCGACCTCGTGACCTTCGCCCTTGGCGGTGAAGCCCACGACCGAGCTGTGAATCGGGGTCTGCGACTTCTTGGCGTTGATGTGCTTGACGAAGTCGACCAGGCCGTCGGGGTAGTGGTAGGTGCGCTTCCTCGCCTTTGCGGGCTTGACGGAAGCGACCTCGGCTTGTTCCTCCTCCGCCGACTTCGGCGCCAGCGCGGTCTCGCCGAGCTCTTCCTCGCTGGCGTCCGTCGAGGCGACGCGTTCGTCGATGAAGTTGATGGTCAGTCCCTTGTTGAGGAACGCCATCTCCTGCAGGCGGCGGTGCACGGTCTCGAAACTGAAATCGAGGGTCTCGAAGATTTTGCCGTCAGGCCAGAAGCGGACCGTCGTGCCTGTCTCCTTGGTCTCGCCGACGGTTTCGAGCGGCCCGGGCTTGGCGTAGTCGTAAGTCTGTGTGTAGCGGTGTCCGTCGCGCGCGATCTGCAACTCGACCTTGGTCGAGAGGGCGTTGACGACGGAAATGCCGACACCGTGCAAACCACCGGACACGGCGTAGGAGTCCGAGTCGAACTTGCCGCCGGCGTGCAGCTGCGTCATGACGACCTCGACGGTGGGAACACCGGAGGAGTGCATGCCGACAGGAATACCGCGGCCGTCGTCCTTGACCTCGACACTGCCGTCCTCGTGAATCGCCACGTCGACGGTGGTGGCGTAACCGGCCATGGCCTCGTCGACCGAGTTGTCGACGACCTCCCAGATCAGGTGGTGCAGTCCTCGCTCACCGGTGGAGCCGATGTACATACCGGGCCGCTTGCGGACTGCTTCGAGCCCCTCGAGCACGGTGATCGACGAAGCGCCGTAGTCCTTGTTCTCGGTCTTACCTGACTTCTGAGCAGCCACGGTTCGGTTGTTCTCCTTCTGCGCGTCGGAAGCCCCCTTCGCACCACATGGGTGCTGCCGCGTCCACCGTTCGGTGACGCGCACGAGTCTTCTCCACCGCTTCCTCGGACCCCGCTGGGGCCGGACGATCGGTGGAGCTTCTTCGAAGGCTTCGCAGTTACCGGTCCATACTACTGGCATCCGTTGGCAGCTTGGGGACGATGGCACCCCGAAATGGCCCCTGAATGCCCCGCAGAGGCATTTTCTCCTGCCTTCGTGGCAAATATGGACGGTAGATCTCCAGCAGTGGCGTCTGCGGTCCGGTGATGCTAGAGATCGAGCACGATCCGGCCGCCGACCGAGCGAGAGACACAGATCAACATCTCAGACTCCTGCTCTTCCTCGGTCAGGCGAGTCTCACGATGCTCAGGGGTACCACTGAGAACACGGGTACGGCAGGTTCCGCAGAAACCCTGCTGGCACGAATACGCGACGGTCGGCTTCACCTCGCGGATCACCTGCAGTGCGGTCTTATCGGCCGGCACAGCGATGACGGTTCCGGAGTCGACCAACTGGACCTCGAACTCCGCCCCGTCACGCACCGGGGGCGCTGAGAACCGCTCGTAGTACAGATGTGTCGCCGGCACGTCGTCGATGCCTGCCTTGACAGCCTCGATCATCGGCGGCGGTCCGCAGCAGTAGACCGAGCCGCCCCTGACCTGCTCGAGAAGCTGCTCGGCGCTCGGAAGGCCATCGACGTCATCGGTCCGAATGATCACTCGATCGGAGTCCATGGCTTCGATCTCATCGAGGAAAGGCATGGACTGCCGCGAGCGTCCGCAGTACACGAGATGCCAGTCCATGTCCGTTGCAATCGCCATGCGCACCATCGGCAGTATTGCGGTGATCCCGATTCCGCCGGCCACGAACACTGCGGCGCCGCCTGGCACGAACGGAAATCCGTTGCGAGGCCCGCGCACGGTGACGCGAGTGCCGAGCTCGAGGGCATGCATCTCCTTCGAGCCACCGCCCCCATCCGGAATCAACCGCACCGCAACCCGATACGAAGCAGGTTCGGGCGGAGATACAGCATGCGACGACACGTTTCCACCACAGAGCGAATACTGGCGTTTGCGACCGGAGGGCAGATGAAAGTCCAAGTGCATTCCCGGCGACCACGGTGGCAGCTCACCGTCGTCATCGGCCGTGAATGTCAACTGCACGACATGTTCGTCGACGCACATGACTTCACGACCGGTGAGGGTGAGGGTTCGCGTTCGGACGATCGGCTGCGCGGCGTACTCCTCCTTGTACGCGGTGCCGTCCAACAGCGCGAACCACTTGTCGAGCGCATCGGTCACCAACGAGATGGCCTCGTCAGGCTCCGGTTTGCCGTACAGATCTCCTGGTATCGAGCGCCCTCGACGGAACAGTGCCACCATCTCGTTCATCCGCGCGATCCTGCTTTTCAGGGAAGGTCGCGATGCTCGCTTGCTACCGGTTTTCCGAGCGCTCATCGTGCTGCTGATCGCGCCGCCGGAGAAGTCGCAAGGTATCTGACCGCCTGCGCCGTCGAACCTTCCTTGGATGGGTGGTAGTCACGTTTGAAGTACCGCAGGGATGCCTTGAGCATCTGCATACTGCTCGGAAACAGCCCGCGCGAGGTGACGCGGCGAAAATCCCGGAAGCCGGCTTGACGCTTTTTCGGTGGAAGGTGGGTGAGGGTCGGATCTTGATCCATCAGGTAGCGAACTCCTCTGGTCCAGAAATAGACCAGAGTCGGAGCAATGGCGATGTAGGTGCGTATACGCCGGGCATGGCGGACATCGAAATAGCGCATCACCTCATAGGCCACCGCCCGGTGTTCTACTTCCTCCGCTCCGTGCCAGCGCAGCAGATCCAGCATCGTCGGATCGAAATCGGCCCGATCCAACTCCTCGGCGTTGAGTACCCAATCACCGAGGAAGGCAGTCAGATGTTCCACCGCAGCGATGAGCGACAGACGTTCGACGAGACTGTTGCGGCTGTGACCTGGCCTGTTGCCCAGTGCGCGACCGAATACGAACTTCATCTGATCGACGAACGGATCGACGTCGATTCCATGCGCCCTGAGCTGCTCGTGCACCTCTGTGTGGGCCTGCGCGTGCATCGCTTCCTGCCCGATGAACCCGATGACGTCCTCGCGCAGGGATTCGTCGTCGATGAGCGGGAGCGCCTCCTTGAAAGTTCGGACGAACCACTCCTCGCCCTCGGGCAGAAGGAGGTGCATGACGTTCATCAGGTGCGTAGCAAGTGGATCGCCGTCCACGTAGTGAAGTGGGAGCGATCTCCAATCGAACGAGACGTTTCTCGCATGCAGCAACACTCGATCGTCGGCGCTGTCGACCGTGTCTTCCGAGCTACTCACTGATTACACCTGTCCCCTCGTCAAAACTCGGTCGCGCGGCGCCCCTCCGCTATCGACCACATGGCTATCCGGGGAACGCTACGCATGGACATCGGGGACTGCAAGAACAGTCAACTTTCGCAAAACAGCGGCTCAGACTGCTTGTACAGGCAGTCGGCGATGCCTATCCATACGTGTCGCGCGGTCCGCGACCCTTCACGTGACGGTCACCTTTGCGCCAACTCTTGGTCGTGGGTCCGTGAATTTTGAGGGACTTCACGACGCCGTGCCCGACTGCCGCGGCTATCCTCGCCAGAATCTGTGCCTGCATCAGCCGTAGCTGTGTGGCCCAGGCCGTGGACTCTGCCGTGACACTGAGGACACCATCCTCGAGTTTGGTCGGTACAGCATGCGCGGCGATGTCCTCACCCACCACCGTCGGCCACCGGCCCAGGACGGTTCCCTCCGACACTTTGTCGGACCAGCCGCGTTTCTTCGCAATCGACCCCGCAAGGGAGCCCAGTGTCTGCGGGTCACGGTCGTCGGGACCGGCCCCGGACCAGCCCCGTTTGCGGCGCCCACGCAGAGCCCGGACACCACCCGTCGGCGACG
Organism: Rhodococcus sp. I2R; assembly: GCF_020889545.1. NCBI lineage: Bacteria > Bacillati > Actinomycetota > Actinomycetes > Mycobacteriales > Nocardiaceae > Rhodococcus > Rhodococcus sp. I2R. The sequence continues at coordinate 202,303 of NZ_JAHUTG010000005.1, forward strand.
AACGACCCTGCCCGACGGATTTCCCGCTCGCCTTGGCCGCGTTACGTGCGTCCTCGAGCGCACGGCGCGCGAGATCGACCCCTTTGAGTTCCGGATCCGGCGGTGGTTGCGGCGTTCCGTCTTGCTCCTCGTCGTTCATCGATCCAACTCCCCGCTGGTCGCTGCCTCGGAAACCGACGCCCTCGAGGTCGACGCGCTGGAGATTGTCGATACTCGGGATGTATCACGTTGTACCGCTTGTACTTCCATCTTCACCGCGTCCAGCTCGGGCGGCACGTCCTCTGCCACGGCCGCGGTGATGAGTACCTGTTCTGCATCGGCCGCGACGCGGGCCAGAGCACTGCGTCGCTTGCGGTCCAACTCCGCGAACACGTCGTCGAGCATCAGCACGGGATCGGTACCCTCGGTCCGAAGCAGGGAGAACGACGCCAACCTCAGCGACAGCGCAAACGACCACGACTCACCATGACTGGCAAAGCCTTTCGCCGGTTGATCACCGAGATTCAACTCCAGGTCGTCACGATGCGGACCGACCAAGCAGACACCTCGTTCGATCTCACGCTGCCGCATCTGCGAAAGTTGATGTAGGAAGGCCGCTTCCAGCACCTCCACGTCATCGAGTTCCGGATCACGCTCGGGATCGGCGAACTCGGGTGGCAATGCCTCGGCCAGGCTACTGCGGTATCGGATAGTGGCAGGACGTGACTCGGGGGCAATCGAGGAGTAGGACTGCGCAACGAAGGGCATCAGTTCGTGTACCAACCCGATGCGCGATGCCAGCAGAGCGGCACCGTGCGCAGCGAGGTGGCCGTCCCACACGTCCAAGGTCGCCAGGGCACTTGCTCCGTCACTCGACTGCATTCCGCGCCGCAGAGCCCCACCTGCCGTCTTCAGCAAGGCCGATCGTTGACGCAGAACCTTCTCGTAATCTGCTCGCACACCGGCAATTCGAGGTCTCCGAGTGGTGAGCAGCTCGTCGAGATAGCGACGACGATCTCCTGGATCCCCGCGCACCAAGGAGAGGTCCTCCGGCGCGAACAGCACGCTCTGTAGAACACCGAGAATCTCGCGAGGTCGACGTGCAGGAGATCTGTTGATTCGCGCCTTGTTGGTCTTACCGTCGAGGATCTCGACATCGATCGTCAGTTCACGGCCTTGGTTGACCACGGATGCACCGGTGAAGGCACGGTCCGCACCCGCCCGAATCAGCGGAGCATCGGAGGAAACGCGATGGGAGGAAAGCGTCGACAAGTATCCAAGCGACTCGAGGAGGTTGGTCTTGCCATGGCCGTTGGGACCGACGAACACCATCGAACCGGGGCCCGGTTCGATGGTGACCTCGTCCCACGAGCGAAAATCACGCAGGGTGAAAGCACGAACGAACAAGATCTATTTCTTGGGATCGGGTGCGCGAAGCGTTTCCGCCGAGGTGACACGCTTGACGGCATGGCCACCGAACTGGTTGCGGAGCGCCGAAACCGCCTTCATCGCCGGCGAATCATCCTGTCTCGACGCAAATCTCGCAAACAGTGCCGCCGAGATGACCGGCGCCGGCACCGCGTGGCGAATAGCTTCTTCGACGGTCCACCGACCTTCACCGGAATCCTCTGTGTAGCCGGAGATCTCGCTGAACTCGGGGTCCTGCGCGAGCGCCTGCACCAAGAGATCGAGCAGCCAGGATCGAACCACTGTGCCTTTGCTCCACGCACGCAGGACACCATGGGTATCTTGCACGAGATCCTCGGCTTCCAAGAGCTCGTAGCCCTCGGCATACGCCTGCATCAGCCCGTACTCGATACCGTTGTGAACCATCTTCGAGTAGTGGCCGGCCCCGACCGGCCCGGCGTGCACGAAACCGTCGGCACGCTCGCCCTCCGGCCGCAACGCATCGAAGATCGGCATCGCCTTCGCGACATCGGCTTCGGCACCGCCGACCATCAGACCGTAGCCGTTCTCGAGGCCCCAGACACCGCCGGATACTCCGGCGTCGATGTAACCGACACCCTTGGAAGCGAGCAGCTCGGCATTGTGCGCATCGTCGGTGAACCGGGAGTTACCCCCGTCTATGACCAGGTCGCCCTCGTCGAGGCACTCCGAGAGGCCGATGATCGTATCCCGGGTGATCTCACCGGATGGGACCATCACCCACACCACGCGCGGCGCAGTCAATGCCTGCGCCAGCCCCTCGAGTGACGGTGTATCCGTCACCTCTGGTCGAGGGTCGTATCCGATGACTTCGTGACCGTGCGCGCGCAAGCGCTCACGCATGTTGAAGCCCATTTTTCCGAGTCCGACCAGTCCCAGCTGCATGCGGAGTGTCCCTCTCTAGTGTGCGGGTGATGGTACGGGCACCAGCTAATCGACAGTGCCGCAACCGTCACATACCCGGTCAGCCCGGAAGTCGAACCGGCATCAACAGATACGTGTACGCACTCTGCGGTGCCGCGAACTTGCCCGACGAGTCAGGTACCAACTCATCATCGCTGGTCGGGCGCAGAACCGCAGGTCGACTGGGTGTGGTGAATCCGAACGTGACCTTTTCGCTGTGCAGCGAGGACAGGCCGTCGATGAGATATCCGGGGTTGAAGGCGATGGTGAGGGCTTCGCCCTGGAAATCGGCCATCAGCGCTTCTTCTGCGCGACCTGCATCGTCACCGCCCGCCGACAACAGCACGCCCTCGGACGAGAACTCGAGCCGAACCTGCGCTCCTCGCTCCGCTACGAGTGCAACACGCTTGATCGCCTCGACGAGCGGTGCGATCTCGACGACGGCCACGGCGGTGTGCTCGGGGGGAAGCAGCTGACGGAACTTGGGGAAGTCGGCGTCCAGAAGTCGCGTCGTCGTGCGGCGTCCCTCGCTGATGATGCCCAGAAGACCGTCGGCGCCCACCGAGGAGCCCGATCCCAGTGCCAGTTCCACCGGAGCAGTGGCGCTGCTGGACAACGTCTTGGCTGATTCGGACAAGGTTCGCGCCGGAATGAGAACCTCGGTTTTCGTCTCACCGCCGACAGGGGTCCACTCGAGCTCACGGACCGCGAGTCTGAACCTGTCGGTGGCTGCCAGCACCACCGTGGTGCCGTGAATCTCGACGCGAATACCCGTCAGCATCGGGAGCGTGTCGTCCTTGCCGGCTGCGACGGCTACCTGTGCGATCGCTTCGGAGAACACGTCGACGGCGATGGAACCGGTCTGCGTCGGCAGTTCGGGGAGCTGCGGGTAATCCTCGACCGGCATCGTCGGAAGCGAGAACTTCGCGCTACCGCAGGTGATGAGCACTCGAGTGCCTTCGACACCGACATCGACGGGCTTGTTCGGGAGCGACTTGGTGATGTCTGCGAGCAGTTTGCCGGATACGAGTACGCGTCCCGACGTCGCGACCTCGGCCGAGACGCGTACTTGTGCAGAGACTTCGTAGTCGAACCCGGAAACGGTCAGCCCTTGCTCGTCGGCAGCGAGAAGTACTCCACCGAGGACGGGAACGGGCGGCCTGGACGGCAGGCTTCGAGCAACCCAGGCAACGGAATCGGAAAAATCTTCGCGAGCAACGCGAAACTTCAGACTTCCAAGCTCCATCGCTCGGTTTTTCCTCTCGTTCGGCAGCGGTCTGGTCGAAGGTGGCTTCGGTGAGCGCAGTGTGCGTTCGATACCGGTGCATCGATGAGTCTGACACAACCGGCAGATGCACACCGTATGCCCTTCGAGACCAACTTGAAAGCCGAACATCGCGGTTCGGAGGGCACTGCCGGGGCCGCATCGGGAACCTGTGAACCGATCGGTCCCCAACACCTGTTTTCAAAGAGATTCTCTTCAAGAGAAATTCTTCGTATTAATAGGTCCTGTGGAATCTGTGCACGGGCACCATCCGGTGCTGGTGAGTCGGCGTGGTGTCGTGGGGATGAATTCGGGACCAATCGCAGGTTGCCGGTCGTCCGCCTGTGGACAGATCACAGCCGTACACAGCACTGCACAATTCATCCCCAGTTGTATCGGCTTATCCACATGGTTATCCACAGGTGTGAATCAACGATTCAAGTACCAAAAAACCGGTTCGTGAGGTGCCCGAAACCGGGTCCAATTGGAATCGGACCCGGTTCGATTCCGCTCGAGAGCTACCGCTTGGATCGTTGCTTGATGCGTGCAGTCAGTTCTTGCACTTGGTCGTAGACCTTGCGGCGCTCGGTCATCTCCTTGCGGATTTTCTTGTCCGCATACATGACGGTGGTGTGGTCGCGGCCGAATGTCTGGCCGATCTTGGGCAACGAGAGATCGGTGAGTTCGCGGCAGAGATACATGGCAATCTGCCTGGCCATGGCGAGAGCGCGCGCCTTACCCGGCCCACAGAGATCGTCGATGGAGGTGTTGAAGTACTCCGCAGTGACGGCCATGATCGTCGCTGCATTGATCTCGAGACTGCTGGAGTCCGGCATGAGGTCGCGCAGGACGACCTCGGCGAGAGTGAGATCGAGTGCCTGCCCGTTCAACGACGCGAATGCTGTCACGCGAATGAGTGCGCCCTCGAGTTCTCGAATGTTGCGTTCGATTCGACTGGCAATCAGTTCGAGCACGTCATGGGGTACGTCGAGCCGATCCATCCGGGCCTTCTTGCTGAGAATGGCGATCCGGGTTTCGAGCTCTGGCGGCTGAACATCGGTGATGAGGCCCCATTCGAAGCGCGTACGCAGGCGTTCCTCGAGGGTTGCCAGCTGCTTTGGGGGCCTATCGGACGACACGACGATCTGCTTGTTCGCATTGTGAAGGGTGTTGAAGGTGTGGAAGAACTCCTCCTGGATACCTTCCTTGCCTTCGATGAACTGGATGTCGTCGACGAGCAGCACGTCGGTTTCCCGGTAGCGACGCTTGAAGGCAACTTTTCGGTCGTCGCGCAGGCTGTTGATGAAGTCGTTGGTGAACTCCTCCGTGGAGACGTACTTCACTCGCATACCGGGAAAGAGGCGCTGAGCGTAATGACCGGCTGCGTGCAGTAGGTGTGTCTTGCCGAGGCCGGATGCTCCCCATATGAACAGGGGGTTGTAGGCACGGGCGGGGGCTTCGGCGATCGCTACTGCTGCTGCGTGGGCGAAACGGTTGGATGCTCCGATGACGAAGGTGTCGAAGGTGTACTTGGAGTTCAGGCTGCCGGCACCGGGCGTCGGCGTGGACGATTCGGGCGGCTTGGTGAAGTACGTCGGCCAGGAGTTCTGCACACTGGCGAGTGCTTCTCTTTCGTCGTCGACTTCCTCGTAGTCCGCGGTTTCCGAGTCAGAGGGTTCGAGGTCCGTGCTGTTCAAGAATCGTCGACGGTAGGTCGGCGAGCTCGGTGTTTCGGGGTAGGGCGTCCGCTCTTGGTCGGATTTGTCCTCCTCGGGCGCCGAGATGCGGACACCCAGACCTTCGACACCCTGGCCGAGGTGTCGACCCAGGGCGTGCAGAATCGGCTCACGGAGATCGCGTTCGATTGCCTCCTGAGCGAATGAGGACGGCACGGCGAGCAGGGCGAATCCCTGCGTCAGGGTCAATGGCTCGACCAACGCCAGCCAAGCCTTCTGTCCTTTTGTCAGTGGTTGTCCGCTGTGCCGGTCGGACGTCAACTCCGTGACAACCTCCGGCCAGACGCGCGCCAACGCACCCGGATCGTCGTTCACGGTGCCTCCCCTTCGGACGTTCGAATCAAAAATGTGCAGTCGGCGGCAAAAAGAGTCATAAAAGGCCCCGCGGTCCGCTGCGTTCGACTAACGTCCCCGACGACGAACGCTTCGGGGAGTCATGATCGATCAGGAATATGTGTGCCTGGTACGAATATGCCACCTGGCCCGTGTTTCCACACAATTATCCACAGGTGTGGATGAACGACATCGCTGTCACCCCATCTGGTCGGTTCACGCGTCGATCCTGAAACTTGTACGCTGTGACCTGCGGTTTTGCGGAACTGCATATTCTCGAGCTACGGCAACGACCTGTGGATACCGGCGTTGAATCGGCGCGAACGAGTTGTCCACACACCGTTGTCCCCAGGCTTGTGGATGAATTACACGGATGTAGTCTCAACCTTTGACGCCGACGAGTTTGACCACCGTCGATGAGGTCAGTACTGTCGAACAGTCACCCAACGGCGAGGTGGCCGATGCATGCTGGCTGCTTACAGTCTGTCTTCACTCGGATGACTCGCTTTCGGGGTGTAACTCGGGTCCGACCGGACTCGCTACTACCGCCAGTAGGCGCCCAGTGCGGCGCCGATGATTTTCGAGGAGTGTTGACCGTGGCCAAGGGCAAGCGGACGTTCCAGCCGAACAACCGACGCCGCGCGCGCGTTCACGGCTTCCGCCTTCGTATGCGTACGCGTGCAGGTCGTTCGATCGTTGCTGCGCGACGCGGCAAGGGCCGCAAGGCTCTTACCGCCTGATTCATCGTTCGTCTGAAGTTACGGAGCTCGGGGTGTTACCTGAGCCGCACAGACTGCACAGCAGCATTGATTTCTCGCGAGCTGTGCGTCGAGGCCGACGAATAGGAAGACAAGACTTGGTTGTCCACGCATACACGCGTGACGATGCAAGTTGTGTCTTCAGCGTCGGCAAGCCAAGATTCGGACTGATCGTCAGCAAAGCTGTCGGGCCGGCGGTAACTCGTCATCGAGTTGCGCGCCGGCTTCGGCATATCTGCGCGCAGATACTCTCGGATGTGCCACCGACTGTCGATGTGGTTGTTCGTGCTCTGCCAGGTGCAGCAGATTCGTCGTCTGCTGATCTGCATCGACAGTTGCGGTCCGGACTGAAGAAGCTCGGTTACCTTGTCCCGGCGGAGACGTCGGTTGCGAAAGATGCGCGTCCATGAGATTTCTGCGTTTCATCCGTTTGCTCCCGGCGCGGACACTGATCTTCTGTATCGAGTTGTATCGCACGTATGTGTCTCCACTCAGACTGCCAACCTGCCGTTTCTCTCCCACGTGCAGTGAGTACGCAGTCGAGTCGTTGAAGACTCATGGAGCCGTCAAAGGTTCCCTTCTGGCCGTCGTACGGCTTCTCAAATGTGCACCCTGGCACCCTGGTGGGTGGGATCCGGTACCCGAACGCGGTTCGTGGAGATACCGAGATCATGGTGTTGCCGAACAGACTTCGACCCAAGACATCCACTTGGTTGTGAAAGTGGACGAACAGAGGAGTACATAGAGCCGTGCTCGATTTCATTTACTATCCGGTCTCCTGGATTCTCTGGGTGTGGCACAGAGTCTTCGGCGCCGTGCTGGGTCCCGACAATGGATTCGCATGGGCGCTGTCCGTGGTGTTCCTCGTCTTCACGCTTCGAATCCTTCTGTACAAGCCGTTCGTCAAGCAGGTTCGCACGACGCGGCAGATGCAGGAACTGCAACCTCAGATCAAAGCGCTGCAGAAGAAGTACGGCAAGGACAAGCAGCGGATGGCTGTCGAGATGCAGAAGCTGCAGAAAGAGCACGGCTTCAATCCGATCATGGGCTGCCTTCCGGTGCTTGCACAAGCACCTGTGTTCATCGGCCTGTTCCACGTGCTGCGCTCGTTCAACCGCACCGGCACCGGATTCGGCCAGCTGGGTCTGACGCCCGCCGAGAACCGCGAATTGTCCAACTACGCGTTCAGCGTCGAGGACGTCAACTCCTTCCTCGACGCGCGACTGTTCGGCGCACCCATCTCCGCGATGATCACCAGCCCGCAGAGCCAGCTGGAGGCGTATGCCAACCCCGCTCTGGGCCTGGGTGTGCCGTCGACGTTGACCATCGCTCTGGTCTCGATCCCGCTGATGATCATTGCCGCCATCGCCACCCACATGAACTCTCGCGCCTCTGTTGCGCGCCAGAGCGAGGCCGCAGCGGCCAATCCGCAGTCGGCGATCATGAACAAGCTGGCTCTCTATGTCTTCCCGTTGGGTGTTCTTGCCTTCGGTGCATTCCTGCCTATCGCCATCCTCCTGTACTGGGTCAGCAACAACGCCTGGACATACGGGCAGCAACACTTGGTGTTCGGCAAGATCGACAAAGAAGAGGCTGCGAAGAAGCAGGTGGCTGTCGAGAAGCGCGCGGAGAATGGGCCGAAGCCAGGGGTCAAGCCCGTTACCAAGCCCAAGCCGGGAGCTCGACCGAAGCTGTCGAAGATGACCGCGGTCGAGAATGACGCTGATGATGTGGTCTCTGATGGTGAAGTCGATGGCGGGTCGACCAAGTCTTCGCCCCGCAAGACGTCGTCGACGAACAGTTCGGGATCGAAGCCCAAGCCGCGTCCCCAGACCAACCGCAGCAAGTCCAAGCGGAAGCGTCGCTGACGCCACAGGATCGAGGACCGAACATGTCTGCAGAAACTGAAGTATCCAATACGCACAACGCAGTGAGCGCTGGGGATGGAGCGAGTGAAGTCGTGGCAGTGGAGACAGAACAGTCCGACAGCAGTGTGGACGACCGCGACGAGTCGAAGGTGAGCGAACCCGAGGACGTGGCATCTGCCGAACTGGACGATGACGAGGACTCAGAAGACTATCTGGTGGAGGAAGGCGAGATCGCCGGAGACTACTTGGAGCAGCTTCTCGACGTTCTGGACTTCGACGGAGATATCGATCTCGACGTCGAGGGCGACCGTGCTGTAGTGAGTATCGATGGTGGCAGCGATCTCACGAAGCTCGTGGGGCGTAAAGGCGAAGTTCTGGATGCTCTCCAGGAACTCACTCGCCTGGCGGTCCAGCAGTCGACGGGTGAGCGCAGCAAGCTGATGCTCGATGTTGCCGGGTGGCGAGCGGGCCGCCGGAGCGAGTTGAGCGCACTCGGCATCGAGGCCGCGCGTCGCGTTCTGGAGACTGGGGATCGCGAGGAGCTCGTACCTATGACTCCGTTCGAGCGCAAGATCGTGCATGACGCGGTTGCGCGAATCGATGGCGTCGACAGTGAGAGCACTGGCGTCGAGCCTTCACGACGGGTTGTTGTTGTGAAGTCCTGATCGCACATGAAGTCCTGATCGCATATACAGAGCAGGAGCCCCCAGCCATCGGCTGGTGGCTCTTCTGTTTTCGGAGACGATTTGGGGTGAATTTCAACGATGTAGTTCGCTTTTGAGCTTTGGGCCCACGAAGACTGGGGACGGCCAGAAACGTCACTGTGACGGTCGGTAGCTGCACGAGGTTTCACGTGAAACCTGATCGACTTCCTTTTCGCTGCCGATGGTCTGCGATCCTGGGACCGATGCGGCGGGCCAGTCCCCCGCACTGTCAGGGTTAGTTGTTTCACGTGAAACCTTGTAGAGATGAATGCGTCGGTGATGTGGATTCTCGGGGGCGGCGTCACAATGAGATCGTTTGTCCGGCCGAATTCTGGTGTTCACTTCCATCGGAGTCGTTGGAGTCTTGCGAACATATCGTGCGGTAGATCGATACGGCGTATCGCCGAAGTTCGACTTCAGTTCGGACCCGCCAGTCGTCTCTTGTACAAGCGGGTAGGTCACTGTGGTCCGATGTATGGCGAACTTGTATGGCGATAGCAGGGCCGACCGTTTCACGTGAAACATGATCGAATGCTGGCTGCCACACGGGGCGACGGAGTTGGAACCCCGCACCCGTTGTAGGAACTCTGTACATGCTCGTGCGGTGGACGCCCCTTCACGCTCGCAAAGTCTGGCTGTTTCACGTGAAACGTCCCGTACTCGCTTCGTTTGAAGAACCACCGAAGTCGGCTAGGCACGCAATTCCTGTTTCACGTGAAACAGGAATTGAGCAGGATGCGTCGCAGAGCTCCAGAATCTTCCATCCAGATCGGACAACACGGGCAATGGGCGCCGAAGTTCACTCCGGAGTTTGGCGAAGTACCCCGGGACGCGGGAAGATGATAGGCGTGGAACCTGACGCGTTGGACGAAGAACAATTGATGGCGATTGCTGAGCGCGTGTTCGGTCCGCGCCTCGAACTTGCCGTGCAGTATCACGAGTCTCTCGCCACAGCAGGCGTGGAACGCGGACTCATCGGGCCTCGCGAGGTTCCTCGCTTGTGGGAACGTCACATTCTGAACTGCGCTGTCGTAGGCGAACTGATCGACGAAGGGGAACGCGTTGTCGACGTCGGAAGCGGCGCTGGACTCCCGGGGATACCGCTTGCTATAGCGCGTCCCGATCTACGTGTGACGCTCGTCGAACCCCTGCTTCGACGAACGGTGTATCTCGCGGAGTTCGTCGATTCCCACGATCTGGATGTACTCGTCGTACGTGGTCGTGCGGAGCAACCGGGAGTGATCAAGGAAGCGGGTGGTGGCGACGTGGTGACTTCCCGCGCGGTGGCGCCGCTCGAGAAGCTTGCCAAATGGTCCATGCCGCTCATCCACGAGCACGGCAGAATGCTCGCGCTGAAGGGAAGCAGCGCCGAGGAAGAGATCGAGAGGGATCGGGCTTCCCTTAGTCGCATCGGTGCTGGCAAGCTAGAGGTTGTGAAGTGTGGTGTCGACCTGTTGCCGACGCCGACTATCGTGGTTCGGGCGGAGCGGATTCCCCGACGCCATCCCCGTAGATAGACCCATCTGTTTCAATTCAGTTCTTGTTCAACAACCCAGTTCCGTATTGAGGAGCACGTATGTCGGGTGGATCCGATCCAACTGTTTCACGTGAAACAGAGCAATCGACCGAGGGTGCGCGCCGAGCTACCCGTGGTCCCGAAGCGAAGACGACGGGTGGCTCTGGTTTCGGCGAATACAGCAGCATCTCTTCCGATGACACTCCAATCGGTGCGGCCGCACAGCGCGCAAGTCAAATTCTGCACCCAGGGAGCGTGACACTCCCCAAGCCCGCGCAGCGTCGGATGTTGACCATCGCCAACCAGAAGGGCGGAGTCGGCAAGACGACCACAGCGGTCAACCTCGCTGCCGCACTCGCGATACAGGGACTCACCGTCCTCGTCGTGGACCTCGACCCTCAGGGCAACGCCAGCACTGCATTGGGCGTCGAGCATCACTCAGGGGTTCCGTCGAGCTATGAGGTCCTCATCGGCGAAGTCAGCGCGACCGAGGCGATACAACAGAGTCCCCACAGTGAACGTTTGCTCTGCATCCCAGCAACCATCGACCTCGCCGGAGCAGAGATCGAACTGGTGTCGATGGTGGCACGTGAAGGTCGGCTCAAGACTGCGCTGGCCGATCTTGCGGAGATCGACGTGGACTTCGTCCTGATCGACTGTCCTCCGTCCCTGGGGCTTCTCACCGTCAACGCGCTGGTTGCCGCGACCGAGGTATTGATCCCGATTCAGTGTGAGTACTACGCCCTCGAGGGCGTGGGTCAGCTTCTGCGGAATATCGAGCTCGTCCAGTCGCACCTGAATCCGTCGCTGCATGTCTCCACAGTGATACTCACGATGTACGACGGACGTACCAAGCTCGCCGACCAGGTTGCCGAGGAGGTTCGTAAACACTTCGGTGATGCCGTATTGCGTGCGGTGATTCCGCGCAGCGTCAAAGTATCCGAGGCGCCGGGCTACGGAATGACCGTGATCGATTACGACCCCGGTTCTCGTGGCGCAATGAGCTACCTGGATGCAGGTCGAGAGCTAGCAGCGCGGTCCGCAAACATGGCACCGCAGACAACGCAGGAGCGCAAGAACAGATGAGTCAGACACGCAAGGGTGGCCTCGGCCGAGGGCTCGCCGCACTCATTCCGACGGGACCGGAAGCAGGTCCCAGGCTCGGCAATGCGGCAGCAGATGTGGTCATCGGCCGGGATACTTCGGGGTCCGCGGGTAGAGCCCCCGACCTGACTCAGCCTGCCAGCTCCTCAGGTGACAAGACCGCCTCGGCCCCCACGCCCGCTCCCCCAGTACGAAGCTCCGACGAAGACCTCTCCCCTGCCGGCGCGGTGTATCGAGAGATCCCGCCCTCGCTGATTCACCCCAACCCCAAGCAACCACGAACTGTTTTCGACGAAGAGTCCTTGGCGGAACTCGTCCACTCGATCCGTGAGTTCGGCTTGATGCAACCGATCGTCGTCCGCTCCGTCGAGGGCGGAACGTACGAGTTGGTGATGGGCGAACGCCGCTGGCGCGCCAGTCAGGAAGCCGGCCTCGAGTCGATCCCGGCCATCATCCGGGAAACCGCTGACGACGCCATGTTGCGAGACGCGCTCCTCGAGAACATCCATCGGGTGCAACTCAACCCGTTGGAGGAGGCAGCGGCGTATCAACAGTTGCTCGAAGAGTTCGACGTGACCCATGAGGAACTTGCGCTGAAGATCGGACGGTCACGTCCAGTTGTGACCAATATGATTCGCTTGCTGAAGCTGCCGATTCCCGTGCAGCGTCGTGTGGCAGCCGGCGTTCTGTCGGCGGGGCACGCTCGTGCACTGCTGTCCCTCGACGCCGGGTCGGAGGCGCAGGAGCATTTGGCGGCTCGGATCGTGGCCGAGGGCTTGTCGGTGCGTGCCACCGAGGAAGCTGTGACGCTGGCCAACCGCAATGACGATACGACGCCACCGGTGGCCCCTCGCCGCAAGCCGATACAGATGCCGGGGCTTCAGGATGTCGCCGACAGGCTGTCCGATTCTTTCGACACCCGTGTGACGGTGAGCCTGGGCAAGAAGAAGGGCAAGATTGTTGTCGAGTTCGGGTCGGTGGACGATCTCCAGAGGATCGTCGAGATGATGGAAGACCAGAAGAAAAAGTAGCCGCGAAATTTCAGGTGCCGCCATACGCGGCAGTTACGTCACTGTGACATATGTTCAGGATCTGTTGGACCAAAGATCAGAATGGGGCCGAAATATGTTGAACACCAGCACTTTCGAGTCTCGTGGTGTTCGGCATGCCGCGGTACGTATCCGTGGCTTAGTCTGTGGCGGTGCGGTCGGGTTTCCGGCACTCACGGAGGCCGAAATTGTCGGGGTATGGAGGCTGAGGTAACCAGTGTCGACGCTTGTCACCGGAGTCACGTTGGACTCGTTCGATCGGCTACCCAGCCACACTCGCCGATGCCGGTTCTGGGTACTCGATCCGGCGACCGACAAAGCGGACGGGTCTCCGTTGGATCTCGAGTTCGAGAACGAGGCATGGTTGTCGATGATCATGCTCGAATGGGGATCATGCGGACAGTTGTTGACGGACGGCGGCGAGAGCATCGGGTGCGCTCTGTACGCCCCACCGAGTGCAGTACCGAGAGCAGCGACGTTCCCCACCTCTCCCGTCAGTCCGGATGCAGTGCTGTTGACGACACTGCGCATCGAGACCGACATCGACCGCGACGCGCATTCGGCATCACTGATCGCCGCGGTCGTCAGCGATCTTGTGAATCGAGGTGTGCGTGCCCTCGAGGCATTCGGAATCCGGCGTACGGCGGAAGACGAGACAGACGGTCCGCGTGCGAGTGCCTCGATGAGGTGTTCGGACGCCACATGCATGATCGACGCCGATTTCCTCGAGAAGGCCGGGTTCGAAGTAGTGGCACCCCATCACCGCTACCCACGGCTGCGGCTCGAGTTGGATCGCGATCACGGGTGGAAAGAGGACGTGGAATCAGCCCTCGAACAGCTGCTGATCGCGGCGAGCCTGTCGATGCTCGACATCGAGCAGAAGGACACCGTCAGCGTGTCCTTGTCGAGCACAACGGCGTACGGAGCTCGAGTCCCGCGATAGCCGGTGCTGCGAGTAGAACTCAGCCGCGGTCCGCGGCGGCCAACTCCTCTGCGAGGAGCTCCGCGAAGGTGAAGGTGCCGGTCGGTTGATCATCCTGGCCGAGGAGATACAGACGCTTGACCGAGACGAGAATGGCCTCGGCGATCACGTCGCGTGAACGTGGGTCGCTCAAGACCTCGACGTCGGAGGCGTTGGTGAGGTATCCGAGGTCTATCTGAACCGTCGGCATGTCGGTCAGGCGCAACAGATCCCACGTCCGACCGTGGCTTCGGCAGTCGAGTAGCGGTGTGCGGGCAACGATCTCCCGCTGCACATATCCCGTCAGAACCTGGCCGATCAGCGACGTCGACCCGTGTGAGTTACCGAAGTGGAAGCTGGCCACACCGTTTGCTGCAGGGCTGGTGCTCGAAGCGCAACGCAGGGAGATCATCAGATCAGCATTGAATGCGTTGGAGGTCTCGGCGCGTTCGGCGACGCTTGGGTTGGTGCCGCGCGCTCGAGAGAGAAAGGTTTCCATTCCGGTGGCTGCCATCCGACCCTCGAGTCGGCTGGCGACATCCCACAGGATCTCGGCCTCAGCGATCCGCCCGTAAACTCCGTCGACGATCCGTCCTGTGTCAGCGCCGCCCAGGTCGGGGTCGATCACGATACGCTTGCCGGTCAGCTGAGGACCCGACTGGCGGACCAGTTCTTCCTCGCTGATGGCGTGCGGTGATCCACCGGTCACTCGCGCGCCGAGTAAATCGAGTGAGCGCAAGGTTGCCGGGCCACAGATACCGTCCGGCGACAGGCCGATCTCGCGTTGGAAGGACGACAGTCCTTCGTGGGTCTTCGGCCCGAAATAGCCGTCGACGCGCTCGCTGTAGAAACCGAGATCCTGCAGACGGGTTTGCAGTGTCGCGACATCGTCGCCGTAGAGCGGCGCCGAAAGCTGGTAGATCAGGGTGCGGGCACCGAGTCGGTAGGACGCTTCCTTCAGTGACCGATAGGTCGCCGGCCCGACGATTCCGTCGACGAGCAACCCTCGGTGCTGTTGGAATGCTCGGACAGCGCCGTCGAGGGCGGAGTCGTAGTCAGATGCCGGAGCGCTCCAGTGCAGGGGATCGCCTGCGGTGTCGTGGTCCTGTGCATCGTCGGGAAGGAAGCCGAGTGAGAGGAGAGTGCTCCGAACCTCCGCGACGGCGGGACCGGAATCGCCGTGACTGAGTCGGTGCATACCTCGAAGCCTCTCGCAAGAATGAACGAAATCTGAATCGACTCTAGCCAACCGGGTGCGGCAGTCCTGCTCACCACCGGAAACCAAGCGTCGATCACAAATCCGATGTGCCGACCCTGTGTCGGCACATCGGATCATTGTCGCAGAAAATACCGTCAGGACCGCAATCCACGCGCTCGAGCGGTGGGCTACAGTCCTGGCGCGATCACGTCACAATACGGAGTCGAGGTCCTTGAGCAGCGCGGCCTTGCCTTTGGCTCCCACGATCTGCTTCACAGGCTTGCCACCCTGGAAGAGGATCATCGTGGGAATGGACATCACCTTGAAATCCCGAGCAGACTGAGGGTTCGCGTCGATATCGAGCTTGGCGACGGTCAGCTTGTCGGCGTGCTCGGCCGCGATCTCCTCGAGCACAGGGGCGACCATCTTGCACGGGCCGCACCAGGTGGCCCAGAAATCGACGAGGACTGGCTTCTCGCTGGTCAGGACATCGTCGGCGAAAGATGCATCGGTGATGGTGACGGTCTTCTTGTCATCGGACATGGGTTCTCCTATAGATCTGAAACGAAGTGTGAATTCGGTGGGGTATTCGATCAGGCCGTGACGGCGTCGACAGGTTGATCGGCGTGCTCGAGCGTGTTGCTGGTGATGTCGCCCTGCTCGGCCAGCCAGCGCTCAGCGTCGATGGACGCGGTACAGCCGGTACCAGCTGCGGTAATCGCTTGCTGGTAGACGTGGTCGACGAGATCGCCCGCGGCGAACACGCCGGGTATCGACGTCGCGGACGAAGGGGAAGCAACCTTGACGTAACCGTCCTCGTCGAGATCGACCTGTCCCTTCACCAACTCGCTGCGCGGATCGTGGCCGATGGCAACGAACATCCCGGTTACGTCGAGAGTTCTCGTCTCTCCGGTGATCGAGTCTTCGAGCGTCAACCCGGTGACGGAGGTGTCGCCGAGCACTTCGTTGACCTTGGTGTTGGTCAGGAAGGTGATCTTGTCGTTGTTCTTCGCGCGCTCGAGCATGATGCGTGACGCGCGGAACTCGTTGCGGCGGTGAATGACCGTGACGCTGCGGGCGAACCGTGTCAGGAAGGTCGCCTCTTCCATGGCCGAGTCGCCGCCGCCGATGACGGCGATGTCCTGATCGCGGAAGAAGAAGCCATCGCATGTCGCGCAGGCGCTGACGCCTCGTCCCAGCAACTTCTCCTCACCGGGAATGCCGAGGTATCGCGCAGCTGCACCCATAGCGAGGATGACTGCTTTGGCCTGGTACGTCTCACCGTTGGCGGAGACGGTCTTGATATCGCCGCGCAGGTCCAGCTCTTCCACATCCTCGGTGCGAATGTCGGCACCGAAACGCTTGGCCTGCTCACGCATCTGCTCCATGAGGTCCGGTCCCATGATGCCATCACGGAAGCCGGGAAAGTTCTCTACCTCGGTGGTGGTCATCAGGGCGCCGCCGAACTGTGTTCCCTCGAACAACAGGGGTTCGAGTTCTGCCCGAGCCGAGTAGACGCCTGCGGTGTAACCTGCGGGTCCCGAGCCGACGATGATGAGATCGTGAACCTTGGGCGTAGTCATGCGGACCTTCCGATTGATGTTCTTCCGTGGCGCCTGCGGCGGCAAGAAGAGTCTGCCGAGGACATCCATGACAACACAAGGGTAAGGGCTGTTGTTCCCGTTCGGCGAGGGCTGTGGCAGGTTCGACCGGTCGCGCCCGGAGGGCTCAGTCGAGGTCGCGCCGGAGCAGGGTCGCTGGATTGTCGATGCCGCAATCGGGGCCGACGGCAAGCAGCGTCAAGCCTGGGGTCGCGGAATTCTGCGGCACCACCAGCACCACTGCTTGGCGACCGTCCAATTCCACCGGGGCCGCACCGAGCACTGTGGACGAAGCGCCGAACCCGTTGGCTGCGAGACAATCCGCGAGAGCCTCTGACCCCAGCAGGGGAATCGTGTCGCGGTCGGCCATGATCCGGTAGGCGAAGGACGCGTCGATTTCGCTCGAGTCGACGACCAAGGTGGAATCGGGATCGACTACCAACCCGTCGGCGATTGTCTCGGAAGAGTTCTCACCGGAGGACGGCATCAGGATGGCGGTGGTGACCGCGATGGCAAGGACGACTGTTGCTGCGAGGCCGACCGCGATCGCGGCGCGTGGTCGGCGCCGCGAGGAGAGGGTGGTGACGGTGGTGACGGCGGTGGGGGCCTCGGCTGGAGCGGTCGTTGCGACAGTGGCATCCTCGAGTGCTCGATCGATCTTCTCGGCAACCTGGGGCGGTATGGGTTCACCGACCGTGTGGTCATCTCCGAGCTCGCGAAGGTGGGTAGAGACCTCGTCGAGTGCTGCGATGACGGTCATCGCCGCATCATCCAGGCGAACCAGTGGCCAGAGGCGTTCACTGACGGACTCGGAGAGGACGCCCGCGTGCAGATCTGCGAGAAGGTCCAGCGAGTACGGCGCTTCGGGTAGAGGCTCGGTGCGGTGGACAGCCATGCCGGTCTCCTCTCCGTGCGAAGTCCCTCCTACACATGGTAAGACGCGGTGGGTGTCCTATCGGTTCCCGTCCTCGCGCAGAAACTGCAATCGGATCGCCAGCTTCAACCGACCGCGCGCGCAACGACTCTTGACGGTGCCCGCCGGCACGCCGAGCAATCGGGCTGCATCGGCCACCGAATAGCCCTCCATGTCGACGGCCACCACGGCCGCTCGCTGATCTGGGGCCAGGGACATCAACGCGGTGTGGATCTCGATCGAGGTCTCGACATCGGCCATCGAATCGCGCGCATCGGCGAGATCGAAGGAGTCACCGTCCGGAAGGGGTGTGGTGGGCCTGGACCGGTTGCGCCGGATGCGGTCGAGGCACGCGTTCACCACGATCTTGTGCATCCAGCTTCGGACCGCAGCATCGGCGCGAAAGGATGCCGCTGTGCGATGTGCCGACAGCAGCGCTTCCTGCAGCGCATCGGCCGCGTCCTCGGCCGTGTAGCTGGTGCGACGCGCGGTCATCCACAGATGCTCGTGATGCCGATGAACGAGCGTAGTGAACGCGTGCGGCTCCCCGGCGACGTGCGCGGTCAACAACTCGACGTCGGACCGCTCACCGAGCAAGCCCCCAGCGCCGCCGTCCGTACCTACTGTCCCCATGCGACTGCCCCCATACGCAAACGGCTCCCCCCCGTATTACCGCATTGCGAGAGAGCCTAGAGCATAGAGACCGCTGAGTATGGAACCGTCAAATTTTCAAGTTCTGTGCGGGTTCAGCATGCGAACTGGTGAATACGTCACTGTTGCGAAAAGACCTTTCGTCTGGACACCGAACTCTGGCATCGGCACGTCCGGCATCGGCCGGTTACGCCGCCAGGTGTAGGGCCTTTGGCCACTTCGGCCCGCTGAGCGAACTTCACATGTTCATCCTGTGGCTACAGGAGATGGGAATTCTTCCACCGATGCACGTGATGCCGATGTAGAAATGCAGATGCTGCAGTTCGACTGCGGCGGCACCTGGCCGCGAGCGACGGCCGCCCTGCAGGCACCGGAAATGGATCGGATATGACGAAGGCGAAGCCGCGATACATGGCGCAGACGGATTTCATGTCCTGGAGGATGGAGGAGGATCCGGTACTGCGCTCGACGATCGTCGCAGTGGCAGTGCTCGACCGGAGCCCCGATTGGTCCCGGTTCGTCCGGATGATGCGGCGTGGCGTCGACGTGGCCCCGATCTTCCGGCGCAAGGTGGTCATCGATCGCCTCGGCGCGGTTCCGCCGCACTGGGTGGACGACCCCGACTTCGACCTCGGCTGGCATCTGCGGAGATTCACGTTGCCCGACCGCGGCGGGTGGGACGGCGTCCTGGATTTCGCCCGGACCACTGGTATGTCGGCCTTCGACACGGCCCGCCCATTGTGGGAGTTCACCGTGCTCGACGGGCTCGCGGAAGGGCGGGCTGCTCTCGTGATCAAGGTTCATCATTCCCTGACCGATGGCGTCGGTGGAATGCAGATCGCCAGGGAGATCATGGATTTCACGCGTGAGGGCACGCCACGTGGCGACACCCCGCGCCCGTCGACAGTCGAAGGGGCCGAGGCCGACTCCTCCGTGGCGGACAGTCTGTCCTGGTACCGCGCGACCGGCGGTGCACTGGCCCGGCGGACGGTGTCCTCGGCCGTGCGGGGAGCCGGGAAGCTGTGGTCGGACCCGGCAGCCGCGGTCCGCGAGGCGGCAGCGGTCGTGGGATCGACGGTCCGGTTCGCGCGGCCGGTGTTCTCGACCATGTCGCCGGTGATGACGGAGCGAAGCACGCGCAGGCACTACGCGGCACTCGACGTACCGATCAGCGGACTCACCGCGGCAGCGGCAGCAGGAGGTGGATCGATCAACGACGCATTCCTGGCGTCGATTCTTCTCGGGATGCGGCACTATCACCGCGCTCACGGTGCCGAGATACCGCCGGCGTTGAGGCTCACGTTGCCGATCAGTCTTCGCACCGAAGAGGATCCGATCGGCGGGAACCGGATTACGCTGGCGCGCTTCGCATTACCCACCGATATCGATGATCCGGCCCAATTGATGGGACGGGTCCGTACGACGGTGGAGGCGTGGCGCACCGAACCCGCGGTGCCCCTGTCGTCCACGATCGCCGGTGCCTTGAACCTGCTCCCGGCGACATCGCTGGGGAACATGCTCAAGCACGTGGATTTCGTCGCGTCGAATGTGGTGGGCTCGCCTGTGCCACTCTTCATTGCAGGTGCAGAAATCGAGCGGTACTACGCCTTCAGTCCCACATTGGGGTCCGCGTTCAATGTGACGTTGATGTCCTACACGTCCGTGTGCTGCATCGGCATCAACGCCGACGTTGCGGCGGTCCCCGATCCGGCGTTGCTGACGTCCTCGATCGCCGAGGGCTTCCGCACGGTCCTGGCGCTGTGCACCGATGAATCGGCCGACACAGCCGTCCTCGCCTCCTGGATCCGCTGACGACAACTCGGTCCGGTGATTCGGTCACGGTGGTGACCGGGCTGCTCATGATGTGTCGCGCGCGCACAACCATTCCTTCCGTTCCGATCAGCGGCTCGGCGGCCTGCCGATCGGTTATCGACAGTGGCTGCGAAAAGGGCCCAAATGCTCTGGTTTCGCCGCACGGTGGAAGGGAATATGTGAGTGATGGAGGTGGACGACACCATGGTCAAGCACTGGCTCGTCATGGAGACCGAGGAGGAGGATCCGCGGGCGCCGTACCGTACCCGAGTGGCCGGCGCGGGCCGGCATCTGCCGGCCACGCATCTCACCACCGAGGACTTGATGGCGTCGACCCGCCACTCGACGAACATCGATCTCGAACGGCTGACGGGCGTGCGGGAGCGGCGTGTGTCGGTCGGAGACGAGGATTCCTACTCGCTGGCCGTCACCGCGGGACTCGACGCCCTGACCAAGTCGGGGCGGGCAGCGGACTCGCTCGACGTCGTGATCAGTTGCAGCATCACGAAATTCCGAAACGGCCTCACCCAATGGCTCGAGCCGACGATGAGCGGTGCGGTCGCACACGCACTCGGTGCCGACAAGGCCATGACCTTCGACCTCTCGAATGCCTGCGCGGGCATGCTCACCGGGGTGACTGTGGTGAACAACTGGATTCGCCAGGGGATCATCGAGCGCGCCCTCGTCGTGAGTGGCGAGTACATCTCCCAGCTCGGTCAGAACGCCGCCCAGCACATCCGTAACATCATGAGCCGTGAGCTGGCGTCGTTGACGTTGGGCGATGCGGGTGCCGCGCTGGTCCTCGAACGTGCTTCCGCCGGCTCCGGCGGTATACGGGTCGCCGGCTTCACGACGGTGGCCGACCACAGCCGTCTGTGCCTGGCATATCCGATGGGTGAGGATCCCGGCGCCCGCATGTTCACCAAGTCGCGTGCGCTGCAGAAGGCAGCCATCGCCGCTACACCCCTGCTGCTGCACGAGGTCCTCGACTCGGTCGGGATCTCGTTGCACGACATCGATCACCTGATCGCGCACCAGACTTCGACGCGAGCGATCCGGAAAGGCATGGCCGAGCTCGTGACCTCGTTCGGTGAATCCCCGCGTCACGACGCGGTCATCACCGTCGATCGCTACGGGAACACGGCATCGACGACCCACACCGTGGCCCTCATCGAGGAACTCGAAGCCGGGCGCATACAACCCGTCGAGACCGTGGCGTTGATATCGCTGGCGTCCGGCCTCGAGATCGGTGTGGTTCTGCTGACCGTCGACGAAGAATTGGTGGGTTGCTATGGGCACGGTCATTGAGCGGATGGTGGTCACGCGTGCCGGTTGGCTCCACCGGCACAGCGCTCTCCAGGTCGCGGTGACTGCGGCGAAGAACTGTCTCGAGCGTGCCGGCCGGGAAGCCGGCGACCTCGACCTCCTCATCAATGCCGGTCTGTACCGCGACCGCAACCTCGGTGAGCCCGCCCTGGCCGCACTGATCCAAGAAGATGTCGGGGCCCACCCCGAGAATCCACACCCGGACGCCCACGGTACGTTCTCGTTCGACGTCGCCAACGGCACCTGCGGAGTCTTGACCGCATTGCAGATCGTCGACGGGTTCCTGCGCTCGGGCACGATCGAGCACGCGTTGGTGGTCGCCAGCGACGCCGATCCGGGCCGCAACCTGAGCGAGGGATTTCCGTTCACCGCGGCAGGGGGAGCGGTGCTCTGCAGGTGGATCGACGGCGAGCCTGGACTCGGGCACGTGTCGTGGGTCAACACTCCCGATGGCGGTGAGTCGTTCCGGGCCACAGTCGGGCAGGTCGACACCGGCAACGTCCTGCGGATCACCGAGTCAGACGTGCTGGACGAACGGTATGCGGATGCGGCGGTGGCCGCGCTCACCGAATGCCTGCGCCGAGAGTCGCTCCGGTTGTCCGACGTCGACTCGATCGTGGCAGCACCGGCGCGCCCCGCATTCCGTCTCGCCCTCGCCGAACGACTGGGGATCGCCGAAACCCGGATCACGGTGGGGGACGACGAATCGATGCATACTGCCGCGCTCGTCGCGGGTCTCGATCGCGGGCGACACCACCGCATGCCCGCGGGCACCCGCACCCTGGTCGTGGCCGCAGGAGCGAGTGTCACCGCCGGCGCCGCGCTGTACACCGAGCCGCCGGTGACGAGTTCGAACGGGTCTGCCTCCAACGGGTAAGGGGCCACGGCTGACCGAGATCCAGTCGGCGGATCCGTTCTCCTCGCGGGGTGACTTCGGACCCTGTACCGTCCGCATCACCACGGTGTTCACCGAATCATGCCGACGAGGACTCCCGCTGAGTGTCTGTGTCGGGTAACGAAATTCGCCGGATCTGCTTCCGGAGGCGGTTCGACCGGAGGGACGCTGAGCGGGATCGATGACATCGCGCTGAACGCGTGCGGCTCCCCGGCAACGTGCGCGGTCAACAACGATGGAACCGTCAAGTTTTCACGTTTTGTGCGGGTTCAGCATGCGAACTGGTGAATACGTCACTGTTGCGAGAAGACGCCGAAATCGGCGATGGTGGATTGGTTGCGCCCGCCATCGCTGCTCAGGTCGGTAATCCACAGGAGCACATGACTTGTGGGCTCCGACATCTCGAGCGGGATCTCGGTGACACCGCCCCGGAGCGTCGCTTGGCCGATGACAGTGGTGTCTTCGAGGTCGGGAGAAGCACTGGAAGCCGACCTGATTTCCACGACGGTTCCGGGAGTCGGTGTATTGACGTAGGCGTTGGTCAAGACCTCCGAGGCCGGAAGCGTCGCCAGGAGGCCCACGCCGTCCTTGAGCGCCGGGAACGGCTGGAAGTAGGAATCGGTGCTCCACACCGTCGCGGGATCGTTGTCGATCGCGTTGTCCGCGGTTCCGGAGTTGTCGGCGCTGCCGTCAGGAGAGAACACTTCCACCGCGCTCAGCGCCACCGGAGCGGCCTGCGGTGCGCTGGCATCGGGTGCCGACGGCTCGGCGGGGACGGTTTCCTCCGTCGTCAAGCCGAAGTCCTGTGAGGTCAGCGGTTCGTCGGAGCTACCGCCTGCAATGAGTGTGAGCAGCCAGTAGCCCGCAAAGCCGAGAACGACCACCGTCAGCACACCCAGTACGGCGAGCGCAATGTTGGTCCGTCGCGACCGCTCCTGTTGAGCGCTCAGCTCTTCTGGATCGGCGAGCGAATGCCCGCTTGCACCTGGGGCGCGTTGCCCGAGGCGCAGTGCAGGCATCAGATCCGTCTTGTCGTTGACGACAGCGGCCTGATCGAGGACATGCTGAACCGTCGCAGCGGTACGGATGCCGCTGTTCTGCTCGAGCGCGCGGACTGCCACTGCGGAGATCTCGAACGGAACATCGGGCCGGATCTTGCGAGGCTCCACGGGGGCGTCGGCGCTGTCACGATCGGCGGGCTTGAGGCCACCGACCGAGCGCGGAGGGCCGTCGGGTCGCCCGGCGGAGTCCGCGAGTGGCCATCGGGCCGTGATCAACGCGTAAAGCATGGCGCCGAGACCGCGAACATCTGTGCCGGGATCGGCGTCGGCGAGTGTCGCCGGGAAGGCGAGTACGGCGTTTCCGTCGCTGCTGATTCGAATTCGATCAGGATGATCGATCGACAGGGCACCGCCGCTGCGATGTGCTGCCTCGGCCGCAGCCGCGAGCACCTTGATCGCACGGGCCGCGCCGGTGGGTGAGGGCACGGTGTCCGCCATCTCACGCAGAGAACGGCCGGGCGTCCATTCGGCGACGACGATTCCGCCGGAACTGCCCCGGACCACGTCCAGTACGCGGGCGAGACCCGGTGAGTTGATACGTCCCAGCCGAAGTGTGCGTGACAGAACCGCCTGTGGGCCCTCGGCCCGGTCGGAGGCACGTGCCCCCGCCTGCTGGTCGGCATCGACGAAGGTCAGAGCGACCTCCCGGTCCAGCTTGACGTCGTGCGCCTGCCAGAACTTGAGGCCGCGGGCGCCGCCGTGCGGAGCCAGCAGTCGGTAACGGCCACCGGCAACCGAGGCGCCGGGAATGAGCTTCGGCCCGCGAGGTGCGCGCGGAGCATCGGCCGGTGGAGTCGGTACGGGCTGCGCAGGCGTACCGGAGGCACCGGTGGCTGCATCGGCATCGGCAGCGGGCTCGTCACCGCTGTCTTCACTGCTGTCTTCACTGCTGTCTTCACTGCTGCCCTGGTCACTGCTGTCCTGCGAGTCGGACTTCTCCTCGACTGTGTCTTCAGTCGAGTCTTCAGCCGAGGAGTCGTCTTCGGCCGAGGAATCGGCGTCAGGTGCCGTGCCGTCGGGTGCCGTGCCGTCGGGTGTGGTGTTGACAGGTGCTGCGTTGACAGGCGTTGTGGCGTCCGCGTCAGGTGCTGCCTCGGCAGACTCTGTTGACGCGTCTTCGGCCGGGGCGTCGTCGTTGACGGCGTCTTCGGTTTTCGAGCTCTTCGACGATGTAGTGGATGCGGCGGATGTGGAGGACGTGGACTGCGTCGGTGTCTTCTTCGTGCGTTCGTCCACCTCGACTCCACCGGTTGCTCGGTCGGTGCCGTTCGCTACGGACTCGGCCGGCCCCCCAGCCACTTCGTCGTCGGTCACTCTTGCTCCTTCTTGCGTCTGTGCCCCGGGTCGTCCCATACGTCTACCCGGCTCAGGAATACCTGCTGGTGACGGCGTCCCGGTTCGCCGTGATCCAGGGTACGGGAGTTGTCGACCTGCAGTCTCCCATGTAGCGGCACCTGTAACGACCGGTATCGTCTCGGTCTTGTCCTCGGCGAAGGGCGCAACCGGCTCGGGCGGTGTGGCCGCCACTCCCCGCGCTCGATTCACGAGTCGGCGCAGTGCGACGGTAACGGCGAGTACTTCGGGGATTCTGCCGAACCACAGAATCGAAAACGTGATACCGAGCATGATCACACCGCAGAAACCAACTCTGAGCATGGCTCCGATGGATCCGAGGGGTTCGGTCAGTCCATCGAGATCGGCGATGCGATCGATGGCGAGCATCGCGGTGCCGCCGGCTGCGGATGCGAACAACACCATCCAGATCGTCTTGCCGACGTTGATCATTCGCAGGTCGCCGAGACTCCGATGCAGTAAGAATCCACCGATGCACGCGCCGACGACGAAGCCGAGCCCGTTCGCGACACCGAGCCACAGCACCACCTGCTGGTCGCTGCTGGCCACGAAAGGGGCCAGGGCCGACAGTGCGATCTTGACGCCGGTGATGCCGAGAATGATCCAGGTGGGTGTCCAGGCCTGCTCGCGGGCATAGAACACGCGCAGGTGGATCAGCACCAGCGCATACGGGATCAGCGTGAATGCCGACCAGCTGACGGCCTCGCCGAGACGGCTCGCCTCGTTCGCGAAGTTGCCGAAACCGAACAGTGCTTCACCGACCCAGGGCCCGGCGAACGTCAGAAACACGACGATGGGCACGAGGGCGACGAGGGTCATCCTCGTGGCAACGGACAGATCGTCGACGACGGCCGGGTCGTTGCCCTCGGCGGCGTTGCGGCTCAGTCGCGGCATGATGGCCGTGAGCACGGTGACACCGAGGATGCCGTACGGCAGTTGCAGCAGAATCCACGCCTGCGAGTAGATCGCCGGGCCGGCTGCGTCGGCGTCGGCAGAAATTCTGGTCGCGAAGACGAGGCCGGCCTGACTGATGACGACGTACAGAACGATCGCGACGGCCATGCCGCCGAACGCTTTGAGTCGAGCATCGAATCCCCACATCGGACGGAGATCGATCTTTTCTCGCTTCAGCGCCGGGATCAGGGCCAGCACCTGGGTGATGACACCGGCGGTCACACCTAGTCCGAGGATGAGCACGTGCGGATCGCTCATCCGCACCGGGTCGAGCGTGATCTCCCCGGGCACGAAGAAGTAGAGCGAGAAGATTCCGAGGACGACGAGGTTGTTCAACACCGGAGCCCAGGCACCGGGCTTGAAGTTCTGTCTGGTGTTCAGCATTGCGGTGAGCAGCCCGGACAATCCGTAGAACAGGATTGCCGGCAGTAGCAGGTACGACAGCGCCGTCGTCAGTTCGTTGCTTACTTTCGCGTCCTCCGCGATGAGCACGCTGGCCAGTAGCGGTGCGCAGATCGTCGCGAGGACCGCGATGACTGCGAGCATCGTGAACGCGATGGTGAAGAGCCGTCGGATGAATGCAGCACCGCCGTCGGCATCCTCCATCTCTGCTCGAACCAGAACCGGAACGACGATGGCCGTAAGAACTGCGCCGAGCACCAGCTCGGAGATCATGTTGGGCAGGATCGTCGCGGATGTGAACGAACTGGCGATCGCGCCACCCAGAATCGCGAGCATCACGATCTGCTTGAAGAAGCCGGTGATACGGCTGACCAGGGTGGCGATCGCGATCGATCCCGTCGATGCCAGCAAACTCTTCTGCGGTCTCGCGGGCGGCTTGCCCGGCGGCTCCTCCGGCGCGGATGCTGGCTGCGGTGGCGTCGCGACGGGCGGATAGTCCTCGTCGCGGAAACGCGGGATCAGCTGGGTGACCGAGTTGTCGGGCGCGGGGCCGCCGTCGGGAGAGGGCGGAACCGGATAGCTGCGCATCTCGCGCGACGGCTCGTTCGCCCGTCGTTCCCACGGTGCTTGCCGCGGCGGCGCGGATCTGCGGAAAACCTGTGCGGCAGGCAGGCGCGCGGCGTCACCCTCGTAGGGCACTCCACCCCGGTAGGGCACGTCACTACCCGTCATGGCCGTTCGTACCCTTCGTCGGCTGGGTCGGGTTGACCCTTGAACCGGTGCCACAGTCGACGCCCCGCCAGCAGCAGCAGCAGAACGCCTGCGGAGGCGGTGATGATCGCCAAAGCCTGTCCGTACGCGTTCGACCGTACGTTCACGGTGGACGGTTCGCCCAATTGTTGGCCGTCGAGGGTGGTGAGCGAGAAGTCGACGGCGAGATTGCGGCTGTCGTCGACCTGAGCGGGAACGGTGATCGTGCGGCTTCCGCGAGCGGGCAGCGCCGTCACCCCGACGTCGGTGACGGTCATCTCCGGCGGTGCGTCGACCTCGAGGCGCACGTTCACACCCACGGGCAGGTCGTTGCGGGCGACGAGTAACAGCGGGCTCTGCTCGGAAGCAAGCGTGTAGACGCCGCCGGGAGCGAGCACCGTCACCGAACGATAGATGGAGTCCAGCCCTGCCTCGGCACCGTCCATGCGGACGTTCGCCGCCGCTCTGTCCGCGGTGCCGATCGTGCGGAGCAGGTCCTCGCGCAGCGGCGCGGTGTAGCGCTGCGGGGTCAGTTCCGATTGTGGAGCCTCGACGAGCGAGCCCCGCAACGCTTCGATGCGCTTGCTCTGCGCGCGGACGCGATCTTCGAGCGCGACGTCCCGACCGGCCTGGCCGACGGTTCGTGTTTCGACGGGCAGGCCACTCGGTTCCTCGGCGGCGAGTTCTGCGAACGGGCGGGGGGTGGCAAGCCCGGAACGTAGCAACGACGAAACAGTGGACAGCACCGCGGCGGGTTCGTCACCGTCGGCTGTCCAGTATTGAGGTGGCGCAATGGTCAGCGTTCGCGGCGGGCCCCCGCCGAAATCCTGCGGCTTCGACAGCGCTTGATAGGTGACGGCGCCCAACGCATCCTGCAGTCGAGCGGTCCGCGAGTCCCCGGTCAGGTTGTATCGCTGCTCGTCGGGGGTGAACTCGGGAGTGGCGGGTTGATCACCCACCGCAGCCAGCGCCGTCGCCGTCGGTGCATCGAAAACGGTGACGGCGAGGTCGGCGAGGACATCGTTGCCACCGACGACGCTGGCGACGGCTCCGCCCGCCGCTGGGGCGATGCTGTTGTCCGCGAGCAGCGCGGTGCGAGGGCCGATCGATCGGACTGTCGCCGCACCGGCCTCACCGAGTTGCCCGGAGGAACTCCAGATGATGCCGCGCGTCGACGTCACTCCCAGGAGGGTGTCGACGATGTCAGCCGGCGATTCCAGCGCGGCCGAGGCGAGTGAGGCGTCGCCCACGTTGCCCAGGGTGTCGAGATCGACTTGAGCGAACGGGAGAGCCGTCACACACATCGAATCGGTGACAGTCTCGAGTCGCGTCAACCAGTCGGACGCGGCCTGAGCGCCCGTACCCTCGCGGGCCGGGCCCGTCGGATCGGCAGGGTCGTCGACGATCAAGTAACCGCGGGTCATGTTGGAGACTGTGATGAGAAGGTCCGGGTCGACGGCGAGACACATGCTCTCGGCGAGCCGGCCGTCGGGATCGAGCTGCTCGGTAGTGGCGAACTCGACGGCGCCGAGCAACCGGTCGAGCCGGCCGCCGGGGGCCAGCTCGTCGGCGAGTTCGTCGTCGACCAGTCGTACCCTGTCCTCGATCGATCCTGGGACCCCCGCTGCCAGCCGCGGTTTGTCGGTGAGGGGCCACAGCACCGTCGTAGCCACCGGGTCAGCGGTGCTCGGTGCCCGTGGGCCTGCCTCGGGACCCAATGGGTCCAGAGCCGTCGGGTCGCGCGGGACACCGGTGACGGGTAGCAGGAAGCGCGCATCGTCGAGACGTGCGGCGCCGCCGAACTCGGGCGTGCCGTTGACATTGAGCAGAAGGGGATAGACCCCGGGCTCGTCGATACCCAGAGACGGCCCCAGCGTGCTTCGAAGCGGCATCGATATGACGAACTGCGCGCTCTCGCCGCGCTCGAGACCGGCACTGACCGTCTCGAAGTCACCCACGTTGTCGTATTGCTGCCGACCGGGCACGAGAGACGCACGAAGCTCCTCGGACCGGTCGATCGCTTCGGCGCTCTGCATGCGCACGGCCACCTCGTCGACGCGTCGATCACCGGTGTTGGTCACGGTGGCTCGGACTGTGACGAACGGTTCACTGGTGGTGGTGACCGTGCTCGGCGCAACGGTGTCGATCGCCAATGACAGGAATTCATCACCCTGAGACGTCTGCGGAAGCTCGGACTCGGCGGACTCCGAATCGGTCTCGCCCGCGGTGTCTTCCTGCGCGGTGTTTTCCTGCGAACTGAGATCCTGGGCCGATGCCATACCAGGGGCGAACGCCACCAGGAGTGCGGTCGATGCGACTGCGGTGATCGTGGAGAGCCGCACTCTCACTCCCGGCCGTCAGGCGATTCGGGATCCGATTCGCTCGCGCCGCTGGCGTTCTTCCCAGCCTCGCTCATGTCCTCGATCAACTGACCTGCGATGGCAGCAAGCTTGCGCTCGTCGGCATAGGCCAACCGCGACGGGAGTTCGCTGAGCGGAACCCAGGCCACCTCGGTGACCTCGACGTCCTCGTCGGACAGCTCGCCGCCGAGGAAACGAAGAAGATAGTGGTGAACGGTCTTGTGTACTCGCCGACCCTCGGTGACGAACCAGTAGTCGATGCTGCCCAACGATGCGAGCACCGTGCCGCGGATGCCCGTTTCCTCGGCGACCTCACGCATAGCCGTCTGCTCGGCCGTTTCACCCTGCTCGATGTGACCCTTCGGCAGCGACCACAGGAGTCGGCCGCGACGGTCCGTGCGCCCGATCAGTGCAGCGCACCGCATCGCCGGTGGGCCGTCGAGACCGTCGACGACCAGGCCTCCAGCGGAGGTCTCGCGGACGGTGCGCAGCCGTGGCTTATCGCCGTCGACACGTGCATTCCGCCGCCGCGGATTGCGGCGGCTCCTGTTTGCACGTTCGCCAGCAGACACCCGATCCATACTAGATGGAAAGACCGTGCGTTCCCCGCATCTAGATCGTGGGTCATTCCGCAGGCTCCACTCCCGGCATCTGGATCGTGGGTCATTCCGCAGGCTCCACTCCCGGCATCTGGATCGTGGGTCATTCCGGAGACGGGCATCGGCGTTCGATCTTGCCCTCCCACTAGGCTCTATCGACGTGGCCGACAAGATTTCAGCAGCTGGACAGTCCGAGAAGTCGGAAGAACGACGGGCGAGACTGTTGGCGGCTGCTGCGGTCACCCTCAACGAACTCTCTCCCATCTTGACGCCGTTGGCCGGCCGGTTCGCGGCCGCAGGTCACGAGCTCTACCTCGTCGGCGGCAGCGTGCGCGACGCCGTGCTGGGTCGACTGGGGACGGACTTGGATTTCACCACCGACGCGCGGCCCGAGATCGTTCAGCAGTTGCTGTCGGGTTGGGCCGACAATCAGTGGGACACCGGAATCGCGTTCGGCACGATCAGCGCGGCCAAGGGCGATCAGGTCATCGAGATCACCACTTTTCGTACCGACTCGTACGACCAGGTCTCGCGCAATCCCGAGGTTCTGTACGGCACCTCGCTCGAAGAAGATCTGATTCGCCGTGACTTCACGGTCAATGCCATGGCTGTTCGCCTCGGCGCAGACGGAGCGCAGGAGTTCGTCGACCCGCTCGGCGGCATGGATGCACTCCTCGAGGGGCTGCTGGACACGCCCTCGGCGCCGGAAAAATCCTTCGGAGACGATCCGCTGAGGATGTTGCGCGCCGCTCGCTTCGTCTCCCAGCTTGGTTTCTCGCTGATCCCGCGGGTTTACACGGCGATCACCGAGATGGCGGGTCAGATCGAGCGGATCACCGCCGAGCGCGTGCAGGTGGAACTCGATAAGCTGATTCTCGGCGATTTCCCGGTCGAGGGGATCGACGTCATGTGCGAGACCGGTCTTGCCGGCTACGTGCTGCCCGAGGTGCCGGCGATGAAGCTCGAGATCGACGAGCACCATCAGCACAAGGACGTGTACTGGCATTCGCTGACCGTGCTCGTGCAGGCGATCGATCTCGAGGACGGCGATCCAGATCTCGTATTACGTTGGGCTGCACTGCTTCACGACATCGGTAAACCCGATACCCGAAAGCACGAGCCCGGCGGTGGCGTCAGCTTCCACCATCATGAGGTGGTCGGGGCGAAGATGGTCCGCAAGCGTTTGCGTGCGTTGAAGTACTCCAAGCGGATGGTCGACGACATTTCGCACCTGGTCTTCTTGCACCTGCGCTTCCACGGATACGGCAAGGGGCAGTGGACCGATTCGGCGGTGCGCCGCTATGTCACCGACGCAGGCGAGCTGCTGCCCAAGTTGCACAAACTCGTTCGAGCCGACAGCACCACGCGCAACAAGCGTCGCGCCGCCGCACTGCAAGCCACGTACGACGACCTCGAACAGCGGATAGCCGTGCTGGCCGAACAGGAGGATCTCGCCCGGGTGCGGCCCGATCTCGACGGCAACGCGATCATGGAGTTGCTCGGGATCGAGGCCGGTCCCGATGTCGGCAAGGCGTGGAAGTTCCTCAAGGAGCTCCGCCTCGATCGCGGTCCCCTCCCCCGCGAGGAAGCGGAAAAGGCGCTCCTCGAATGGTGGTCGGGCGCTCCGCGCACGTGAGCGGAAATACATAGCCCGACACGTATTTCCGCTCACATGCGCGAAGCGCCCAGGAGGCCGAGGACGTAGACGAAGCCACCGGCATAGACCACGGCATGCGCGGAGGTTTCGTCGGCCAGGTTGGCTGTCGTCGGCCCGATCACGAAGGCGGCCACAGCGAGGGCGGCGACGAAGAAGATGTTGAACACGGTGTCCTGGAGGGCGAACACGCGGCCGCGGTGGTCGTCGTCGATCTCCGTCTGCATCGAGGCGTCGCCGGTGAGTTTGATGGTTTGACCGGCGATTCCCAGCAGAAACGCACCGATGAGCAGGCTGTTCTGTGTCAGGGTCGCGACGAAGGTCACTTGCACGATTGCGGCGCCGATCAACCCCACCACGATGGTGCGTATGCGGCCCAGCCTCGGCAGCACGAACGGCGTCAGGAGTGCAGCAACGAGCATTCCTGCGGCGGTCGCGCCAACGGCGATGCCGAATCCTGCGAGCCCGCCGGACGGTGAACTGGAAGTGGTCTCCCGCAGAATCAGCACCATGACGAGGGTGTCGATACCGAATGCGATGCGGTGGGCACCGATGCCGGTCATCGCGGCGGTCACGGTGGGCGAGTTCCATACGGCTACGGCGCCCGATCTCAGTCCCGTCGCGATGACGATGAGTGTTTTCGTTGCCTGTCGGTCCTCGGCCAAGGTGGCGGGTCCGAGGGAGTGTCGGCGGAAACCGGCTGCAGCGATGGCGCCGACGATCGAGCCGGACGCCGATGCGGCGACGGCGATTCCCGATCCGAGGTCGCCGGCGCCGACGTAGCCGATGATTGCCACGGCTGCCCCCGCTCCCGCGGCGGCGAATCCGGAGCCGATGGTCGCGAGCAGCGAGTTCATGGGAACGAGCCAAGCGGTTCGAACGACGTGGGGCAGTGAAGCCGAGACACCTGCGAGTACGAATCTGCTCAATCCGACGGTGGTCAGTGCCAGCAGCAGCAGCGGCGTTTCTCCCCCGCCCGAGAGAAGCACCGCAGCGGTGACGCCGATCAGTAGCAGGCGGATCACGTTCGCCCACAGAATCACGGCGCGTCGGTCCCACCGGTCGAGCATGGCGCCTGCAAACGGCCCGATCACCGAGTACGGCACGAGCAGCACGGCGAATCCGGCTGCGATGGCGGCTGGGCTCGACTCCCGTTCTGGATTGAACAGGATCGCGCCGCTCAGGGCGGCCTGAAAGAGGCCGTCCCCGAACTGGCCGGCGAATCGTACGGTGGTGAGCCTGCCTGCCCCCGGGGAATTGCGTAGCCGGGTCCGGAAGGTCTCGTCGCTCACTTACGGCACTGTAGCCGCGGCCAGTCAGGGGGTCTGCGTCAGCTCCGCGGCCTTCCACCATGCGATGGTCGCTGCGGCGCCCTCGGTGAGGGGAGTCGGCGTCGACCCTAGTATTTCTTGGCTGCGAGCGCTGTCGAGGACGAACGGGTACTGGAACTGGTACAGGGTGTCACCGAGTTCTTTGAGTTGACCGGGGAAGAGTGCGAGCGTTCGCATCAACCAGGCGGGAACCGTTCCCACCTTGGGCATTTCCACGCCGGCAGCGCTGGCGAACAGTTGGATCATCTCGCGTTGTGAGACGGCCGGCGCTGTGGGTGCGTGGAGCAGGGTATTCCAGAGCGCTGGTGTGCCCGCGGCCGTGATCATGGCGGCGGCGAGATCGGGAACGTAGGTGAACGAGTGTGGGATGTCGGCGTTCGCGATCACTCGAATAGGCTTGCGAGCGAGTACGTTCGCCACTACGCGCTCGCCCATGTGCGAGGTCTTCACGCGGGGGCCGTAGAAGTCCGAAGCAGCCACGCTCACCGTGGGATTGACATGCGCGTCACGGGCGGCGAGCAGTTCGGTGCGCACGCCGAGTTTCCGGTGGGTCGCGGTTCGGGGAGAGTCCTCGCGGATGGGACCGGGGACGCGCCCGTAGGAATAGAGGCTTTCGGGGAACGCGACGACGGCGCCGTTCGCGGCGTCGAGTACGTGCTGTTCCATCGTGGGAAGCTCTGCGCGCCAGGCCTTGTCGGTGTATGCAACATGGGTGCAGTTGAAGATCGCAGCAGCGTCGTCGAATGCGGCATGGAGACCACCGGCAGAGATGTCGACGCGTCGCCGTTCGATTGCGGGGTGGTCGGGTCCGGCTCCCGAGCGGGTCAGGATACGCACCGAATGCCCCCGTGCAACAAGTTGTTCGGCGACCGACCAGCCGACCGGTCCGGCTCCGATGACTACGTGTGTCTGGTTCATGGCTTCTCCTCGACGGAAAGTGTGAGCACTGCTCTCTGTAGTTCGAGTGTGCGCCGTTGCGGGCAAGAAAACAAGAGCGATGCTCTCGAAATTGGTCGGCAGAACCTATAGCCAATACGCAATGTAGTACATATGCTACAAACCATCAGGCACCCACAACAGTAGGGAACTCGATGAAAACTGCAGGGGATGTCGTCATCGACGTCGACGGATTACGGATGCGATACGGAACCACGGACGTCCTGACGGGCGTCACCTTTCGCGCACACCAGGGCGAAGTGCTGGTCATGCTGGGCCCGAACGGTGCGGGAAAATCGACCACCCTCGAGATCCTCGAAGGATTCCGCATGCGATCCGCGGGACAGGTCCACGTCCTCGGCATCGACCCAGCAGACGGCGATGAGGCCTGGAGAGCGCGGATAGGCGTCGTGCTGCAGTCGTGGCGAGACCACGGGAAGTGGAAAGTCCGAGAGCTATTGGACTACCTCGGTTCCTTCTACGCTCCCTACGGTACCCAGGCGAGTCCGCGCCCCTGGGTGATAACCGATCTTCTCGACGTGGTCGGCCTGACCGACCAAGCGGACACGAAAATCAAGTCCCTCTCCGGCGGGCAGCGGCGCCGAATGGATGTTGCCATCGGCATCGTCGGCCGGCCCGAGCTGCTGTTCCTGGACGAACCCACCGCGGGCTTCGACCCCGATGCGCGTCGCGAATTCCACGATCTGGTCCATCGACTGGCCGATCTCGAAGGCACCACCATCATGGTCACCACCCACGACCTGGACGAGGCCGAGAAACTGGCCGACCGCACGATCATCCTGGCCGGGGGACGTATCATCGCCGACGGCTCGCCGGAGCAACTCGCGCGCATGATGCCTACGGACTCCGAGGTCCGATGGAGTGTCGACGGCCAGCGGTCGGTACACAGCACCACCGCGTCCGTTGAGTTCGTGCACGATCTGTACGTCCAGTACGGCAATCGGGTCACCGAGCTCGAGGTTCGGCGCTCGTCCCTCGAAGACACCTACATGAGGCTCGTTCATCAAGCCGGGTCCGCGGATTCGGATATCACCACACTCGAGGAGGTTCGGCGATGAACCCGACAACTGTCGCGGTACGAGCCGGCATCCGCCGGACCGGAATCGAAGTGCGGCAACAGTTCACCGACATCCAGGGGCTTCTCAACCTGTTTCTGTTCCCGCCCTGGTCATGGTTGCGCTGTTCTTCATGCGTAACGGCACATTCGAGTCCAGTGGCTTCGTGCTGGCCTCCTTGGCCCTGCCCGGTGTGTTGGGCACCATCATCTTCTTCAACGGGCTTTACGGCATCGGCGAAAGCCTCGTCCTGGACTGCGAGGACGGAACATTGTTGCGGGCCAAAGCGACTCCGAACGGAATGATCGGCTATTTCATCGGCAGGATCGGTGCCAGTGCCGCAGCCGTTGCCGTTCAGGTGCTGGCCATTCTCGTCACCGGCTGGTTCATCGTCGGAGGAGTTGCCCTCGACAGCTTCTCTGCATGGTCAACCCTGCTCTGGGTACTTGTTCTCGGTCTCCTCTCGGCGCTGTCCATCGGGGCCGTTCTGGGTGCAACCGTCGGGACCGCCCGTGGCCTGTTCTTCGTCACCATGCCGCTCATGGGGGTCATCGCGATATCTGGAATCTTCTACCCGATCACCGCCCTACCAGGTTGGTTGCAGGGCATCGCGCAAGTGCTCCCCTGCTACTGGCTCGGCCTGGGACTGCGCTCCGCGCTGCTACCCGCCGACGCTGTGGCCATCGAAATCGGCCAGTCCTGGCGACACATGGAGACCCTCGGCGTCCTCGGTGCGTGGGCTGTCGCCGGGCTGGTGCTGGCACCGATAGTGTTGCGACGCATGGCCCGGAATGAGTCCGGTAGCAAGAT
The DNA here is from genome assembly GCF_020889545.1 of Rhodococcus sp. I2R. Taxonomy (NCBI): domain Bacteria; kingdom Bacillati; phylum Actinomycetota; class Actinomycetes; order Mycobacteriales; family Nocardiaceae; genus Rhodococcus; species Rhodococcus sp. I2R. Next base: position 237,606 of record NZ_JAHUTG010000005.1, read on the forward strand.
GGACGAACGACGAGACAAGGCTTTGCAGCGTGCCTACTGAAGTGATCTACAACCGCATCGCGATGCTCCGCGCCGAGCGCGGGATCTCGAGGCGAGAACTCGCAGAGGCGCTCGGGGTGCATTACCAAACCGTCGGCTACCTCGAGCGGGGTGAGTACAGCCCCAGCCTGCACCTCGCGCTGCGGATCGCCGCGTACTTCGAGGTATCCGTCGAAGTGATCTTCTCCACGGACCCCTTCGCTCGACTGGGGTCCAAGGACTCCACGGCCTGAGATCATCGGCGACGTTTAGTGTGGCACTCATGGCGACCACTCCGCGTGAACGTGCCCGGGCGCAGACGCTGGCCGATATCACCCGTATCGGCCGGGATCATCTCGCTGCCGACGGCGCCGCCGCGCTGTCGCTGCGCGCCGTCGCACGCGACCTCGGCGTCGTATCCTCGGCCGTCTACCGATACGTCAAGAGTCGGGACGAGCTGCTGACCCTTCTCGTGGTCGACGCTTACAACGAACTGGGTGATGCCGTTGACGCTGCAGTCGAGGACGCGGACGGGACCGTCGAGAAGTTCCGTGCTCTCGGCCGGACCGTCCGCGCCTGGGGTCTGCGGGAACCTGCGCGGTATGCACTGCTGTTCGGTAGCCCGGTCCCCGGCTACCACGCACCGGCAGAGCAGACGACCGGACCGGGCACACGGGTGATCGTCACCCTCGTCTCCCTCTTCGACGCGGCATATCGTGCGGGCAGCCTCATCGAACGTGCCGCAGATGTCCCGTTGTCCGGGTTGCAGTCCGACTTCGCCGAGGTTCGCCGGGGCCTGGGCACCGACATTCCCGACGAGACCATCGCTCGCGGGGTACTGGTGTGGGTCTCGTTGTTCGGCGCGGTGAGCTTCGATGTCTTCGATCAGTACGGGCGCACCACTTTCGGCGACAGGGACCAATTGTTCGAGTATCAGCTGGCACGCCTGGTCGAAATCGCCGGTTTTTGCTAGCGCGAAAAACTCGTCCGATTCCTTGCGCCACAACTGCACGTGCTCGGTGCCACAATGAAACGATGGCTGCGCATGCGGAGGAACCGGAAGACCAGACGGCATGGGTCGAGCAGGCGGTGCGTCCAGGAAGCCTGCTGGTCTCGTCGGTGGAACTCGTCGAGCCGACATTTCGACGCACCGTCATCTACATCATCGAGCACAACGACGGCGGCAGCCTCGGTGTGGTGATCAACCGGGCGAGCGAGACTGCGGTCCAGAATGTTCTGCCACAGTGGGCGGACCTCGCCGCGCGTCCCCGGGCCCTTTTCGTCGGAGGCCCCGTCAAACGGGATTCGGCGCTGTGCCTCGCCACGGTGCGTACCGGGATCGACATCGAAGGAGTCCCGGGTGTCCGCCGCGTCGACGGACGCGTTGTGATGGTCGATCTCGACTCGAACCCGGCCGATATTGCCCCCTTGGTCGAAGGCGTGCGCATTTTCGCCGGGTACTCGGGCTGGACTTTCGGGCAGCTGGAAGGTGAACTCGAACGCAACGACTGGATGGTTCTCTCCGCGCTCGCCTCGGACGTCATCGGCCCGCCGAAAATCGACCTGTGGGCGCACGTGCTGAGGCGCCAACCCATGCCTCTGGCCATGCTTGCCTCGCACCCGATCGACGTCGAACGGAATTAGGTTCCGTACAGGGGATCAGTGCGCGAAGTGGGTCGCCGTCGAGTGTCTGGTCCCGTCCGCGTCGAGTTGCTCGACCACCTCGCTGATGGACATGCAGAGCAATCGCCCGAGATCGGCGCTGAAGCCCTCACGCACCACGATGCGGAGAACCGCGACGTCGGTCGCATTCTCGGGCATCGTGTACGCCGGCACCTGCCAGCCGCGCGCGCGGAGCTCGTGCGAGATGTCGAAGACGGTGTAGCTGCGCTCCCCGGACAGCGTGAACGAGACCACCGGTATCGCGCTGCCGTCGGTGATCACCTCGAACGCGGGATGCTCGGCGAGGTGTGCGCTTACGCGAACAGCTGTGTTTCGCAGGGCTTCCATGATGTTGGTGTACCCAGAACGGCCGAGGCGCAGAAAGTTGTAGTACTGGCCGATGACTTGGTTGCCCGGCCTCGAGAAGTTGAGGGTGAACGTTGGCATGTCCCCGCCGAGGTAGTTCACGCGGAAGACGAGTTCCTCGGGTAGGTCTTCCTTGGTGCGCCAGATCGCGAAACCGATTCCCGGATAGGTCAATCCGTACTTGTGGCCGCTGGCATTGATGGATTTGACGCGAGGCAGGCGAAAGTCCCAATCGAGCTGCGGATGGAGGAACGGTACGACGAAACCGCCGCTGGCCGCGTCGACGTGTACCGGTACATCCGGCCCGCCCCCGGCAGCCAGGGCATCGAGTACACCGCAGATCTCGGCGACCGGTTCGAGCTCCCCGGTGAATGTGGTGCCGAGGATGGCCACCACCGCGATGGTGTTCTCGTCGACGGCCTCGCGTACCTGCTCGGTGGTGATGACGTAACGACCCTTTTCCATCGGAAGGTACTTGGGTTCGACATCGAAATAGCGGCAGAACTTTTCCCACACCACCTGAACATTGCTGCCGAGAACCAGATTGGGCCGGGTGGTGTCGGCATCACCCCGCCGCGCACGCCAGCGCCATTTCAACGCCAAACCGGCCAGCATGACGGCCTCGCTCGACCTGATCGTCGACACACCGGTTGCGCTGGACGGGTGCTCGGCGTCCAGACCGGGCGCGTGAAAGAGATCGGCGACCATGTTCACGCACCGCTCCTCGATCGATGCCGTCGCCGGGTATTCGTCCTTGTCGATCATGTTCTTGTCGAACGTCTCGGCCATCAGTTTCTCGGCCTGTGGATCCATCCACGTCGTGACGAACGTCGCGAGGTTGAGGCGGGAGGAGCCGTCGAGCATGAGTTCGTCGTGGATGAATCGGTATGCGGCCTCGGGATCGAGTTGTTCCTCCGGCAAACGCAGAGCGGGCACTGGATTCGTCGCGAATCGGCCTGTGTAGGCCGCAGCGATCACGCCGTGGGGATGCTCGATTCGGGCCATGTGTCCTCCATACGGATCGCAGATACGGTCCCGACGCTAGTGAGGGTGAGCCGAGAACGCCTCACCCTTTGCAGGCGAAACTCGCGCCCCAGACCGGCGGCTGTTGACTTCGCAGACGGCGAAGCCGCGGTCACAGATCGGTGGTTGCCGTCCGGTTGCCGCCGCTGTACTTGGCGCGGTACATCATCGAATCCGCTGCTCGGGTGGCGCGGGTGAGGACATCCGAGCTCGACTGCCAGCGATCGACCGCACTGGAGACGATCGACGCACCCACACTGACCGTGATGGGGATGTGGTCTTCGCGACGATGCAAAGTGCGGCCGATTCGGCCGATCAAGTCGTGAACCTGCCCTGCGGGACTGGAGAAGACGACGACGTACTCCTCGCCGCCGGTTCGCGCAACCACACCGATGTCCGCAAACAGCGTTCGCAGCCGAGTTGCGACTGTTGCGATGACCCAGTCTCCGCTGTCGTGACCGAAGTAGTCGTTGACGGCCTTGAAGCGATCGATGTCGATCACCACGACGACGAACACCTCACTCGTCTGCCTGCTTCGCAGCCACAGGTCCTCCGCAGCGTCCCAGAGTCCCCGCCGATTGAGCAGACCGGTCAGCGGATCGACGAGGGATCGGCGAGCATCCTGCCCGATCGCCGTCCAAGCGATATGTGCGAAAAGCGGAACGGAGGTGTTGATAGCAAGAATGACCAATCCTGCGGCGAGAGTGGACGGAACGTCGTCGTCGCCATAGCGGGCCGCCCGCGCAATCGCGATGGTGATGAACACGGAACACCATACGAGGTGGGCCAGCAGCCACCGCGGCGACAGAAAGTAGGTGAACAACGCGCCTGTGACGACGAAGAGCGCGCACCCGTAGAGGGTCGCGTCGGGGTCGTGGAGCACAAGCACCGAGGTGAGGCCGAGATCCCCGAAGAGAGCAAAGGCGATGAAGTCGCGCCGAACCGGCAACGGTCCGAAGAACCACCGGAGGGCGACAGCCAGTTGCGCCAGTAGCACCAGTCCGACCCATGCCTGCGCAATCAGGCTGGAGGGGCCCTGTGAACTGAACAGCATGAGGATCGATGCCATCGCGAACAGAAGGGTTGCGGCGCCGAAAACGAATCGAAGCGGAGCCTGCAGTCCACGCGTCGAGCGATGCGCGACGATCCACTCGTAATCGAAGGGTTGGTGGTACCACTCTTCCAGAAGCGTTCTCGTCGAGAAACTGTTGGTCCGCCGATGGTTGGCCGCACGGGGCGCCCCGGGACCGCGACTCATCGACGCTCGCTTTTCGTTCGTTACAGCCTCCAGCCACTACCCGATCCAGTGCAGAGCTTAACCACTCGAACCGGCACCCGGTCTGTCAACGCTGTGATGCCAGCGTGTTCAGAGCTCCCGCGATTCGATCCGCGTTCGGCGTCGTCACCGTCAGCCTCTCACCATTGGCGAAGGTCACAAATACGGCAGGACCCTTGGCCGTGGCCACGGCGTAGTTGCCTCGCCCCTTCACGCGTAGTCCCCAGCCACCGAAATCGCCGAACGGATCGACCTCGCGCACCGACGCGCCGGTGATCTCGTCGAGTGAATAGTCGAACGCAGCCATGCCGAGACTGCTGATGTGCAGGCCCGAGCGGTCGACGACCAGCTCGTAGCGCATCAGCGACACCGGAAGCACGGCCAAGGGCAGGAAGATCGCGATCGGCCACCAGGACTGCGAGAGCCAACACGTGAGCGCCGCCCCGGCGCCGAGTATCGCGAAGAGCACCACCAGTGCGACGCGTCCGGCGCCGAGCGACTCGATGATCGGCAGTTCCTCGTCGGCGCGGGGCAGCGCCTCCGGCGGAGGAGCATCCGCGGGCACACGTTCTCGGTAGTCACGCAACAGCGAGGCGCCGAGCAGTCCGACAGAGAAACCTACTGCGGTTCCGACGCCCAGAGCCCATCCGGGCACTTCGACACTGCCGACGTCGGTGGCATCGAGTTGTCGGGCGAGGATCGCCAACTGCAGCACGGTGATCAGCCCGACCACCGTCAGGCCGATCATCAGCATCGTCCGGCGCATCAGCAGAAGTGCATGCGCAAGAGCCGCGACCGCACTACAACCGCCACCGACGATCACTGTGACGATGGCCAGTGTCCAGGCGCTGGTGGTGGGACTGGTGAAACCGTCTGGCTGCGTTCCGGACCAATGGGTTGCGATCTGGTCAGGCAGTCGTGCGCTCCAGAGCCTGGCCACGATCACACCGAGGGCGGCAGCAAGAACAGGAACGACGACGCCAAAGATGACGCCCGCCGGGTCGAAGGTCTTCGTTTTCATGACCGAACTCAGCTCGGCTGACAAGCGTCCTTGAGACTGCAGGAAATGCAGGAGTGACCGCAGCCGCCGACGTCCTCTGCAGGAGTGGCAGCGGCGACGCGGGCACCGATCGATCCCCCGGCGCCTGCGGTGACCAGCGCGGCGATCGCGGAGGCGATAACCGCCACGACTGCGGCGGCACCCGTCAGCGCGACGCCGGCGGCGCCCCCGACGAGCAGGAGCACTGCAGCGGCGGCCGTGGTGGGGCCCGCGACCTTGTTGGCGGTGACGAAGGTGGCATCGTCGCGCATCGAGTCGGCGGTGCGGACGCCCGCCCAGCGGTTGCGGGGCAACCGGCCGACCAGACTCAGGGCAGCGACGACGCCCACCACAAGTGCGAGGACGAACATCAGTATCGACACGACGATCACGGTAGGTAAGGATACGGCTCACCGAGGTCCTCGTACCAAGCGCCCCAGCTCACCCCCTTAAGCTGGTCCGCGTGACCGATCCAGCCAAAGCGCCCTCCGAGTCCGTCCCCGAGCACCGCTACACCGCGGACGTTGCCGGTCGAATCGAGCAGCGGTGGCAAGATCTCTGGGAAGAGCAGGGCACGTTCGACGCCCCCAACCCGGTCGGCCCCCTCGCGGGCGAGGTCCCGAAGGACAAGCTCTTCGTCCAGGACATGTTCCCGTATCCGTCGGGCAGCGGCCTGCACGTGGGACATCCCCTCGGTTACATCGCCACCGACGTGTTCGCGCGTTTTCACCGCATGCACGGACGCAACGTCTTGCATGCGCTCGGCTATGACGCCTTCGGCCTGCCGGCCGAGCAGTACGCCGTCCAAACCGGCACGCATCCGCGCAGCACGACCGAGGCGAACATCGCGAACATGCGGCGCCAGCTGCGTCGGCTCGGCCTCGGCCACGACCGTCGTCGATCACTGGCGACGACGGATGTGGATTTCTATCATTGGACACAGTGGATCTTTCTGCAGATCTTCAACTCCTGGTACGACGTCGATCAGGCCAAGGCGCGCCCGATCGTCGAGCTGGAAGCGGCGTTCGCCTCGGGAGAGCGCGCGCTGGAGGACGGACGTGACTGGGCATCGTTGACGGCGTCCGAGCGGGCCGGCGTGTTGGACTCCTACCGTCTTGTCTACGAGTCCAACTCGATGGTCAACTGGTGCCCTGGTCTGGGTACCGTGCTCGCCAACGAGGAAGTGACGGCGGACGGCCGCAGTGATCGTGGCAACTTCCCGGTGTTCCGAAAGAACCTGAGGCAGTGGATGATGCGTATCACCGCCTACTCGGACCGCCTGATCGACGACCTCGAGTACCTGGATTGGCCGGAGAAGGTCAAGACCATGCAGCGAAACTGGATCGGACGTTCGCGCGGCGCGCAGGTCTCCTTCTCCGGAATCGAGGTGTTCACCACTCGGCCGGACACGCTGTTCGGTGCCACCTACGTGGTGCTTGCTCCCGAGCACGAATTGGTCGACGGGCTGGTCGCTGCCGAATGGCCGGCAGAGGTGCCCTCGTCGTGGACCGGTGGGGCCGCGAGTCCGGGTGAGGCCATCGCTGCCTACCGGGCGTCGATCTCCGCCAAGTCCGATCTCGAGCGTCAGGAGAACAAGGAGAAGACCGGCGTCTTCACCGGTTCGTACGCCGAGAACCCGGTCAACGGCGAGCAGGTGCCGGTGTTCATCGCCGACTACGTGCTCACCGGCTACGGCACCGGCGCCATCATGGCCGTCCCCGGTCACGATCAACGTGACTGGGAGTTCGCGAGCAAGTTCGAGCTGCCGATCCGTGAGGTCATCTCCGGTGGCGATATCACCGAGGCCGCTTTCGTCGGCGAGGGCTCGTTGGTGAACTCGGGCTTCTTGGACGGCATGCCCGTCGACGAGGCCAAGGCAGCGGTCACGGCGCGTCTCGAAGAAGAAGGCAAGGGCAAGGGGACTATTCAGTACAAGTTGCGCGACTGGCTGTTCGCGCGGCAGCGATACTGGGGCGAGCCCTTCCCCATCGTCTACGACGCAGACGGCAACGCGCATGCACTGCCGGATTCGGCTCTGCCCGTCGAGCTTCCGGAGGTCGAAGACTATGCTCCGGTCTCCTTCGATCCCGAGGACGCGAGCTCCGAGCCGTCACCGCCGCTGGCCAAGGCGTCGGACTGGGTGAATGTCGAACTCGATCTCGGTGACGGCCTGCAGACCTACCGCCGCGACACCAATGTGATGCCGCAGTGGGCCGGCAGTTCGTGGTATCAGCTGCGCTACGTCGACCCGACCAACACCGAGACCTTTGTCGACCCGGAGAACGAAAAGTACTGGGTCGGACCGCGTCCGGAGATCCACGGACCGAACGATCCGGGTGGGGTGGACCTGTACGTCGGCGGGCAGGAGCACGCTGTGCTGCACCTGATGTATGCGCGGTTCTGGCACAAGGTTCTCTTCGATCTGGGCCACGTCAGTTCGAGTGAGCCGTACCGCCGGTTGTACAACCAGGGCTACATCCAGGCGTACGCGTTCACCGATGCGCGCGGTGTCTACGTCCCGGCCGAGGTAGTCGAAGAACGCGACGGCAGCTGGTTCTACCAGGGCGAGCCCGTCAACCGCGAGTACGGGAAGATGGGCAAGAGCCTGAAGAACTCCGTCTCCCCCGACGAGATCTTCGCCGAGTACGGCGCCGACACCCTGCGTGTGTACGAGATGTCGATGGGGCCGCTGGACACTTCCCGGCCGTGGGCCACCAAGGACGTCGTCGGCGCTCAGCGTTTCCTGCAGCGCGTATGGCGTCTGGTGCTCGACGAGGAGACCGGCGAGATCCGCGTCACCGACGCCAAGCCTACCGAGGAGACGCTGCGCGTACTCAACCGCGCCATCGACGGAGTGGAAGCGGATTACATTGCGCTGCGCGACAATACGGCCGGAGCCAAGCTCATCGAGCTGACCAACCACCTCACCAAGGAATACCCGGACGGTGCCCCACGCGGCGTCGTCGAGCCGCTCGTGCTGATGCTCGCCCCGATGGCGCCGCACCTGTGCGAGGAACTGTGGAGCCGGCTCGGCCACGACCGTTCGCTCGCGCACGGACCGTTCCCACGAGTGGACGCCAAATGGCTCGTCGCCGACACCGTCGACTACCCCATCCAGGTCAACGGCAAGGTTCGCAGCCGAATCACGGTGCCCGCCGATTCTTCGGTAGGTGAGGTCGAGAAGACTGCGCTCGCCGACGAGAAGATCACAGCCCTGCTCGACGGCAAAGCACCCACCAAGGTCATCGTCATCCCGGGCCGGATGGTCAACATCGTTCTGAAGTAGTCCTCCCCTTTCACCGAGATCGAGGTTGTGTACGGATTCGAGCGTGTTTCCGTACGCAACCTCGATCTCGACGTCGAGCACCACCCGTAGAGGGTGAGACTGGACTGAAGTCGCCGTTTCTGTCGGTCTGCTGCGCTTAGATATCACCCATGTCGCTGATCGTTCGAGTCCTCGCCGCGATTGCCCTCGTTCTCGGCTCGGTCACCCTCGTTGCGCCCATCGCGCAGGCCCAGGGTCCCGGTTCGCCGATCCCCGCCGACGATCCGTTCTACAGCTGGGACGGTTCGCTCGACGCCGCGCCGGGAACGGTCCTCCGAAGTAGGCCGATGGTGTTCTCGACGCCGACGCTGACTACACCCATCACCGGTGAGCAGGTGCTGTATCGCACCACCGACCAGCAGGGCAACGGAGCCGTCACCGCCGCCGCGGTACTCAGGCCGCTCATCCCGGGGCCGCCGAAGATCGTCTCCTACCACATGGCCTACGACGCCCTCGGTTCTCAGTGCGACCCGTCGTACACCCTCAGCGGCGGTTCGACCAACAGAATCGCAGGTGCAGAGCAAGCCGTCATCGCCGGTTATCTCGCGGCCGGCTACACCGTCGTCGCACCGGATTACGAGGGCGAGGAGATGGAATGGACCATCGGGCGGCAGTCTGGCTATGCCGCCCTCGACGGTGTCCGCGCTACTCAGGAGTTTCTGCAGTTGCCGTCGAACACCCCCGTCGGCTTGATCGGCTACTCGGGTGGCTCGGTACCGACACAGTGGGGGGCCGAGGTCGCGCCGTACTACGCGCCGGAACTCAACATCGTCGGTGCAGCTGCCGGTGGCCTTCCCGTCGACCTCGCACACAATCTCCCGTACATCAGTGGAAGCGACAACTGGTCCGGGGTGATCCCTGCGCTCATCGTCGCCTACCAACGGGCCTACGGACTCGACACTGCGTCATTCCTGTCCGAGTACGGGGCAGAGTTGATCCAAGAGGTTGCGAACCAGTGCATCGCCGAGTTCGCTGCCGATTACCCCGGCTTGACCGATGCCGACATGGTGCGAGCCCCGTACAACTCGCTGCTCGATGTTCCCGAGGTGGTCGAGGCCATCAACGACAACATCATGGGCAGCACCGGAACCCCGAGCACCCCCATGTTTCTGGCCGTCGGGCATTCCGATCCGATCGGCGACACCGTCATGATCACCGCCGACGTGGAAGGACTTGCCCACGAATACTGCGGCCGCGGCGTCGATGTGCAGTACTCGCAGTACAACGGGTTGACCCACGGCGACGCCTTCGCGCCCTTCGAGGCCCAGGGCTTGCAGTTCCTCACCGAGCGCTTCGCGGGACTGCCGACGCGCAGCAACTGCGGGGTGATCGGTGTGGGCAACTCCCTCGCCCCGATGCCTGTGCCCTGAGCCTGCCGCCCTGCCGCCTGGTGATGTACATGTTCGGAGACAACTGACGGCTAGATGGCGCCCAAATCCGCAGACAACCAGTACTTCGGCGCGAGGTAGAACACGACGTTCTCTTCGAGCTGGTTGCTCGCGAACTCCAGGTATCCGTCGACCTTCTTGGGCGCGAGGTAGCGTGCGGTCATCTCTCGAAGCTGTTCGAGTGTTCCTTGCTCTTCCCTCAGAACGGGTCCGTCGACGGAGACGTATCGCACTGTGGGCTCGACGCGCTCGACCATGAGACTGAAAGTGCCTGCAGCGCGGATCAGCTCGGCCTTCTTGGACGTCTTTCCGGTCAGCACCCACGCCTCACCGCCAGGGGTGTACTGGTACCAGATAGGGACGGTCAGCGGGCCTCGCTCGGCGCCGGCGAACACCGACAGTGCTGCGATGTGCGGCTCGGAAAGAAACTCTTCACGCTCGGATTTCGACAGTGGCATGTACCGAGGATATGTCCGCTTCTACAGCTCGTCGAAGGGTTTCGCATATCGAAAGCTGCCGTTCACCGGACCGTTGGTGAGCTGCAGCCGGGTGGGCTACCGGGGAATCGGCTTGAGCACGATCTCCGTCGGGTGCGCGTCGGCCGGGGTGTCGATGGCATTGCGGACCGCAAGCGCGACGGTGTCGGCTCGAAGGAACTGTCCACCGTCGTACTCCTTACCCTCGTGCTCGACGATCGCCTTCTGCATGTCGGTGTCGATCCGGCCCGGATGCACCGAGGTCACCCGCAAGGACGGCTCCTCCTGACGCAACGCGTCACCGAACGCCCGCAACGCGAACTTCGACGCCGCATACGCACCCCAGCCCGGATTGACGCGCAACCCGGCACCCGAATTGATCAGGACGACATGGCCATTGGCCTTCCGCAGTGCAGGCAACACAGCCTGCGTCAACGCAACCACAGCAAGAACATTGCTCTCGTACTGCGCCCGCCAGTCCTCGATCGAAGACTCTTCGACGGTGCCCAAGGCTGCCACGCCCGCGTTGTGGACGAGGACATCCAGCGAGTCGAACGATGCTGCTGCGCGCACAACCGAGGCATGGTCAGTCAAGTCCACCGGCCACGCCGTCGCTCCCGGGAGTTCGGCGGCAATGGAACCGAGCGATTCCGCCGAGCGCCCGCCGAGATAGACCCGATGATCGGACGCTAGTTTCCGTGCGATCGCTGCGCCGAGGCCGCGGCTGGCACCCGTCACCAGAGCCGTTGAAGTCATACTGCCAACTTAGCGAATGGTCATTCCGGCGGCGATCGCCATCTGCCTCGTCGTGTTGCCGCCGTCGAGGGACTCCCGGATGATGTCGGCGTGACCTGCATGCTGGGCCATCTCGCGGAGAATGTGCAGCAGCGTGAACCGCACCGACTGGTACGTGCGAACAGGTGCCCACGGTGCCGTCGGGAGTGGGACCTGGGCGTCGAGGTCCAAGTCAGCGAGAGCGGCCTCGGTGGCCTGCGCGACGCGGGAGTACTCCTCACGTAGTCCCGCGACGGTATCGCCGGCGGCCATCACGTACTCGGTGCCCATCCGAGATACGTCGAACTCGGCGGTCTCGTCCATTTCGGCGATGACCTTCATCCACGAACGCTCATTGTTGATCACATGGTTGAGCAGCCCGCCGAGGGTGAGTTCGCTGACAGTGGTTCGCAACCTCGCCTGCTCGTCGGTGATGCCGTCGACGGTATAGAGATAGTTGGTCCGTTGGTCGGCGAACATGCGCGCGATGTCGGCCTTCTCACCGGTGAGTGTCATGGAAATCTCCTTCGCTGTTGGTGAAAATGACGATAGAAGGCTTTGCGGACAGCTTCGGTCCTCGATAGGAATGCTCACTCATCGGGCGAGATCGGCGCCGGGGTCGCAAACTAGGAGGATGGGAGACCGGGGATTCACTTCGACACAGCTGGCCGCGAGAGCTGCCTATCTCCTGCGCGGCAACGATCTGGGGACGATGACCAGCGCCGCACCGCGTCTGTACCCGCATATGTGGAGCTGGGATGCAGCGTTCGTCTCCGTCGGGCTCGCTCCGCTGAGCGTCGAACGCGCGGTGGTGGAGCTCGACACACTGCTGTCCGCACAGTGGAAGAACGGGATGATTCCGCACATCGTTTTCGCCAACGGAGTGGACGGGTACTTTCCCGGCCCGGCCCGATGGGAGACGAGCGAACTCGCGGCGCATGCGCCACTCGGTCCGCAGACATCGGGCATCACCCAGCCTCCGGTACATGCGATCGCGGTCCAGCGGATCCTCGACCATTCACGCCGACACGGCCGCACGACGAGAGCCGTCGCCGAGGAGTTTCTCGACCGCCGATGGGAGAACCTCGTCCGGTGGCATCGCTGGCTTGCCGAGGCGCGTGACGTCGGCGACAACGGCCGCATCACCCTCTTCCACGGCTGGGAGTCGGGCATGGACAACTCCCCACGATGGGACGCGGCATACAAAGCTGTCGTGGCCGGGGTGATGCCGTCGTACGTTCGTAAGGACGACGCCGTCATCACCGACCCGTCGCAGCGCCCGAGCAACAGCGAGTACGACCGCTACATCTGGCTCGTCGAAGAGATGAAGCAGTCCGGGTACGACGACGTGCTCCTCGCGGAGAGGATGAGTTTCGCCGTCGAAGACGTGTTCGTCAGCGCGATCTTCGCAATGGCGTGTGACGTGCTCGCGACGATCGGCGAGGAGCATTCGAAGCCCAACTCGGACGTCCGCGAACTACGTGGCTGGGCAGACAAGTTTCGCCAGGGCGTCATCGCGACGACGGACGAGCGCTCCGGCGGTGCCCGCGACTTCGACCTGCGCGCTCAACGATGGATCACCACCGACACGATCGCGATGTTCGCGCCACTGTTGTGCGGCGGTCTCCCTCGTGAGCAGGAACGCAACCTCATTCGCACCTTCGAGGGCACCAGGTTCTGCGGCCACCCCGACCTGCGCTTCGCGGTGCCGCCGTCGACGTCGCCCGTCTCACGGGACTTCCGGCCTCGCGAATACTGGCGCGGCCCGGTGTGGCCCGTCATAACGTGGCTGTTCTCGTGGGCGTTCTCGCGGCGGGGCTGGGCCGAGCGGTCCCTGAATCTGCGCGAGGAAGGACTACGTCAAGCGAGCGACGGGAGTTTCGCGGAATACTACGAACCGTTCACCGGTCAACCGCTGGGCAGCATGCAGCAATCGTGGACGGCGGCTGCGGTTCTCGACTGGTTGGGCTGACGCCTACTCGCTGCGGTGCGCTCCGATGTATCGGGCAGCGAGCGGGCCGACAGCCCGCAGCGCCGCCGCCGACGTCATCTCCCAGTGGGTATACGGGACCGAGTAGTGCGAGAGCTCGCCGCGCAGATACGGGTGCCACGTCGACAGTCCGAGCCGTTCCTCGTGGTCGGCCGTCACGAAGAGCACATCGCCGTCGTAGACACCCGGGTGGTGACGGTTGGCGAGTTCGTGGGTGTGCCGCGCGGCCGAGACGAGTCGCTCGGCTTCCTGGGGGTCCACGACGCCTGACTCAGTGATGAGTGTGGCTAGCTGGTCACCGATCGGGGGCTGGACGGCGTGACTGTCCAACATCACGAGAGACGCGAGCTGTTTGCCCTGCGCGCGTAGCCGCACAGCCATGGCGTGTGCGATGGTGCCGCCGAGCGACCACCCGAGAAGGTGATACGGCCCGTCGGGGACGAGTGCCTCGATCTCGTCGATGTAGCTCTGCGCCAACTTGTCCAGAGTGTCGGGCAATTCGTTCGGTGAGGGAGTTTGAATGCCGTACAGGGGGTTGGCGGTGAATTCCTCGAAACCGAGGTAGCACCAGGACAATCCGATAACCGGGTGGATGCAGAACACCGGGGCGTCGGCGCCTTCGGTTCGGATGGGGAAGACGATGTCGAACGCTGATCTGGAGCCGAAGCCAGAATCGACCTGCGGGTCCGGCCTGCGCGGTGCGGTGAGCACAGAACCATCAGGCTCGAAGTAGCTGTCCGTGATGCCGATGTCGGTCATGTCTGTGCCTCCGAAGTGCTGTGGTGACGAGCCGAAGCCCGCACCGGGAAGATGCGGACGGTGCCCCGAGATCTCGTCCGCCCTGTGCTGGAAGCCCCCGCCACCAGGCCTGTATCAGGCGAGGTTACACAGTCGTTATCTATGGTCGAGCGGATCGAGCGCACGACCGGGGCGCATGTAGACAGGTCACAGAGGTGATCGCCAAGTTTCGATGACACCTAACAACGGCGAAGGCGCACGCAACCGCAGAACAACGGTTACGTGCGCCCTCTAGTGGAACGGCGCTATCGCGCGGTCAGCGTCAGACCTTCCAGACCGCAACCATCGACGGGCGCGGCTGGGAGTCGCCTCCGTCGGGCCAGTGTGAAGCCGGATTGTCAGCAGAGGCATCGTCCGACTCACCCGGGTGCTGAACTGCAACGATGACGCGCTCATCCTGGATGATCGGGCCACACGTCTCGGCGCCTGCCGGAACGGTCAGGAACTGACGCGTTTCTCCGCGGCGCTCACCGTCCAGGACGACAGCAAACAAGCCGTCGTTGGAGTCGAGGGCGTTGCCGTCCGTGGAAATCCACAGGTTGCCCTTGGAGTCGAAAGCCAGGTTGTCCGGGCACGAGATCGGGCTGACCTGGGTCTTGTCGAAGCCGCCGAAGTAGGTGTCAGCGGCTTCCGGGTCACCCGCGACGATGAGCAGGTTCCACACGAACTCGGTACCGGCGTGATCGTCTTCGAGCTCGAGGACCTGGCCGTTCTTGTTCTGCACGCGTGGGTTCGCCTCGTCGACGGACGCGTAGTCGTCGACTCCGCGGTTCTTGTTGTTGGTCAGTGCCACGTACACCTTGCCGGTCACCGGGTTCGGCTCGAAGTCCTCGGGGCGGTCCATCTTCGTGGCGCCGACCTTGTCGCCTGCCTGCCGGGTGAAGACAGCGACCTCTTCGGCGGACATGCCGTCGACGAGGGATTCTGCATTGCCGTCATTATTGGTGCGGAGCAACGGAATCCACTCACCCTTGCCCGAGAACTTGCCGGACGGCGGCAGGGTTCCGGTGCCGTCGATGGCATCGGGCGAGTCGCCTGTGAGGACTGCGACATAGAGGGTGCCCGCGTCGAGAATGGTCATGTTCTCACGCATAGCAGCCTGGCCGTTGCCGGGCATCATCTTTCGGCTGGAGACGAACTTGTACATGTAATCGAAGCGCTCGTCGTCACCACTGTAGGCGACGACCGTGCCGTCGTCGGTGACATAGATGGTCGCGGCCTCGTGCTTGAAGCGACCCATGGCCGAGTGCTTGACCGGGGTGGAGTTGGGATCCCACGGATCGATCTCGACGATGTATCCGAAGCGGTTGGCCTCGTTGGGTTCCTGAGCGAGATCGAATCGAGGGTCGAACTGCTCCCACTTGCGGTCGCTTGCTGCGCCTTCGAGGCCGTAGCGCGCGAGCCGCTCGGCGGCAGCAGGTTCGGTGACCGACTCGGCATTGCCGAAGTACTGGTTGAAGTTCTCCTCGCCCGAGAGCACTGTGCCCCAGGGCGTCAGTCCGCCGGAACAGTTGTTCAGCGTGCCGAGGACCTTGGTACCGGTGGGGTCGGCACCGGTCTTGAGGAAATCACTGCCCGCGGCGGGACCGGTGACGAGGAACTCCGAGGTCGCGGTGAGGCGACGGTTGTACTGGCTGAACGCCGGTGTCAGTGCGCCGGAGCCGTTCTCGCCGTTGACCTGCAGGATGGACAGGCCGTGTGCGGCAAGCGCGATGTCGAACTGCTCACGCGTCGGGTTCTCTTCGTCGTATCCCTTGAACAGGTTCGGCTCGGTGGTGTACTCGTGGCTGACGACGAGCAGGTACGCGTTCGGGGTGCCCTCGATCGGGAGCAGGCCGGCGAAGTCGTTGTTGTACCCGAACTGCATGGCCTGTGCGGCAGCGGTCTGGTTGTCGAAGTCGAACTCGGGGGCACCCTCGAGCACCGGGTCGCCCCAGCGGATGACGACGCCCTGCTCGTAGCCCTCCGGGATCACGACTGCATCCTCGGTGTTGGGCGCCACAGCGGTGAAATCGACACCGTCGACGGGTGGGGTGGATGGTGTCGAGCCGTTCGACGACGTCCCGTCGGTGGCGGCGGCGTCGTCCTCGGTGCCGCATGCTGCGAGCAGGCCGCCGGCGCCGACCGCGACGACAGCCATCGCGCCGCCGCGCAGTACCCCGCGCCGACTCATCGCCGTCTTGACGATGTCGCCGAAGTACTCGCCCTTGGATGTATTGGGGGCGTCGTGGAAACACGCGTCGCCGCACTTGTACTTGCATGTCAGGTTCGACCGCGCCGAGCTACCGTCGTGGGTCGTCAGAATCGGGAGAAGCTTCATGAGACGGCAGCGTTCCAGTGGAAAGCGAAACGAAGGAGTCGCCCAGGTGAAGTCGGGAATAACGAGGGTGCCCTAAGGCGGCTCCGCCGCATGTGCGTGGAAATACATAGCAGGCTATGTATTTCCACGCACATGCGCCGAAGGCGCCTACAACACCTGGGACAGGAACTGCTGGAGCCGGTCGGTGTGCGGGTCGTCGAAAAGTTGGTCCGGAGTGCCGGTTTCGACGGCGCTGCCGTGGTCCATGAACAGCACCTTGTTGGACACCGAACGAGCGAAGCCCATCTCGTGAGTGACCACCACCATCGTCATACCGCCCGATGCCAGATCCGCCATCAGGGCCAGCACACCCTTGACCAGCTCCGGATCCAGCGCGGATGTCGCCTCGTCGAAGAACATGATGTCGGGCTTCATGGCGAGTGCACGAGCGATGGCGACACGCTGCTGCTGTCCACCGGACAGATTGCCCGGACGAGAATCCGCCTTGGCGGAAAGGCCCACCAATTCCAGCTGTTCCATTGCCGCGGCTCGCGCTGCCTCCTTCGTCAAACCCTTGAGTTTCTGCGGGGCCAGCGCCACGTTGTCGGCCACTGTCTTGTGCGGGAACAGATTGAAATGCTGGAACACCATGCCGATACGCTGCCGAAGTTCGTCCGGGTTGTCGCGCAACACCGATTTTCCGCCGAGAAGGATGTCGCCCTCGTCGGGTTCGTGCAGTCTGTTCAGTGCGCGCAGCAGCGTCGACTTGCCGGAACCCGACGGCCCGATGACGGTGGTGGTTCTACCCGCGTCGACGTGAATGTTCACCCCGCGCAGCACCTTGTTGGTGCCGAAGGCGAGATGAATGTCGGTGCCGGTCAATGAGACAGCCATGTGCTCACCTCTCCACCACGATGATCTTCTCGACCGGGTCGAGCGTGCCGGATGTGTCGGCTTTGCCCGATCGCAGACGGGAATCGATGAAGTTCACCAGGTGCGTCAGGGGGATCGTCAGGAACAGGTAGAACACCCCGGCGGCCAGCAGGGGTGAGAGATTGCCGGTCTGCGCGGCGGTGTCCTGCCCCACCCGGAACAGCTCGCGTTGCGAGGCCAGCAACCCGAGGAAGTAGATCAGCGAACTGTCCTTGATCAGCGAGATGAACTGATTGACGATGGCCGGCAGGACGCGTCGAATCCCCTGCGGCACAACCACCAGCGCCATCGACCGCCGATAGCTGAACCCCAGCGCGCGGGACGCCTCGAGCTGGCCGGAGTCGACGCTCTGGATGCCGGAGCGGAAGATCTCGCCGAAGTACGCCGCCGCCATCAGCGACAGAGCAGCGATACCGAGTGGGAATGGGCTTCGGCTGCCGGTCAATTGGGTCAGCGTCGGCCCGAAGCCGAGCCCGATGAGGAGAATGACGACGGCTGCGGGAAGCCCGCGAAAGACGTCGGTGTACATCCGGGCCGGCCACCGGAGCCAGCGGGAACGGGACATTCCCGCCACCGCTAGCCCGAGTCCGATGATCGTGCCGATCACCCCGGACGAGAGGGCGAGGATCAGAGTGTTCGGCAGTCCGACGGTGATCAGCGCGGGGACGGTGTCCCAGATGAGCTGCCAGTCGAAGAACGTGTCGTACAGGTTGGAGAGCGTATCCATCGACTAGGACGCCGGGAGAACGGAGGCCTTGCTACCCGGCTTCCAGTCCGAGGGCACCTCGCGCTCCGGGTACCACTCCTGCTCGAGGGTGTTCCATGTGCCGTCGTTGACGACCGCGTCGAGTCCGGAGTTCAAGGCGTCGATCAACGGCTGGTTGTCCTTGTTCACCGCGTAGGCAGTGAAGTTGGTGGTGTTGACGGTCGTTTCCAGGATGGCGACACCGTCCTCTGCCTTGACCTGGCCGGAGGCCTGCTGCGACGGCGCGACCCACGCGTCGATCTGGCCGGACCTGACGTTGGCGTAGGCGGTGTTGTAGTCCGGGAATCGGACCGGCTCGATGCCGATGGTGTTGGTGACGTAATCGTCCTGCACAGTGCCCTGGACGACGCCGATGCGCTGCTGGCCGTCCAGCTCGGCGATGGTCCGGATGGCGTAGTCGTTCTTCGCCACGAGCGCCATTTCCCCGAAGTCGTAGCCGTTGGTGAATCCGACGGTCTGGCGGCGCGCGTCGGTGGTGGAGATGGACGAGGATCCGACGTCGTAGACCGTGTTGTTCACCGAAGCGAGCAGGCCCGAGAACTCGGTCGCGGCGAACTCGACCTCGAGGCCGAGTTTGTCCCCGATCGCCCTGAGCAGTTCGTTGTCGAAGCCGGTGAAGTTGCCGGCTTCGTCGATGAAGATGTTCGGCGGGGCGTCGGACAGTGTGCCCACGTACAGGGTGCCGGGTTGGGTCAATCCGATGTTCGCGGTGTCGATCTCGTCGAGCGGAGTGACGTCATCGGTGGTGTGCCTGTCCAGCGATACCTGATCCGAGCCGGCGAGTGCGTTCTCGCCGGTGCCGCCCGAGCTGCCGTCGCTCGAGCACGCTACTGCGCCGAGCGTGAGTGCGAGCGTCGCTGCAATTGCTGCGGTGGCGCGGCCTCGTAAACGACGTGTGTTCAACTCTGGACTCCTCGGTGCTGGCATCGGTGATTCGGTATGGTCACGAACGAACGAAACTATCGCGCCGCTGGAGGCGGCACGAGCGCTACGCCGCCCGGCGGGTCAACCACCGAGAGTGCTCGAACATTCCCGCACCGAGGAGCTTCGATCCCGAAAGTTCTCACCTGTGGTCGTTGCGCCACGTCAGCGCAGCTTTGAGTTCCGTGAGGTCGTAGTCGGGGCCGCCTGTCCCCACGGTGAACAGTCTCACCCCGGCGTCGACGAAGGACTGGGCCTTGTCCGCGCCCGGCCATGGCACCGAACGGGTGATGCCCGAAACATCACGTCCGACGGTTTCGCCGTGTTCGGCGAGGATGCCCGATTTGCGCTCGAAAGTCTCCAGGTCAGCGAAGCTGTGCCAGATATGTGCGTACTTCGCGACCATCTTCAGTGTCTTTTTCTCCCCACCGCCGCCGATCAGGATCGGAATCTCGCGTGTCGGCGCGGGATTGGCGACGTCGAGACGGTGCCTGATCCGAGCGAGGTTGTCGTCGAGCAGCTTCAGGCGCGAGCCCGCGGTGCCGAACTCGTAACCGAAGTTGTCGTAGTCCTTTTGGTTCCACCCACCACCGATGCCCAGGATCAGTCGGCCACCGCTCATATGGTCGACCGTGCGTGCCATATCCGCGAGCAGGTCGGGATTACGATAGCCACCGCCGGTGACGAGGGCCCCGATCTCGACCTCGGACGTCTGTTCGGCCCAGGCGCCGAGCATCGTCCAGCACTCGAAGTGCGCCCCGTCGAGGTCGCCGTAGAGCGGATAGAAGTGGTCCCAGTTGAAGACGATGTCGACACCCGCATCCTCCGAGCGCAACACCGCATCTCGGATGAGGCCGTAGTCGGGGGCATGCTGGGGCTGCAGTTGTACGCCGATTTTTACAGTCATACCTCTATTGTGCGCATAATCCGATCTCGACGCCCGTCTCCAATAATGTGGCCCGCAGTAGGAACCCCGCCTCGTTGCCGACGATCTCGGTGACCAGGGTTGCGAAGCGGTCGACGAATGCACCGCCGTGTGCGGGAGCCTCGGAGTCCTCCGGTTCGAAGTGGTGGGCGAGTTCGTGGAGTACGACGAGCTCGCGTAGTGCCCATGCTTTGTTTCTGCGGTGCAGCGGGACGGCGATGGTGCGGGTGTCTCTCTCGTAGTGCGAGGCCCCGGATCCGGACCGCTCGCGCACCTGCACCGTCCCGGCGTCGGGCCACCGCGCGCGGACCCAGTCGAGCGCGAGAATCGAGTCGAGGTAGTGCTGAACCGAATCGAGTGAGGCGAACTTCCGCTCGATCGGAAGCGTCAGTGTGGAGCCGTAGATGTCGACGGTTCGCAGGTCACGCTCGTCTGCTCGATCGAAGATGGTCCGCACCAAGGTCTCGGCCGCGTACACCTTCGACCGTTGCGAATCCCTGTTCTTCACCGTCTCGACACTAATGCCGAATTTGTGTCTGCTCCGAGGCGCCTCTACAGTTAAAGCGACAACGATTGTCGAAGTCACTGCCAACAGGCGCCCGTATTCTCGCGTAGGAGACCCCCTTGCTCGTCGTCGATGGCGTGAATATCGACGCCGGCCGTACCCGCATCGTCGAGAACATCTCCTTCCGAATTGCCGCCGGCCAGCGAGTCGGCCTCCTCGGCGCGTCCGGGTCGGGCAAGTCGCTCACCGCCTCGGCGATCATCGGACACCTTCCCCCGGGCATCACCTCGAGTGGTCACATCACGGTCGATGGCCACGACGTCGCGGGCCTGCCGACGCCGCGTCGTCCCCTCAGCGCACGCCCGGCGATGGTCTTCCAGGACTCGGCAACCGCGCTGAACCCGATGGTCACCGTCGGCGCGCAACTCAGCGCGCCCGCTCGAAGAACGAAATCCGACGCCACCGCGATTCTCGAGCAGGTCGGCTTCCGTGAACCCGAGCGGATCCTCGCCGCCTACCCCCTGGAACTCTCAGGTGGTCAACGTCAGCGGGCGTGCATCGCGTTGGCCCTCGCCTGCCGCAGCCCGCTGCTCGTCGCCGACGAGCCGACCACCGCCCTCGACGTGGTCACGCAGGTACGGGTGCTCGACGCCTTGAAGGCCGTCGACTCCGCGCAATTGTTCATCACGCACGACGTGGCCGTCGCGGCCCAGCTGTGCGACCGGTTGATCGTCATGGAACGCGGACATATCGTCGAAGAGGGTGCGACGACCGACATCATCGACAATCCCCGGAGCCCCCTGACAGAGA
Source organism: Rhodococcus sp. I2R (assembly GCF_020889545.1). NCBI lineage: Bacteria > Bacillati > Actinomycetota > Actinomycetes > Mycobacteriales > Nocardiaceae > Rhodococcus > Rhodococcus sp. I2R. The sequence continues at coordinate 258,900 of NZ_JAHUTG010000005.1, forward strand.
GTCTCATCGCACGGGCGCGGGCGATGGACCCGCTGTCCGCGCTGACCGCAGGCCGCGCCCGATGAGCCTTCTCGCATCCGGACTCACGCGTCGATTCCGCCAGGGCAGCAAGACCACCACCGCGCTCGACGGAGTCGACCTCGAGGTCCCGCCCGGCGCGCGGGTCGCGCTGGTGGGCGAATCGGGATCAGGCAAGACAACGCTACTGAAAATGCTTCTCGCGCTGAACCATCCGGACTCCGGAACCGTGACGCTGGACGGCACGGTCGTTGTGCCCGGCAACGCCCGCTCGCTGCGGTGGTTTCGCCGACGGGTGCAGTACATCCCGCAGGACCCGGCCACCTCACTCGACCCTCGGCGAAGCGTCGTCGATCTCGTCGCGACGCCGTTGCGCCTTCTCGGCGCCGAGGGCGACCACGCGGCACTCGCTCGGCGCGCACTGGCTGCAGTTGGATTGGACGAGAGATATCTGCAGCGACGGCCCTCGGAACTGTCCGGCGGCCAGAACCAGCGGGTCGCCATCGCACGCGCCGTTGCTTGTGAACCGGACTATCTGCTGGCCGACGAGCCGGTGAGCGGACTGGACCTCGACCTGCGCGACCAGGTACTCACCGTGCTCGACGACCTGTCCACACGAACCTCGACCGCGTTGCTGGTGGTCTCCCACGATCTGTCGGTGGTGGCTCGGTTGTGCAGCGACATCTCGGTGATGTGCGACGGCCGGATCGTCGAGACCGGGACCACCGCGTCCGTCCTCACCGCTCCCGTCCATCAGCACACCCGAGCATTGCTCGACGCGGTGCCCAGGCTTCATTCCGCTTGACCGGTCACGAACCAGCACAGGAGAAAATGCATGTCCAGCAGCAAGTTTCGCGCAGCACGACTTGGAGCGGTCGGTGCAGTGGGTGTTCTCGCGCTCACCAGTTGCTTCTCCACACCGGCGTCCGAGGACAGCGAGGATCGAGTGCGGATCGCTCATCTCCAGCCGCCGCGCTCGGGCCTCGACCAGTTCAGCGACGACGCCTTCAAGCTCTCACGCTGGTCGACGGCGGAAACGTTGGTCACCCTCGATGACCTCGGTGACGCACTACCGGGGCTCGCGACCGGGTGGGACCGCGTCGACGAGTTCACGTGGAGCTTCGACATCCGTCCCGATGTGCGCTTCCACAACGGGGCACTGCTCGACGCCGATGCTGTCGTGACGGCACTGACGGCGGCGACCGAGGCTGCACCCAAGCCGCGCATCCTCGACGGCGTCGAGATGACGGTAGAAGCGGTGGACGAGGAGACCGTGACGGTCACAACCGAATTGGTCGACCCGCTGGTGCCCCAGCGACTGTCGAGTCCACAGTTGGCCATCCTCGCCCCGGTCGCCTACGAGGGCGAGGGTCCGGTCGATGCGATCGGCACCGGCACCGGGCCGTTCGTGCTCACCAGCGTCGACGGCACCTCGAGCGCCTCGCTCGACCGCAATGACGACTACTGGGGCGAGAGTGCCAAGATCGCCGGCATCGACGCCGACTTCGTGCCCGACGGCACCGCCCGCGGGGCGTCGCTACGCAACGACACCGCCGATGTCGTAGAGGCCATTCCGGTCTCGCAGGCATCGCTCGTCGACTCCGAGCTGGTGCACGAGGTACCGATGCCGCGGACCAACACCCTGTATCTCAATACCGCGAACGGCGTCTTCAGCGACCCATCCATGCGCGCCGCGGCCCGCGAGTCCGTCGACAAGGATCGACTCGTCGAGCAGGTGTACGAGGGCCGCGCCGACGCCGCGAACGGTCTCCTCGGACCTGCACTTCCCTGGGCCGCCGATCGCCCCGAGCGCACCGAAACCCCGGCCGGCGACGCGACCGGCAAACGAATCACCCTCGCCACCTTCACCGATCGCGCCGAACTGCCCGAGGTTGCCGTGCTGCTGCAGCAGGAGCTCGAGGCCCAGGGCTTCATCGTCGAGCAGGTCGTCCGCGAGTACCAGTTCATCGAATCCGACGCGCTGGAGGGACGTTTCGACGCCTTCATCCTCTCGCGCGCCACGGTCCTCGATTCCGGTGACCCGGTGGCGTACATGTACTCCGACTTCGCCTGCGAGGGATCGTTCAACATCTCCCAGTTCTGCGACGCCGAGGTGGACGCGGCGTTGGCGGCGGCATCGGCAACCGAACCCGGCGACGCCCGTCGCGCAGCAATCCTCGAGGCCGAGAGGCTGATTCTGGAGAAGGACGCCGCGGTCCCGATGCTGCACGAGCGCGTCATCCAAGGCGAGTCCGCCGGTATCACCGATGTGGCCCGCGACCCTCGCGAGCGCATTCTCATCACCAACCAGACCACGTTCGAGTAGACCGTGCGAGGAGGACCATCGATCGTCACGGTGTCGCGCGTCGTCACTGTCGCAGGTGTGGTGGCGCTGCTCGGGATGCTCCCGTGGCTCTCCGATCGTGATCCCGCACTGAGCATTCTGCGAGCGCGGTCGGCCGAGCAGGAGCCCACCGACGAAGCTCTCGACTCGATCCGTCGGGAGTTGGGCCTCGACGCCGGGCCGGTCCGCATGTTCTGGGACTGGCTCACAGGTCTCGTGCAGGGCGATCCGGGGGTGTCGTGGAACTCGGGCACGCCGGTGCTGCCGGGTGCGCTCGACGCCCTGGGGGTATCGCTGACCCTGATGGGGTTCGTTCTGATCGTCGCCCTCATCGTCGCGACCCTGGTGGTCCTGCCGTCCCTGCGCGCGGGACTGCGCGGTACGCCGCGCCGAACGAGCGGCGCCGCCGCGGCTGCGCTGACCTCGCTCCCGGACTTCCTGCTGGCCTCGGCACTCGTCGTTTTCGGAGCCGTGTGGCTGTCGTTCCCGGCGTACGGGTGGAACGGGCTCGAGTATGCGGTGCTTCCGGCGCTCGCGCTGGGCCTACCAGCCGGAGGCCTGCTGGACCGGCTCCTCGCCGACGCCATCGCCGTCACGTTCACCGAGGGCTGGGTGACGACGTGGACGGTGGCCGGCTTCTCCAAACGGCGCATCGCCGTCGCAGTCGTGCGTCGAGCATTGCCCGGTCTCGCTACCCAGATCGGGCTCATCATGGTCGCGTTGACCGGCGGCGCGGTGGCTGTGGAAAAGGTGTTCGCCATTCCAGGCTTGGGCCGAAAGACGCTGGGCGACGCCCAGTCTCAGGACCTTCCTGCGCTGCAGATCGACGTGCTCTTGCTGCTCGTGATCAGCGCGCTGCTCGGCATCACCGCCGAGATGCTCCGGCGTCTGATGCTCGGCAGTGCGTTACGCGACCGGGCGATGCCGATCCCGTCCGGGGTCTTCGCGCCGTCCCCGCGTCGATGGATCGCACCGATAGTCTCGGCGACGGTACTTCTCGTCATCGTTCTTGCAGGCGTGACTCGCGACCCGTTCGTCACCAGCCGGGACAAGTTCGCGGCGCCGTCTCTCGAGTTTCCGTTCGGCACCGACGCGTCCGGACGGGACCTGCTGGCGCGAGTGTCCGACGGCGCCGTCTCGACGATCGGGTTGTCGCTGGCGGTAACGTTGGCCGCGTTCGTCATCGGCGTGTTGTTCGGGTTGATTCCACGCGCATCACGCGGGTTGATCGAGGTCACCAATGCCGCTCCCCCCATCGTCGCGGGCATCATCATCGCCGCGATCTGGGGGCCCAGCGCCGGGGGTGCCGCCGTTGCCGTTCTGATCGTGACGTGGGCTCCGCTGGCCGCACACACCGCCGCGTTGGTAGAAGAAACCAGAGCGCGTCCGTACATCGCGATTCTGCCGACCCTCGGCGCCAGTGAAACGCGAATCCTGTTCGGGTCCATCGTTCCCAGCGTCGTCCCGGTGGTCCTGCGCCATGCGCTGCTTCGCCTGCCCGGTGTCGCGCTCGCGCTGGCTGCACTCGGCTTTCTCGGACTCGGACCCCAGCCGCCGTCACCGGACTGGGGGTTGATCCTGGCCGACGGCGTCGCCAACGTCGAACGAGCGCCGTGGGTGGTGTTGGCACCGTTGGCCTCACTGATCGCACTGGCCGTGCTGGCGGTGTCCCTGTCCAGTGCCACCTCGGGGCGCAGCCGTCGCACCGACAGCAATCCGGCCAGCGAGGCAGCGGTAGGCTCCCCTGCGGCATGAGTACGGGTGTGAAGCAAGCGCGGTGGCGGTGGTCGTTCATCGACGATCTACAGCGGGCGACTCCGACGATCAGGCTGTTGGTTCTGACGCAGCTGACGTTCAACGTCGGCTTCTTCATGGTGCTGCCGTACCTGTCGGTGCACCTGACCTCCGACCTGGGACTGGGGGCCGCTCTCGTCGGAGTCGTGCTGGGAGTGCGAACCTTCTCGCAGCAGGGACTGTTCTTCATCGGTGGCACACTGGCCGACAGGTGGGGCATCAAACCCGTCGTCCTCGTCGGCTGTGTGTTGCGCGTGCTGGGATTCGTGGGTCTGGCATTCTTCGACTCGCTCACCGGGGTACTGGTGGCGACGGTCCTCGTCGGCTTTGCGGCGGCATTGTTCTCTCCTGCAGTGGAATCGGCCGTAGCCATCGAGGCAGGTAAGAGCGAGTCCGACGGTGGCCCCCGCCGGGTCGAGACCTTCGCGTTGCTGTCGGTGTGCAGTCAGATCGGATCGTTCACCGGACCGCTCGTCGGTTCGCTGTTGCTGCTGGTCGACTTTCGCCTCGCCTGCCTCGTCGCGGCGGCGATTTTTCTCGTCATTGTTGCTGCCCATGTGAAGTGGTTGCCGAACGAACCGGGTGAGCACCGCGACGATCCGTGGCTCTCGGGCTGGACGGACGTTGTGCGCAACAAGCTGTTCGTGCTCTTCGCGGTCGCGATGAGCGCGCAACTGGTGGCATACAACCAGTTGTATCTGCTGCTGCCACTCGAGGTGGAACGGGCCGGGGGTTCGCAAACCGTTCTGGGCTGGTTCTTCGCCATCTCCGCGGTATTCGTGGTGACGGCACAGCTGCCAATCACCCGGGCCACGGCGCGTCGGTCACCACGCGTCGTTATCCCCGTCGGATTCGCAGTCATGGCGGTGTCATTCGTCGTTGTCGCTGCGACATCACCACTGCAGCTGGAGGGTTTTGTCGGCCTCGTCCCGGCTGCGATGTTCGTTCTCCTGCTGGCTCTCGGTCAGATGCTCGCCATGCCGCAGGCGCGTGAGTTGGTGCCGCGCTTGGCCGGCGAACGCAGGCTCGGCTCCTACTACGGTTTCATGGCCTCCGTCGGCGGCATCGGGGTGCTGATCGGATCGGTGGCGCTCGGTGCAGTGATCGATGCTGCACCCGACGACGGTCCTGGCTCGGCGATCCCCTGGCTCGTGGCCGCGACGTTCCCCATCGCCAGCGTTCTCGGTCTGCGCATCGTGCTCGGAAAATTGGACTGAACCTCGGCTGGCAGCAGGTTGACCGATTCAGCTCGTGCCGATTCGCTCCCAATTCGCCGAATGTGTGTCACAGTCCCTATCGACATTGTGCGTCGGGGGAGCGCGTTCGTTTTCGTGTGCTGTGATCTCCTCACGCACCCGTGCAGCAAGCAAGTGGAGAGACAAACAATGGCGTCTTTGATCTCTAAGGTGGCGGTGCTCGCGACAGCGGCATCGTTGCTGACGCTCACCGCGTGTTCCGGCGACAGCGGTTCCAGCGACTCGGCCTCGGCCAACACCGATGGCCGCGGGCCCATCACGTACGTGGAAGGTAAAGACACCACCGAGACCGGGGTGGTTCGGCAGATCATCGACGAGTGGAACGCTGCCAACCCCGACGAGGAAGTCACCTTCAAGGAGCAGTCGAACGACGCCGATCAGGCGCACGACGACCTGGTTCAGCACCTGCAGGCGGAGCAGTCCGACTACGACGTCATGGCGCTCGACGTGATCTGGACGGCCGAGTTCGCAGCCAAGGGCTGGCTCGTCCCGCTCGAGGGTGAGTTCGCGATGGACAACGCGGGCATCCTGCCCTCGACGGTCGAGAGCGCCACCTACAACGGAACCCAGTATGCGGCGCCGAAGAACACCAACGGCGGCCTGCTGTTCTACCGGACCGATCTGGTGCCCGAGGCACCCACCACGTGGGACGAGCTCACCGCCAGCTGCGAGATCGCGACAGCTAACAACATCGATTGCTACGCAGGCCAGTTCGCGGCCTACGAGGGTCTGACCGCGAACGTATCCGAGATCATCAACGCGCACGGCGGATCGTTCGTCGCCGAGGACGGCACCACACCCACCGTCGACAGCCCCGAGGCCAGGGCAGGTCTGCAGGCACTGGTGACGGCCTTCGAGACCGGTGTCATCCCGGAACAGGACACCACCTTCAAAGAGCCCGAGAGCCAGCAGGCGTTCGAGGACGGCAACGTCCTGTACCTGCGCAACTGGCCCTACGTCTACGGCACCGCCTCGCAGGAGGGATCGGCTGTCGCCGGTAACTACGGCGTCGCACCACTGCCCGGCGTCGACGGTGTCGGCACCTCGACACTCGGCGGTTACAACGCCGCCATCAGTACGTTCTCGGAGAACAAGGCGACTGCCGCCGACTTCCTGCGCTTCATGCAGGGCGAGCAGGCGCAGCGCATCATCGCCGAGGGCGCTCTGCCTCCCGTGCTCGAGTCGCTCTACGACGATCCCGCTCTCATCGCCGAGATGCCTTATCTGCCGGCCCTGAAGGAGTCCATCGCGAACGCGGTCCCGCGTCCCGTCACACCGTTCTACCCGGCTGTGTCGAAGGCGATCCAGGACAACACCTTCGCTGCAATCAAGGGTGAGAAGCCCGTGGACCAGGCCATCGTGGACATCCAGGCCGGTATCGAGTCGGCCGGCGCCAACTAGCGATTCGCTTTCGGGCCAATCAGGAGAATTCATGGCTCTACCTACTGGTGAAACCGGTGGGGCTGTAGCAACGACCGCGGCCGGGGGATCTTCCCCCGGCCGCGGTCGGCATGCACGCACCGCATCGAAGCCACGCTTCGGACTCTCGTCGGGCAGGGCGTGGTTGCTGATCGCGCCGACGCTGGTGATTCTGGCGGTCGTCATCGCCTACCCGGTCATCCGCGCCGTCATCATGTCCTTCCAGAAGGACGCGGGTCTCGACCCGGCGACGGGGATGTTCGTCCAAGGCGGCAGCGCGGGATTCTCCAACTACACCCACTGGATACTGCAGCAGTGCACGTCGGCGTCGGGGACCTTGGTTCCCTGTCCCCCCGGCACTCTCGGATCGCAGTTCTGGGAAGCCGTCGGCAATACTGCGTTCTTCACGGTCGTCACAGTGTCCATCGAGGTGGTCATCGGCTTCGCCATGGCCGTCATCATGGGAAAGACTTTCGCCGGCCGAGCGTTGTTGCGGGCCGCGATTCTCATTCCCTGGGCCATCCCGACGGCGGTCACCGCCAAGTTGTGGTACTTCATCTTCGCCTATGACGGCATCGCCAACAAGATGCTCGGAACGAACATCCTGTGGACGGGCGATGCCTGGCCCGCACGTTTCGCAGTCATCATCGCCGACGTCTGGAAGACGACACCGTTCATGGCGCTGCTGATACTCGCTGGGCTGCAGATGATTCCCGCCGACGTCTACGAGGCCGCGCGCGTCGACGGCGCATCGGCCTGGCAGCGGTTCACCAAAATCACACTGCCGCTGGTCAAACCCGCGCTCATGGTAGCGATTCTCTTCCGCACCATGGATGCGCTCCGGATGTACGATCTGCCGGCCATTCTCACCGAGGGCAATCCGGCTACGCGGACCATCTCCATCCTGGTGGTCGAACAGATTCGGCAAGGATTCAACAGCGCAGCATCGCTGTCCACCATCTCCTTCATCATGATCTTCATCGTCGCGTTCATTCTGGTGAAGTTCCTCGGTGCCAATGCGGTGGCGACGCAAGAGGATCAGCGCAAAGGAACCCTCCGATGAAAACTGCGCGGATCTACCTCGGAGTCCTGATCATCCTGATCTGGGGTCTCGCGCCGTTCTACTGGATGACGGTGACGGCTTTCCGTGACCCCCGATATACCTTCGACACGACACCGTGGCCGACGCACGTGACGTGGGAGAACTTCGCGAACGCGCTGTCCACGTCCAACGGCAACAACTTCGTCCGAGCAGTGTTCAACAGCTTGATCATCGGTGGCGTCACCACGTTCATCGGATTGGTCATCGGCATCTTCTGTGCCTATGCATTGTCCCGCATCGACTTCCGGTTCAAGTACGTTGTCGTCGGTATCGTTCTCGGGGCGTCGATGTTTCCGGTGGTCGCGCTCGTGACGCCACTGTTCCAGTTCTTCACGAACATCGGCTGGATCGGTAGCTATCAGGCGATGATCATCCCGAACATTTCGTTCGTGCTCCCCTTGACCATCTACACACTGACGGCATTCTTCGCCGAACTGCCGTGGGAGCTCGAGGAAGCAGCGCGTATCGACGGCGCCGGAAGATTCCAGGCATTCCGGCTCGTGATGCTGCCGCTTGCGGCACCGGCGTTGTTCACCACCGCTATTCTGGCGTTCATCGCGGCTGTGAACGAGTACCTCCTGGCGAGCCAGCTCTCCAGTGACAGAACCGAACCGGTGACGGTGGCCATCGCGCGATTCTCGGGCAACGATCCACATGTCGTTCCGTACGCAGCGATCATGGCGGCAGGCACGATCGTCGCGATTCCGCTGGTGATCATGGTGCTGCTGTTCCAGCGTCGCATCATTTCCGGGTTGACCGCGGGCGGTGTCAAATCGTGACCGCGCAGGATCATCTTCAGATGCTGGCCGGGATACTCGGTGTTTTCGCGGTGCTGGCGTTCATCGCTGCCGTAGCTGGAATCATCGGCGGAGATCCGCCGGTGTGGCCGTCCCTCGTGCTACTCGGGTTGCTGGCGGCGCTCGGGTTCGTGATGCGAAAGCTCCGGTGAGAGGGACGCTTCACGAACCGAGTTGCTTGTTCGCCGAGCCGATCTGCCCTCGACTGTCGCTTGCCGTGCCCACCCCTAGGCGAGCCGCTCGTCCCGCCCGATCACCTGCCTTGCGCGCACCCTCGGAGTAACCCGCGTTCGCGCTCTGCCCGCGCCATGTTCCGCGGGCCGTCGACTCTGTGCGGTAGAACTCGCGCAGCTCGATCTCTTTCTCGCGCAGCACCAATGCCGTGCCCTTCTCCCGGTTCTCGGAGATCGCTTTGGTCTCGGTCTCCTTCTTGACCTCCCCCAAGCGGGTGCCGATTCGGAAGGCGAACGCGCTGTGGAAATTGAGCCGCGCGGTGACGGCAGCCACGGGCACTTCTTCCCGGAATCGGTAGCGGCGACGGCCGACCACTCTGGTCACTGTGCGCACGGCTGTCTCGGATCGGTACGTCCCGGACTTGATGTACCTGTCCGAGGCCCGAACCATTTGGATCAGCAACGACGAGTAGAGCGCCTCGGTGGTGTCGATGTCGGAGTCGAAGCCGTAGGCGAATACCTGCGTCGACGACCTGGCGACGTCGCATTGAACATCGTTGGCGTGGGCGATGGCGACGAACAACTGCACGAACGTCTTCAGGCCCCTCTTGCCCGCTTCACCGATCCGGATGACCCGTTGTACCGGAGTTGCCCGCTTCTCACGGGAGGCACTGTGCGAGCGCGCCACTGCCAGGTCGATCGAGGTGGCCGTCGCCAGGCGCTGCGCCGCCTCCATGAACGCTTCGGCCTCGTGCGGGTTATCGGTGGACTCGGCCTGGCGCAGCAGCCCGCCGATCCGGGTGAGCATTTTGTCCGAGGTCACGCCCACGACGCTACAACGCGGCACCGACAACAGACTCACCGCTTATCGGGCAAGCCGTCACTCGGCTCGGATCGCGCCCTCGATCTCGGACTCGCTGATGGATCGGGTGCAGAAGAACCAGTCCTGGCATTCGACGTCGGTGTCTGTGTTTTGCATCCGGTCGGCTGCGGTGCCGCACGAGCCCGCGGGGGGAACGATCACGGGATCTCCCGGCCGCCAATCTGCGGGTGTTGCCACGTCGAAGGCGTCCGCGGTTTGCAGGGCCTTCACCAGACGCAGGAGTTCGTCGAAATTGCGACCTGTGCTCAGCGGGTAGTAGATGACCGCCCGAACGACACCGCTGGGGTCGATGACGAAGACCGCGCGGACGGCCTTCGAGGAGCTTTCACCCGGCATGATCATTCCGTACAGCCTGGCAATCTCCATGGTGATGTCCTCGACCAGCGGGAATGTGACCTCGACCTCGGACATTCCGTTGAAGCTGATCTTGTCCTTGATGGTGCGCAGCCATGCGATGTGGCTGTAGAGACCATCGATCGAGAGCCCGACCAGTTCGGTGTTGTACTGCTTGAACTGATCCGACATCGAAGCGAACGTGATGAACTCGCTGGTGCATACGGGGGTGAAATCTGCTGGATGAGAGAAGAAAATGACCCATTTGCCGCGATAGTCAGCGGGAAAGTCGATCGGACCCTGAGTGGTCACGGCGGTGAATTCCGGTGCAGGATCACCGATTCGCGGCATTCCGAACGCGCTCTGGGCTGTCGAATCTGGGGTCGTCATGTCAACCTCGCCTTGCTGTATCGATGTCATGGAATTTCCCGCGTGACCCAGACCGAGGCCATGGCCTCGACCGTAGGCTCGCCACTTCATATGCGCTGGGGTACAAGGTCCTCTGATACTCAGCCCAACGGCCCTGGGTTGGCTGGGAGATTCTCGTGCTGAACCTGTGGTGCTCGAAATCACTTGGAATCTGATACCCCCGGGGGTATGCTGAAGGCGTCGAATACCGAATGGGAACGTTGCATGTCGACGTCTGATCGCCCATCTTTACGTCCGCAATCGAAAGGTGACCGAAATGTGTTATCCAGCCCCATGTCCTCGCTGCCGAAAGACCACGTGGGATGGATGCGGCCAGCACGCTGACGCAGTCATGCGCACGGTAGCTCCCTCGGATCGTTGCACGTGCGCCGATGAGTCGTCACGCGCCGCAGTCCCTACGCGCCTTTGAGCCGAGCCAGGGTAACGAAGATCGGCTCCTCGCCGTCGAGCTCGAGCTGCTTGCGGCGTAGGTAAGCCGCCAACAATCCCCAGACCAGGTCGGTGAGCTGGTCGACATAATCCTCGGCGCCGAGTTCGTCGTCGTCGAGCCACAGATCGGTCGCGGCGAGAACGGCCCCCACCGCTGCTCTACAGGCGTACTCGATACCCGTGGTATCGGCGTCGACGGACTCGAGGATCGACCGCGCGACGGCCGAGAAGCGGGTGGCGATGTCGCGGCCGATATCGAGTGGCGGGGCGATCGTCGGATCCTCGGGAGCCGAGCGTGACTGTGCGAGAAATCTGAAGACGTTCGGATGGCGGGCGACCACCTCGGCGTAACCCGTGATCGCGTGGCGCAGCGCCGGCACGGGTGCGTCGAGAAGAAAATTGAAGTCCGATACGGCGAGTTGGTACACCTCGTCGGCCATGCGCTGCGCGACTGCGCCGTACAGGTCCGCCTTGTCCGCGAACTGTCGGTACAGCCGCGGCTTCGTGGCGCCTGCTTCGCGAGCGATGTCGTTCATGCTCGGGTTCGGGCCACCGCTGTCGATGACGCGGAAGGCCGCGTCGACGAATTCCTCGCGAGCGTGGGTTCTGCGCGCTGCAGGATCTCGACCGGTGGGCATCCCTGCAGTGTAGAGGTCCTTGCGGGTCCGCACGCTACCGAAGGTTTCGGGCCGCGTGTGTTGACAGAGGGCCGCGAATCGATGAGTCTTGAACCAGTGCGTACCGACGGTAACGCTATGCGTACCGTCGGTAACAACGACTGGAGTGATGATGACCATCGAAGGAACAGCCGCCACGGCCACGCGGTTCACCGTGCGCGTCGACGGCGCCGAGCTGGCGGTCTACGACCACGGCCAGCCGGACCCCACCGGCCCGGACGCGCCCACGCTCGTGCTCGTGCATGGATGGCCCGACACCCACCGTCTCTGGGATCCGGTGGTTCCGCTCCTTGCCGACCGCTTTCGGGTGGTCGCGTACGACACGCGCGGTCACGGTGCCTCCACCGACCAGGGAACGGTCGCCGAGATGCGGCTCGAGCAACTTGCCGACGACTTCATGGCGGTTGCCGACGCCGTGGCGGGACCGAATCCGGTGCACGTGCTCGGGCACGACTGGGGCTCGGTTCAGGTGTGGGAGGCGGTCTGCGAACCCGGTGCCCATGAGCGGATCGCATCGTTCACCTCGATCTCCGGACCCAGTCTCGATCACATGGGCATGTGGATGCGCAACGCCGCGCTCACGCCGAAACGCCTGTGGCCGCTTGCTACCCAGCTCGCCTCGGGTGCCTACACGCTGTTCTTCATGGCGGGGATCCTGCCGCGGGTGTTCTTTCGTATCTTCGGTCGTCGCTGGATCTGGCTGCTTTCGCTGCGGATTGTCGAGCGGATTCCGCGGTCGGAAGCCCACCTGGCCGACACCTTACGACGGGACATGACCCGCGGTCTGCGCATCTATCGAGCCAACGTGCTGCAGCGGGTGTTTCGGCCCGCCGAGCGCTACACCCGCGTCCCGATACAGCTTCTCGTCACCACCCGCGACCCGGCCATCAGACCGGCCTCGTTTGCCGATATCGACAGGTGGGCGTCATCCGTCAGTCGCACCGACGTGCGATCCGGACACTGGCTGCCGATGCGAAAGCCTGCGCTCGTCGCCGCTGCGACCACGCAGTTCATCGAAAGGATCGACCATGTACGAGCATGATCCCGGCGAGGTTTCCCTGCAGCCCCGCAACGTGCGCTTCGATTGGACACAGACGCCGCTGCACTGGATGCCGAGCGAACCAATCGCCTCGCACACCGTGAGCGCGCTGAATCTCCTGCTCCCGGAGGGCGAGCGGTGGTTCTGTGCGACGTACACCGAGGCGCTCCCGCTGATCGCCGACGCGAAACTCCGCGAGGATGTGCTCGGTTTCATCGGCCAGGAATCGATGCATGCCGAGACCCACAATGACGTCCTGTACGAGTACCTCGATGCACACGGCATCGATCCCCGGCCCTTCACGGCGCACGCCGAGTACCTGATGCGGAAGGTTCTCGGACCTCGTCCGGGCCTGTCGGTCCGGGCGCAGAAGCATCAACTCGTCGACCGCATCGCCCTGATCGGCGCCATCGAGCACATGACGGCATTTCTCGGCGACTACGCGCTCAACTCACGCTGGGACGAGTTCGGCGGCGATGCGAACATGATCGACCTCTACCGCTGGCACGGCGCCGAGGAAGTCGAGCACCGCAACGTCGCACACGATGTCGCGATGTACTTCGGCGTCGGCTATGTCCGTCGTAATCTGTCCATGCTCTTCGCGTTCGTCAGCTTCCTCGTGTTGATGCTGCGCGGGACCCGGTACATCGTGCGGCACGACCCGAGCTTGAAGGACCGCGGTTACATCGTGCTGTGGTTCCAGTGGCTTCGTGCCATGCGAAGAGGCTCGCTCCCGTCGTTGGCGCAGATGACCAAAGGCGTTGCACGGTATCTGAAACCGAACTACACACCCGACGGCGAAGGGAGTACCGCGCAAGCAGTTGCCTACCTCGCCGGTTCGCCCGCGGCAAGGACGCCGCTGCAATGAATATCGCTTTCCCCGTCCCCGACGAGGTGCCTCCTGATCTGTACGGGCGTCGCGAACGCGATCCGCTGCTTCGGGTTCTCGAACGACTGATGAACGCCCACATGCACCCCCTGCGGTACCGGCACCGAAAGGAGGTCGCCGGCGAAAGCGTCGACCGCAGCTTTCCGGTGGTCGTCGTCGACCGCGTCGTCGAAGCCCACGACGAGAACGTCATGGGCTTCGCGTTGGCCGCCCCCGACGGTGGTGAGCTCCCGCTGTGGCGAGCTGGCGCGCACATCGATGTAGAGACACCGTCGAGACTGTTGCGTCAGTACTCGCTGTGCGGGGATCCCGCAGACAGTCGGCGCTATCGCATTGCGGTGCGGCGTATTCCGGACGGTATCGGGTCTGTGGAGATGCATGACGAGGTGGTGCTCGGCACGCGGTTGACCATTCGTGGTCCGCGCAACGCCTTTGCCTTCGCGGTTCCGGGGCACGGGTCAACCGCAGACCACCTGCACTTCGTCGCGGGCGGCATCGGCATCACACCCATCCTGCCGATGGTGCGCCTCGCGCATCGTCTCGGCGTCGAGTGGACGATGGTCTACACCGGGCGCAGCAGAGATTCGCTACCGTTTCTCGGCGAGCTGCGCGAGTTCGGTGACAATGTGACGATCCGGACCGACGACGTCGACGGCACCCCCTCGGCGGCAGCGCTGTTGGAGGGAGCTCGGAGTACATCGGCGATCTACGCGTGCGGGCCGATGCCGATGATCGGCACGCTCGATCGAGGCGTTGCCCGCGGAACCGAGTTTCACTTCGAACGGTTCTCGGCGCCGCCCATCGTCGACGGTGTGCAATTCGAAGTCGAGCTAGCCCGAACGGGCGAGACGGTGACTGTGCCGGCGGACCGTTCGGCACTCGATGCAATTCGAACAGTCCGGCCCGATGTGGCCTACTCGTGCAGGCAGGGCTTCTGTGGCACATGTCGCGTGCCTGTTCTCGGTGGCACCGACGGGATGCTCGTGTGCACCGAACGCACGCAGGGCGAGCGGGTAGTACTCGACATCTAGCGCGCAGGAGTATCTAGCTGGCGAGGCTCCGTGCGTCAGTGCACACAAGTCGAGTCCACAGGGCCGAATGTGCTCGAGGCGATCGACCTGTGTGCACTGGCGCACGCTCACATCGTCAGGGCTCACAGCGTCGGGCCTTCACCCGCGTCCAGCCTGGCGACGGCACGCTTGGGAGCGGTGACTCGGTAGCTGCAGTCGATCAGTTCGGCGGCCTCGGCCCAGATGTCTTCTCCAGCTTTCGAGTTTTCGGTATCGGAGAGGTCGAACCCGACCCACCCGGCGGGTCCGAGGTAGGCGGGGTGGAAGTAGCGCGGCTCGGACTCGCAGGCACGTTGCTCCTCGGCGCTCTCACACTTGACGACGATCGACAGGTCGAAGTCGTCACCCCCTTTGACGCTACCGCCGAAGTAGACGAAGACATTGGCGGTGCGGAAAGTGGGCCTGCCGTGGGAGATCTTCTCGGTCGCGTCCGGATAGGCGAGTGCCATCGCTCGAACACGACTCAGGCACGGATGGTTCGAGGTGGGATCGACGGCCACTGGCACACGATAGCGCACGGGTCGACACAGCACCGTTCCACACAGCACGGGTCCACACACGCGAGTGGCACGGTCGAGCGTCCCGAAGGAAACTCGGCCGTGCCACTGGGAACAACCTATGTGAGCGGAAATACAGGACAGGACACGTATTTTCGCTCACATGCGACGGAGTCGCCTAGGCGTCGATGATGAACGCTTCGAGCTGGGTCCGGGCAACATCGTCGGCGAGCTGCTTCGGCGGGCTCTTCATCAGGTATGCCGAGGCAGGGATGACCGGTCCACCGATACCGCGGTCGAGGGCGATCTTCGCGGCACGAACCGCGTCGATGATGACGCCGGCCGAGTTGGGTGAGTCCCAAACCTCGAGCTTGTACTCGAGGCTCAGGGGCACGTCACCGAAGGCGCGGCCTTCGAGGCGAACGTAGGCCCACTTGCGGTCGTCGAGCCAGCCGACGTGATCGGACGGTCCGATGTGGACGTCCTTGGTGTTGAACTCGCGCTGCAGGTTCGAGGTCACGGCCTGGGTCTTGGAGATCTTCTTCGACTCGAGGCGGGTGCGCTCGAGCATGTTGAGGAAGTCCATGTTGCCGCCGACGTTGAGCTGCATGGTGCGGTCGAGCTGCACGCCGCGGTCCTCGAACAGCTTGGCCATGACGCGGTGCGTGATGGTCGCGCCGACCTGGCTCTTGATGTCGTCGCCGACGATGGGAACGCCTGCGTCGGTGAACTTCTTGGCCCAGACGGGGTCGCTGGCGATGAACACGGGCAGCGCGTTGACGAATGCGACACCTGCATCGATGGAGGCCTGCGCGTAGAACTTGTCGGCCTCTTCGGAGCCGACGGGCAGGTAGGACACCAGGACGTCGACCTTGGCGTCACGCAGTGCCTGTGCGACGTCGACCGATTCGCCGTCGGCCTCGGTGATGGTCTCGCGGTAGTACTTTCCGAGTCCGTCGAGGGTCGGTCCGCGCAGAACCTGCACGTCCTTCGGCGGCACGTCAGCGATCTTGATGGTGTTGTTCTCGCTGGCGAAGATCGCGTCGGACAGGTCGAAGCCGACCTTCTTGGCATCCACGTCGAACGCGGCGACGAACTCGACGTCGCGGACGTGGTACTTGCCGAACTTGACGTGCATGAGACCGGGGACGGTGACGTTCTCGTCCGCGTCCTTGTAGTACTCGACGCCCTGGACCAGGGAGGAGGCGCAGTTGCCTACACCCACAATGGCCACCCGGATGGCGTTGCTGTTGGCGCCTCTGCTGTTCTCACCCATGGTCGGGTTCTCCTTCTGTCTTCGAAATACGTGTCGGGTTGGGGATGGCGGACGGGCCCGCCTGCTCTGCCGCGATGACTTCGTTGAGCCAGCGAACTTCGCGTTCGCTCGATTCGAGGCCGAGCTGGTGCAACTGACGGGTGTAGCGGTCGAGGGTCCCGTTGGCCTTGGCTACTGCCTCGCGGAGCCCTTCCCGGCGCTCCTCGACCTGACGCCGCCTGCCTTCGAGGATGCGCATCCTGGCTTCTGCCGGGGTGCGACTGAAGAAGGCGAGATGGACGCCGAATCCATCGTCTGTGTAGTTCTGCGGTCCGGTATCCGCTACGAGTTCGGCGAAGCGTTTCCTGCCTTCCGGAGTGAGCTCGTACACGCGCCTGGCTCGACGCTTGACGAGCGTGTCCGGACCGGCGTCCTCGGCAATCAGCCCGTCCGCCTGTAGGCGACGCAGGGCTGGATACAACGAACCGTAGGAGAACGCTCTGAACGCTCCGAGCAGACCGGTCAGGCGCTTTCGGAGCTCGTACCCGTGCATCGGAGATTCGAGAAGCAGACCGAGGATTGCTAGCTCGAGCATGCGTACTCCTTTCCCCGGTGGACGACCCGCACAACTGATGCGATATCCGAGCATATACCCACAATGTATCGCGCCGATATATGTTCTGACATAGCTTTCCGCAATGCGAGAGCGGTTCGACGACGGTGCCCACCCCGCGTGTCGTCGGCCGCACGTACTCTGGTCAACGTGCGACTTCAGCGACAGGTGGTGGACTACGCCCTTCAGCGACGGTCGCTGCTTGCCGAGGTGTACTCGGGTAGGACGGGCGTCACTGCCGTGTGCGACGCCGACCCGTACCTACTTCGGGCTGCCAAGTTCCATGGCCGCGGCAGCGATGTCGTCTGTCCGATCTGCAGAAAAGAACAGCTCACCCTCGTCTCGTGGGTGTTCGGCGAGAAGCTCGGCCCGCTCGCCGGTTCCGCTCGCACCGCCGACGAGCTGGTCCGCCTGGCGGCCACGCAGGAAGAATTTTCGGTACACGTGGTCGAGGTGTGTCGTTCCTGCAGTTGGAATCACCTCGTTCAGTCCTACGTCTTGGGTGCCGTACCGGCCCCGAAGCAACCGCGCCGGTCGCGGTCGAGTTCACGCCAACCGAACCGTCGAACAGCGAGTGAGTGACACAATCGCTTCGCTGAGCGACCCGGTCGGCACGAGCACTTGCCTGCCGCAAACACTGGAGACCTGTACGTGAGTTCCCCATACGACAACGCCAACCCTGGTGGCAACCACGAGCCGGGCGGCAATCCCGGCGACCGCGACCCGTCGAGGCGCCCACCGGGCCCGCCTCCGGGACGTCGACCCGTCGGCCCCCCTCCCGGCATGCGACGCGACGCGCAAGGCCGACCGCTCGGCCCACCGCCGGGTGCCCGGCCAGGCCCACCGCCGGGTGCCCGGCCAGGCCCACCGCCGCCCATTCGACGAGATGCCCAGGGCCGCCCGATCCCTCCGCAGATGCCGCGCGACGCGCAGGGTCGCCCGCTCGGACCTCCTCCGACACCTCTGCCGGGTCGTCCGCCGCACGCGGGCGCGGGCGGAGCCGGCCGTCCACCGACCGGCCCACCGACGCGCCCACCTGTGGGTCCGCCGAACGAGAATTCCCCACGATCGTCGGGCAGTGAACCGCCCGAACCGCCCGAGAGAGGTACCGCCGCGAAAACGAAGAAGAAGTCCAGATGGCGCACAGTCCGGAGGACCGTGCTGGCACTGTTCGCGCTGGGCATGGTCGTCCCGCTTCTCGCGTTCATGGTCGCGTACGTCGTCGAGGACGTGCCGCGTC
The DNA here is from genome assembly GCF_020889545.1 of Rhodococcus sp. I2R. Lineage (NCBI taxonomy): Bacteria > Bacillati > Actinomycetota > Actinomycetes > Mycobacteriales > Nocardiaceae > Rhodococcus > Rhodococcus sp. I2R. The sequence continues at coordinate 277,157 of NZ_JAHUTG010000005.1, forward strand.
CCGGTGACATCAAGACCAATCAGGTGGCGAAGATCTATGCCGCCGACGGAACCAGTGAGATCGCCAGGGTCGTCCCACCCGAGGGCAACCGAACCGATGTGAACATCGACCAGATCCCGCTGCACGTTCGCAATGCGGTGCTTTCCGCGGAGGACCGCGACTTCTACTCGAACCCGGGTTTCTCGATCACCGGTTTCGCGCGCGCGGCGAGGGACAATGTGCTCGGCCGCGACAGCGCAGGTGGCGGATCGACCATCACGCAGCAGTACGTGAAGAACGCGCTCGTCGGCTCCGAGCGGACGCTGACGCGAAAGATGCGCGAGTTGGTCCTCTCCTCGAAGATGGCGCGTCAGTGGTCCAAGGACGACATCCTTGCCGCATACCTCAACACCATCTACTTCGGACGCGGCGCCTACGGCATCGCGGCAGCGTCGACGGCATACTTCGGCAAGCCCGTCGAAGCGCTGTCCATCGAAGAGGGCGCAGTACTGGCCTCGGTCATCCAGATGCCATCGAATCTGGATCCGGAGTTCAACCTCGAAGGCGCAGAGTCGCGCTGGAACTACGTGCTCGACGGCATGGTCTCGCAGGGCAATCTCGAGCAAGGTCAGCGCGCGGCGATGACATTCCCGCAGTGGGTGCCGAGCGCATCCGCGGCCGTCGGTAGTGCAGACAGCGGACCCAACGGTTTGATCAAGACACAGGTGTTGCGTGAGCTGTCCGCCGAGGGCGTCAGTGAGCAGGACCTCAACACCGAAGGCCTGCAGATCACCACCACGATCGATCCGGCGGCCCAGGCGGCTGCGATCGAGGCGGTGAACTCGAACATGGAGGGCGAGTCGCCAGAGCTCCGTACGGCGTCGGTGTCGATCGATCCCCGTACCGGTGCCGTCCGGTCGTATTACGGCGGCGCGGACGGCGCGGGCTTCGACTTCGCCCAGTCGGGTCTACAGACCGGCTCGTCGTTCAAGGTGTTCGGGCTTGCCGCCGCACTCGATCAGGGCATTCCACTGTCGAAGATGTACGACAGCTCGCCGCTGACCGTCGACGGTATCGAGATCGGCAACGTCGAGGGCGCGTCCTGCGGAACCTGCACCATCGCCGAGGCGCTCAAGCGTTCGCTGAACACGAGCTTCTACCGCATGCAGCTGTCGATGGACGACGGCCCGCAGGCCATCGCGGACATGGCGCACCGACTCGGTGTGGCCGAGGAGCTTCCGGGTGTCGGTCCTACGCTGACCGAGCCGAACGGGACCGGACCGAACAACGGAATCGTGCTCGGGCAGTACCAGTCCCGGGTCATCGACATGGCCTCGGCATACGCGACGCTCGCGGCCTCCGGTGTGTATCACGCACCGCACTTCGTGCAACGCGTCGTCACCGCCGACGGCACGGTGCTGCTCGATCGAGGCACCGAACCGGGCGAGCAGGTGGTCTCGGCCGCTGTCGCGGACAATGCCACCTCCGCCATGCGTCCCATCGCCGGATACTCCAACGGCCACAATCTCGCAGGTGGACGGCAATCCGCCGCGAAGACCGGTACCGCACAGCTGGGCGACACCGGGGACAACAAGGACGCCTGGATGGTCGGGTACACACCCTCGCTGTCGACGGCGGTATGGGTCGGCACCGAGCAGGGCTTACCGCTCGAGAACAGCTGGGGCGGACCGATCTACGGTTCCGGACTTCCTTCCGACATCTGGAAGGACACGATGGACGGGGCGTTGGAAGGCACCACCAACGAGTCGTTCCCGACGCCGGAGCCCATTGCCGGACAGGCTGGGGTACCGCAGTATTCGGCTCCAGCCCCTCCTGCCACGACGCCGCAGGAGACGCCGACGGAGCAGCCGCCGATCACGCTGCCCATACCCACCGAGATCTCCCCGCCCGTGGTCATCACTCCTCGACAGGTGGAGATTCTGCCCGGGGTGACGATTCCGCTGCCGGGCCTCGCACCTGCGCCTGCGACCCCGGAAGAGCCAGCGGTGCCCGGGGAACCCGCGCAGGGATCGGATCCGGCCGGGTAGCCTGACCGGGTGAACGACAGATCCGCCCAACCGGTCGGCCGCCGCATCGCGAGCCCGGCCACTCCGGCCCCGGATCTGTCGTCCGACGCCACGCGCGACAGGCCCGCGAACACCGATCCGATGGTGGCGGAGCTGGCCTCGGTCATCGGTGGACCCGCAGGAAAACACGCGTTGATCGGGCGGCAGCGCTTCATGACCCCCCTGCGCGTGCTGTTGCTGCTCGCGGTGGTGTTCCTGTGCTTCGGGTGGTTCGCGAAAGCGGGCTGTATCCAACAGGCACCGAACGGGCCCGACGGTGCCCTCGGATTGGACTGGAGCGGAAGCCGCCAGTACGTCGCGATGTGCTATTCCGACACCGTTCCCCTGTTCGGCGCGGAGCGACTCGACGAGGGCGCGTTCCCGTACAAGAAGTCCTGGGAGGAAACCGCGGCGGACGGCACCTCGCAGATCCGGTATATGGAGTATCCGGTGCTGTCCGGGCTGTACCAGTACGGATCGATGGTGGTCGCGAGATCGTGGACATCGGTGTCGTGGTTGCCGCAGGCGCTCGACGTGGCCGTCTACTTCAACGTCGTCGCACTCGGGTTGGCCATCGCATGGTTGGTGACGGTGTGGGCTACGGCGCTCTCGGCTGGGCGCCGTATCTTCGACGCCGCACTCGTCGCTGCCTCGCCCTTGGTTGTGGTGCATGCCTTCACCAACTTCGACGCTTTGGCGACCGCATTCGCCGCCGGCGGTCTGCTCGCGTGGGGTCGGAAGAAACCGGTTCTCGCCGGCGTTCTGCTGGGACTCGGTGGCGCCGCCAAGCTGTATCCGCTGCTGTTGCTGGGGCCGCTACTGGTGCTGTGCTGGCGTGCCGGGAAGATGCGCGAGTGGGGTGTCACCGCGTGTGCCGCGGTGGCGGCCTGGCTCGCCGTGAACCTTCCGATAGCCATCCTCTTTCCGAGCGGGTGGTACGAGTTCATGCGGCTCAACTCCACTCGCGGTGCCGATCCCGATTCGATCTACAACGTGGTGGCCTCCTTCACGGGGTGGGCCGGGTTCGACGGTGTGCAGTACGCGGGTGACACTCCGATCGTGCTCAATGCGGTCACGTTCGTGCTGTTCGGGCTCGTCTGTGCCGCAATCGCCTACATCGCCCTCAATGCGCCGACCCGACCGAGGCTCGCGCAGCTGGCCTTCCTTGTCGTGGCCGGCTTTCTGCTGACCAACAAGGTATGGAGCCCGCAGTATTCACTGTGGCTGGTTCCGCTCGCTGTGCTCGCGCTACCGCACCGGAGAATCCTGTTGGCGTGGATGGCGGTCGATGCCCTCGTGTGGTTTCCGCGTATGTACTACTACCTCGGTGTTGGGAACAAGGGTGTCCCCGAACAGTGGTTCACCGCGGCCGTCGTCGTTCGTGACATCGCGGTCATTGGTCTGTGCGCGCTGGTGGTGCGCCAGATCTACCGTCCGAGCGAGGATCTGGTTCGCGGCGGAGGTGTCGACGATCCGATCGGCGGTGTTCTCGATCGGGCGCCGGACGTCCGCAGAGGTGCGAAACCAGTGCGGCGCAAGACGGTCTCGGATAGCGCCTGAGTCAGGCCTGAACGAAGCGTCCGAGCTGCGGAACCGCTTCGCCCGCGTGCTTGGCGTTGATGCCCTCGCCGATGGCTTGAAGTTTCCAGTTCGCACCCTCGCGGTACACCTTGGCCATGACGAGGCCGGTGAACGGCATCCCGCCCTGCAGGGTGAATCGTGCGAGCTCGGTGTTGTTGGTGTCGTCGACGAGTCGGCAGAACGCATTGTCGATCTGCTCGAAAGTCTGTCCCCGATAGGAGGTCACCGTGAACACGATCGAGGTAACCTGCGGCGACACCCGCGTCAGGTCGACGCCCACGACCTCGTCGTCACCTTCGCCTTCACCGGTGAGGTTGTCACCCTCGTGCAGGATGGAACCGTCTTTGGCCTTGAGCTGCCCGTAGTAGACGACGTCGACGACGTTCTTGCCGGCCAGCATGATGGCCGATGCGTCGAGGTCGATGTTTCCGCTCTTGCTTCCGCCGCCGCCGAAGAAGCCCGTCTTTTTCGGTGCAGGTACCGGATCCCAACCGAGTCCCATGCGGATGACGGTCAGCGCGACGCCACCGTCCTTGCGGAGGGTGACCTTCTGCCCCTTCGTGAGGCTGACTGGACGAGCCTTCGTCAGGCTCACTTCCGGCGGGCCGGCAGGTGCGGACGGTGCAGGAGCGGGTGGCGCGGGTGCGGGTGGTACGGGTGCGGAGGCCGGCTGTGCGGCGGGGGCGTCGTCGACGGACACTCCGTGATCGGTGACGAGTGCCGCGAAACCACCCGCGTAACCCTGCCCGACGGCTCGTACTTTCCAGGCGCCGGAGCGCCGGTAGATTTCGACAGCGATGACGATCGATTCGGCGGTCAGGCCGTCGACGGAGTACTGGAAGAGCGAGTTGCCCTGCGCATCGGAGACATACGCGGTCGGTGGCGCGGAGCGTCCGAAGCTGCTCGACGCGTCCTCCAGGGTGATGACGGCGCGAATCTGCTCGATGTCGGCCGGAATCTGCGTCAGCGAGATCGCCAGCTGTGCGGGTTGACCGGCTCGACCGGGAACGAGTCGAACGCCAGGGCCGGTGGGCTGGTTGAAGAAGACGAAATCGGCATCGGAGCGAACCTTGCCGTCGGCCCCGACCAGGAGAGCGGACAGGTCGGCCGGGGCTGTGAGCTGCACCGAGACGACCACGTCGGTTGCGGTGATCGGACCGTTCTGACCCTTCACCAATTGTTGGGCAGACATGTACGTCCTTCGTATCGTGGGCGGAACCGACTTCGTGCCGCCCACCAATGTACTGGGTTCGTCAGCTCGACCGTCAGCTTGTGCGGCGGGGCGTTCGCATGGTGAGAAGCTCGCCGGGTGTGCACTCGAGGGCGCTGCACACCGCGGTGAGGGTGCTGAACCGGATGGCCTTCGCGCGATCGTTCTTGAGGACGGACAGGTTGACCACGCTGACTCCGGCCAGACGCGAGAGTTCGGCAAGGGTCATGCCGCGGTCTTCGAGAAGTTCACCGAGATTGCACGTCACGAGGTGCTCGACGGCATCGGCCATCACACGAGTCCGTCACTGTCTTGCTCGAGCCGTGCGCCCTGCTTGAGTGTGGCGAACACGAGCTGAAGGAAGACCGCGATGCCGAGGGCGACCCATACGCCTGCCGTCGAACCGTGCGCGTCGAAGGCGTCCAGGTCGAGAGCTCCGATGACCGAATTGGTACCGAGCCGATCGAAGACCATGGGCAGGACAGCGAAGGCGATGACGGCGACGCTGACCATGACGAGATTCACGTTCGCGCGCTGGGAGAACGGCCTTTCCTCGATGACGTCGACACAGAACCGGTACAGGAAGAACAGGCCGAACAGAAGCACAAGCGTCGTGGTGACGGAGACGGCGTACCCGCAGAAGGTGACGAACCCTTGTAGGTGCCCGAGATCCTGTCTGTCGACGGTCAGTTCGACGATGTTGCCGTCGGAGAAGCGGCCACCGAACAGTGGAATCGGTGGCAGCGTATCTCTCGCCTCGAGCACGACATCCACGGTGTTCGAGCGATGAAACGTCACCGCCTGCACGACGCCCCAGCCGGCGATCATCGCTGCCAGTAGAGCGGACGCCCAGGCGTTTCCGCGCACCGATCCGAGCCCGAGGTTCATGGCCACTCCATATCGATTGTCGTTATTAACGATCATCGATATGTTATCGAAATTCGATACGGTGTCAACGGTGGGTCACACCGCAGCAAGGGCCTCCCCGACCAACCCGGCGATCTCGGTCACCAGCTGGGGTGTCGACGCCGGCAGCACGCACAGCTTGGCGCCGTGTCGGATCAGGTATCGACCGTCGTCGGCGAAGTCCACCCAGTTGACGCCGGTGGTGGACTCCTCGAGTCTGTTGTCGGTGGCCGATCCGGTGCAGACCAGGATCTCACCCGCGCAAGTCGGCGCACGGCTGAAGAGTGCCTCGTAGCGGTCCTCGTCGGTTCTGCGGCCCGCCCGCCGAACCAACGGAGACTGTGTTTCTACGGACGCGCCGGCATAGTCGACGTCCATGCGCGGAGCAGTCCCCCCGTCGGCGGGTGGGAGCACCTTCAGCACCGCCGCAACGGCTCGAAACGGCTCCAGCAGGCTGAGTGTCACCGCACCCCCGGATCGGTCGGTGTCCGCGGGTTGCTGGGTTGCCACGACGGCGATCTCGTGTCCGCGGGCTGCATGTCCGCGAATCTTCTCGGTGGAGATGGGTGACGATGATCGATGACCGACGACTTCCACTCGAACATTCGGGGTGACGAGGGTGTGTATGGCGAGGCGCAGGTCGTCGTCCATCATCCGAGCGACCGATTCGGCCGCCTCGTGGCGCTGGCGATGGTAGTCCGCGGCCGAGTCTGCGGTGGGCTGAAACTGAATGGGGAACGGGAGTCGGTCGCGGCCTGCATGTTCCATCAGCATGCGAAATTCGAGGCCGCCGAGCGTCCACGAGCGCCCGTTCACTCGCCGAGCACCGGTGGGGCAACCAGCGGAAGTGTTCCGATGAGTTCGTCGCCGTTGACTGCGTCGATCAGGTACCCCGGCGTCGCGTGTACATCGTCATCGCCTCCGGGACCACCGCGTCCAGCTGCCGGGGCCATGCCCATCCCTGCCATGCCGGGGCTACCGGAGCGGCCGATTCCACCTGCGCCGGGGCTCCCGGCACCGCTTCCGGCGCCCGAACCACCGCCTGCGTAGCCGGGCGTGCCGGGCATCGACCCGGATCTGCCACCCAGCCCGCCGCTACCACTGCCGCTCCCCAAGCCACCCCCGCCTCCACCGAATCCGGATCCGCTTCTGCCAGTGGCGGATCGCGCGGGCGAACCGGCGCCCCCCACAACCGAACCGGCGCCGGGATTGCCGGCAGCCGAACCGCCGGCACCGTTCGGGCCGCCGGCCGACGCCGGTGAGGTACCGGTCTGACCGGGCGAGGCCGTTTCGGGCGCCCATCCGGCTGCCTGCGTCGAGGTGTTCTCCGGGGAGGCCGTGGGGTTCTGCGCCATCGCCGACAGCCCCTCGGCCCCCCGTGCGTCTGACGATTGCGCTTGGGAGTACGCCCCGCCCGCGGATGTCGGTGCGCCGTAGGGTCCGGCGGAAGCGCCCTGCGAGGCGCCGCCGCTGTATCCACTCGGCGAGGAGAAGGCCTCCGCGCCGCTGAAGGGGCTCACTGCCGGAGGGAGTACCGGCACCTCTATCGCGGCCTGACGGATCACCGGCGCGTAGTGCGTCTTCATCACCATCCGCGCGGCCTCCTCCGCCTCCTCGTGCATGTGCTGATTGCTCTTGATCAGCCCAAAGCTCAAGGTGCGTGTGACCCAGGAGTTTGCGTCGAGCAGCTTCTCGCCGATGCCGTACGGCACCGGCGGACCCAGTAGCCGTGCTGTGTTGACAACGGCGTCGTGAGATTGCATGACCTTGGCGGCAAGGTTTTCCGACGCGAGAACCAGCTCGACCGCGGAATGCGAGTATCGCAGTACGCCCTGCCCCGCTGCGTCCGCCGCGATCCCCTGCCAGTCGACGCCTATCGTGCCCGATAGCGCACTCGCGAATTCCGCTGCATCAGTAGCGGCGTTGTAACCGAGGTTGCGCCAGTTGTGGGCCGTCACGTCGATTGTGTCCGCTTTCAAGCTCGATGCCTTGTCCCAGATTTCCTCGTGTGACATGGCATCGAAGGGGTCGTCGGTAATCGACTTCGAACTGTATTGCGCTTCATAGCCGATTCGTTCGGCGAGACCATTTACGGCCATCTGCGACATCAAGTACATGGGAGCAGTCGGGATGCCTCGTGTCATCTCCAGCGAGTGAAATGTGCGCTCGATCTCACCGGGCACGTCGATTGCCTCGAGGGGCTCCGGACTCACGATGGACACCCAGCATCCGCAACATCTGCATGCAGCCTGCTGCCCATTCCACTACCCCCTGTGTGCGAGTCGACCCTTTCTCTTGTTTGACGCACCGGCAGTGGCTACGGTTCCACTCGATTTCCGACCTGCGCCTGCAACCACCGCAGAATCTCCTCTGCCGCCTGTCCGCCGGATGCGGCAGTGACCTCGAGACCCGGGAATCGAAAATTCTTGCTCTCGAGCTCGCCGTGCCGCGGCCGAATGGCCCGGTCCGCGGCGATGAGCATATCGGCGTCGAGAGCTCCGTCACCGGCGGCGAACGTGCGCACACCGGCATCGAGCATGCCGTCCTCGATGGCGCGAGCCCGTACCTCGGCCACGGCCCGGCTCTTGCTGACGACATCGGGCATCGTGTAGATCTTGCGGCCCTGCTGCGAGACGTTCCATCCCCGCGCTGCGCACCAACAGCTCCACTCGGTGAGGAAGCCGGCGGGGACCTCGGTGGGCTCGACCACGAGGTAGCAGAACAGATCGTCGGCGGTGCGACGCTTGAGCACCCAGTCACCGTCCGCGCGGGTGCTCAGCTCGCGTTGTATCCGATGCAGTTCGATACCGGTGAAGCCGGCCCGCCAGCTACCGTCGGGCACGCCGTCGACCAGGATGTTCCCGCCGTTGCTGGTGATCGCGTACCGCCACGGGGCTCCCGGCAGAGCGATTCTCTGAAACTGTTCGATGGTGCGGGTGGTGGTCGGCACCACCAGGGCCGCCGCGGCCAACGACCGCAGCGATTCGGCCGCGTCGATGCTCATGAACGACAGCGGCGCATCCTGATAGATCTCGACACAGGTGACCGCATCCTCGAACGCGGCACCGAGGGCGTTGCGCGAGTAGATCATCGTGCGGTCGAGATCGACCGACACGAGGGCACCGGTCATGTCACGTTCCTGATCAAGCCCATGCAGGAATACGCGAGGTCCGGAACTTCGACGACCGGCACGCCCCGAGCGGCCGCCAACATCCGAATGTGTTGGTGCTCGGGCGCATCGGCGTCGCGCACCAGCACCCGCCAGGGCACCCGCCGCAGCAGCACTCGGGTCGTTTCCCCGACACCGGGTTTGACGAAGTTCACCCCGGAGATCCCGAACTCCTGCCGCACCTTCTCCACCGATGCCCAGCCGCTCCAGCTCGGCGTCCGATCGGATCGGAGTATCTCGGCTGCGGAGTCCGAGGCCGCAGTGCGTACGTCGTCGAAGCGTGCGGACACGGTGTCGAGGAGGTGATTGGACACGTCGACAGGCGCCAGCTCGGCGTAGAACTTTGCGCCGTGGAACTCACCGTCGTGGATCAGGTTGCGGTTGAGTACAGTCCGAGACACCAAACCGGACACGGTGGAGTTGAGGCAGGCCGACGCGATCAGGAAGTCGTCGCGGGTGCCGTACGTGCGCGCGCAGTGCCCAGGATCGGCGAGCACAGCTATATCGTCGTTGAACTGGGCATCGTCGAACGCGGCCAGCGCCTCGGACAGTTCTCGGGCGATCGCGCCCTTGCCGGTCCATCCGTCGACGAAGACCACCGAACGCGAATCATGATGTTCGGCAATGTATCTGATGGCGACGGTGTCGATGCCGCGATCGCGGACGATGGAGACGGCGTAGTGCGGCAGTTCGAGGCCGTGCATGCGGTGAGCCCAGCGCCGCATGAGAATTCCCACGGGTGTTCCCGCGCGGGCCAGCGATGCCAGGACGATGTCGTGCCCTCGCTCGGCGAGCACGATCTCGGTGACGGTCCCGACCGCGAGGGCCAGTCGAGATGCGCTCTCTTGCAGAACTTTCTCGAACAACTCGCGGTAGGCCGCGTCCGGTTGGTACTCGACGGGAAGGGACTCGGCGTAGTGGGCGGTACCGGCCTGAATGTTCTTCTCGCGTTCTTCCACCTCGGCTTCGAGCGCAACTGCGGACAGATCCTTCAGAAGCCACGTCACCTCGTGCGGAGCATACGAACCGAACTCAGGGCCGGTGAGTGGTTGTGCACGCCGCGACGTCGCCAATGCTCGGGGGTCGGCCCCGCTCACGACCACGATGAGAACATCCGACCCGGATGCCGCAATCGTGTGTGCCGCACCACCGTCGGCGACGAGTCGATCGGTCGCGGCGGGTTCGTCCACGACGAGGACGATCAGTGCGTTCTCGGGACCGGCTGCGTTGTAGAGGTACCGAAACTCCGTGTCGTCGGCCTCCGGTGCGCGGAAGCGGAAGCCGCGCCGCAGCGGATACCCGGGCTCGTCCAGAACATACGCCGGTGAACGCGTGGTGGTTTGGTAGAGGGCCGGATGCCCGTTCTCTTGCAGCGCAGCGGCCAGACGCTGGGGCAGATACATCAGCTCTTCGTGCCCGAGGACGACGACCGCACGTGCGGGATCGATCGAGGCACCGACGACGGCTGCCGCGTCAGCGACTGCTGCCTCGAAGGCCACGGTGTCGGAGGCGAGGAAGCCGTGCCGGCCACCGTCGGGAACGGTTGCGGGCCAGGGTACATCGACCCGTGATATCGAGCCGGGCTCCGCCCCGATCGGGTTGTACCTGGGCTCGGGCAGCGCGATGACCGTCTCGACTAGGTCAGATGCAAGCTCGACGCTGCCCTGCGCGAGGCTCACGCTGTCGATGACGACGCCGAGTTCCTGCGCCACCGACTGCGTCTGCGCCTGATGCTCCGAGGTGCGCATGTCGACCAGTGACGCGATCACGTAGCGAGCCCGTGGGGTACGCGCGTGCAGTGACCTCAGGGCCTCCAAAGCAGTTCGGCCGGTCGATATTTCGTCGTCGACCAGTACGAGTGGGAGTGCTGCCGTCATGACATCGGTGGATGTGGGCAGGAGTCGGTGATCGGTGGCGTGCGAGTGTCCCTCCTGGAACTCGGCGTACACAACCGTGCCGGGGACCTCACGCCGTGTCGAGTGCAGGTAGCAGTGAGCACCGAGGTGAGCGGCGACACCGTGGCCCAATCCCGTCGCTGTCTCGGCGAACCCGAGCACGTCGACGTCGGAACCGCCCACAGCCGTCAGTACCAGGTCGGCGAGCCGGCCTGCTGCGTCGGCCACGAGGACGGGATCGACGGGAATGTGCTTGCCGAGTACTTCCGACACCAACAGGTGGGCGCGTCGCGGATTTCGGCGTAGACCGGGCCGCACCAGCTGATCGAGCGAGAAGGTCGACGACGAACCCGTCGGTGTGAGCGTGATCGATGAACCGATATCGATCATCGGCCGGCCAGTTCGGTGAGCAGGTCTACGAAGGTGATGCCCTCGTTCGTCACGCCGAATGCCTCTGCCCGCACAATTGTCTGTTTCGCCCAGTTCCGGTGTGGGCCCAGTTCGTTCATCTTGTTGCCGAATCCCGAAGCTCGCACGCCACCGGCGTCGGAGTCGAGTATGTCCAGGGCATCGAGATACTCCTCGTGCGTCACGGCCGAGAGTGCGTGCACCGGGGCCACGTGCGATGGGTGGATGACGGTCTTGCCCGCAATGCCGTTGGCGCGGTCGAGGGTGACCTCCCGCAGCAGAGCGTCGAGATCGTGGCTCACCAGTTGTTGCCGGAAGCGAACGGCCTCTTGCTCGGCGAACGGCGTCTGGCGCAGCAGGGGGCGGAACATGCGTTCGTGGTCGGCGAAGTATTCCCAGACCGGCCCGGTGATGATGAATCCTGCGTCGTTGCTGCGTCCGAGATGGTTGACGATGGCGCTGATGACATCCGCGACGACGCGCACGTCGTAGATGGTCAAGTCACGGTCACGGCGAATGCCGAACATTCCGCACATGTCGGTCGCGCCGATCCGGACCGCGAGCACTCGGTCGCGGTGCTCGTGCAGGAGCTGGCGGATGGCCACGAGCTCGGCGTCGCGGGTTTCGCGGAAGACGACTTCTGCGGATTCGAGGACAGGCATCGCCAGCAATCTCCGGCCGTGGGCCACGGACGCTCCGGAGATCTCGTCGAGGAATGCTCGCCCGGTCGCGGCCGTGAACTTCGGGATGACGAAACCGGTCAGTGCCGAGGGGGTGGTCGAACCATCGCGGGGGATGAGCGCATCGCTGATCCGTCGGATCTGCTCCGGGGTGCGTGTACGCACGAAGACCAATGATCCGAACACGTCCGAGGGGTTCAGTTTCTCGAGCGTCTCGACGGTGTTGGTGATCGCGCTTTCCAGGTTGTGATCGGCGACGGCATCCTCGAGATCGATGACGAGGGAGCAGACACCCTCGCCGCTGCGCCGCACGAGTGCTTCGAGGAGGTCACTTCGAGTGGCCGGCATGTAGAGGGTGGCGCCGAGCGCAGTGGCGAGCGTCGTGATGTCGCCGGAGGTGTCGATCCGCCGCGGCGGGTGGAGGAACAACCGGTCCAGCACCGCGGCGTCGAGATGTCGAAAGTGTTGCAACGAAATCCTTTGTGTCCGTGGGAAAGAGATCAGCGAGCCGAAGCGCGCATCCGGTCGACCACCCCGGTGATGAAGGCCGAGATGCTGTCCAGGTCTTGCAGGTACGACCAATAGTCGGGGTGCGTGCCCGTCAGGGCGGCGCTGGCGCGGTCGATACGAGCCAGCTGAGCATCCAACACAGATCCCCATTCGGCAACCAGGCCGCGATTGACGGCGAGTTGTTGGGCATCTCGTAACCGGAAACGCACCGACTGTTCTCTTGCAACCGGATCAGCCTTCACCTTGCGCAGCAAATCGACACGGTCGGTGACGGCGTCGACGAGTTCTTCGGCATCGCTCAGATGCGCGCGTGCCTGCGCAACGTATTCCAGAGCCTGCTCGGGGTTGCCAGCGCTGGCAGCAGCCCGCGCCGCCGCCAAGTCCTCCTCGGCCTGCTCGATGTGGCGTGCGCTGGCACGCTCGTTGTCGGAGAGGTCGGCGGAGCTTGCCACGTTGAACTCGCGGAGAAGGGTGGAAAACGCCGGTGCAAGTCGGTCGAACCGGGTGCGGACCGCTTCGACTCGGGTCCGCACCGAGGCCAGAGCGGACTGCGCCTCCCGTGCCCGCGCGGGTGCCGCGGCGAGCGCTGCCTTCAACGCCGCGGCGGCTTCTCGAACGTCCGCGGCGGCGGCGCGCGCACCCCGAGCATCGTTGGACGCCAGAGACGCATCGACGGCGGCAACGGCGGTATCGACGGAGAGGAACGCCGAACGAATCGAGGGATAGTCGACGAACGACGGATCCGCCGAGGCGAGCTCGAGCTGCGCCTGTTCCGCCTGCGCCTTCGCATCCCGGGCAATGCGGGGAGTTGCGGCGAGCGCCGCCCGGGCCTCTTCGAGAGAGCTGCGGTGCGCCGCATAGAAACGGTCGACGGCTTGTGCTGCGACACCCAAACCGTGGGCGGCATTCTCGAATGCGGTCTGGGCGGCGGTGTTGGTCATGCCGTCGAACTGATCCACTGCGGCCAGGTACGTGGCACCGGCATCGAAACATGTCTTCTCAGTGGCCGCCCAGCGATCCAGCATCTCGCGCCGCGACGAAAGCTCGTGCTCGGTTTCGAGGCTGCGTACGGCGTCGACACCGGACGATGCGATGGACTGCCGTTTGTCCATGTCCAGAAACGCTGCGACCGCCGTGCCCTGCGCGGAACTGTCTCCGGCTCCGGGTGCTCCGGGAGCGGACCCACCGAGTCGGCGAAAGAGTCCAGGTCGGCGGGTTGTCACCTTGTCGATACTACTGACGGGAACTTCTCCGGGTCGGATGCGCGTTGGCGTAGAGAAGCAGGACGAACAGTGACCTAGCGGACACGAGACCACTACGGTGAATTCCGGACAGGAACTCATTGCGAAAGGACTTCTCATGGGCGTCAGCCTCAGCAAGGGCGGCAACGTTTCACTCACCAAGGCAGCTCCGAACATGACCGCCGTTACGGTCGGTCTCGGTTGGGATGTGCGTTCGACGACCGGCACGGACTTCGATCTCGACGCCAGCGCAATCGCTCTGGGCGCCGATAAGAAGGCGCTGAGCGATCAGCACTTCGTCTTCTTCAACAACCTCAAGACTCCTGACGGTGCCATCGAGCACACCGGTGACAACCTCACCGGTGAAGGTGAGGGTGACGACGAGGCGATCAAGGTCGATCTCTCAGCGGTCCCGCCGAATGTCGACACCATCACCTTCCCCGTTTCGATCTACGACGCCGATGCGCGTTCGCAGTCGTTCGGTCAGGTTCGCAATGCCTTCATCCGTGTCGTGAACCAGGCGGACAACAACGAGCTCGCGCGCTACGACCTCTCCGAGGACGCGTCCACGGAGACGGCAATGGTGTTCGGTGAGCTCTACCGCAATGGCGCCGAGTGGAAGTTCCGTGCGGTCGGGCAGGGCTACGCATCGGGCCTCGCCGGAATTGCCCGTGATTTCGGGGTAAACGTCTAGTAAAGGCAGTTCCATGATTGGGGTTTGCCCCGCTTCATCGTTCATGATGAAGCGGGGTTTTCTCGTCTTCCCTCCCTCTGCCCGCTACAGAAAGGCCACTCACCGTGGTTGTGCGCATCTTCGGATGGTCCATCGGCGTCACGATCGTGTCGATGATCGTCGCCTTTCTCTACGGCGGATGGCAGGCATTGTTTCTGGTGACGATCCTCGGCGTCCTCGAGGTGTCACTTTCCTTCGACAACGCCGTCATCAACGCCACCGTTCTGCGGCGGATGAGTGAGTTCTGGCAGAGGATCTTCCTGACGATCGGCATCATCATCGCCGTGTTCGGCATGCGATTGCTGTTCCCCCTCATCATCGTCTGGGCAGCCTCGGGTCTCGGTCCGGTGGCAGCCATCGATCTGGCGCTGAACCCGCCCGCCGACGGAGCCGCAACCTTCCCGGATGGCAGTCCCAGTTACGAGACCCTGTTGACCGACGCGCACCCGCAGATCGCGGCCTTCGGCGGAATGTTCCTGTTGATGTTGTTCCTCGGGTTCATCTTCGAGCACCGCGAGATCACCTGGCTCAGCTGGCTGGAAAGGCCTCTCGCGCGGATCGGGCGCCTCAACCAGCTCTCCGTCGTGGTCGCCAGCATCATCTTGGTCCTCACCGCCGAGTTCCTCGCTGAGGACGACAAGATCTCGACAGTCATGGTCGCGGGTGTCCTGGGGATGGTTACCTACATCGCAGTCAACGGGCTGGGAGAACTGTTCCACGTCGAGAACGACTCAGAAGACGCCGCCGGCGGACCGACAGCCCTGGCCAAGGCGACCGGCAAGGCCGGCTTCTTTCTGTTCCTCTATCTCGAAGTGCTCGACGCATCGTTCTCGTTCGACGGCGTCATCGGCGCGTTCGCGATCACCGCAGACCCCATCATCATCGCCCTCGGCCTTGGCTTCATCGGCGCGATGTTCGTGCGGTCCATCACCGTCTTCCTCGTCCGCAAGGGCACGCTGTCGGAGTACGTGTATCTCGAGCACGGCGCGCACTGGGCAATCGGCGCGCTCGCGCTCATCTTGATGGTGTCCATCGGGGTACACATCAACGAGATCATCACCGGACTCGTCGGCGTCTTCTTCATCGGCGCAGCGTTCATCGGCTCGGTGATGCGCAACCGGAAGGTCGAAGCACAAGACAGCGCCACCCCCACGCACGTGTGAGTCGACGCGCCTTACAGGTCCGCGATGTCGATCAGCCCGTCCTGCAGGGCGCGGGCGACGAGGGAAGCCTTGGTCGATGCCGGCCGGCCGACAGCGGCGTACTTGGCACGGATGCGGGTCAGGTGCGTGTTCACGGTGCCTAGCGAGATGAAGAGAGAGTTCGCGACGGCAAGCTTGGAATCGCACCTGATCCATCCGGTGAGTACTTGAATCTCACGTTTTGTCAGCATCGGCCGTGGCTTGAACGGTCCTGCCGAAGCCGCGGCCCGTGGAATCCGAATCGGCGGAGACTGCATTGCCGGAACGAGGGACATCGGTCGGCCGGGAGGGATCTCCGTGATCCGACCGACCGTTGATTCCTCCCCCGTGCTGAACTCGACAGACATGATGTTCCTCCCCCGAACCCGATGACGGTTGCGCCGCGGCGCAACCGTTCCTTGCAGAATTTTCTCAGCTGACTGCCAGGTTGTCTGCCCTGAAAACTAGGGGCATTGAAACCACAACCTCCGCATGTGCAACCGCGTGATGACGATTTCGATCAGGTCTGTGGCGGCACTTCCGGCATCGGTAGCCACCCGTCCTCGACCGCTCGCTTGTAGAGATCGGTCTTGGTCGGCGCAGGCCGCCCTGCTTCGGCGTACTTGTTCCTGATCCGAACCAGGTAGTCGTTGACCGTCTGCTCCGAGAGGCCGGCCAGACGCGCAACGCGTCCGGCCTTCTCGCCAGATGCGTACAACGCGAGCACCTCTCGCTGACGCGGGCTCAGGCCGACGTCGGGTAGTTGTGGGTCCCCATCGATCGCCGCCGCCCAATCCGTCGTCACCACCTGGTCGCCGGCGGCCGCACTACGGATGGCGGCGACGATGGCCGCAGCCGGTTCGGATTTACGGACGACACCGAGCACTCCGGCACGCGCCGCCGAGCGGACGAGGAATGGGTTCTCGGCACCGGTGTAGACCAACACCTGGACGCCGAGGGCGTGCAGTTTCTCGACGTTCGAGCGGGGTGACGAGCCGTCACCGAGGCGAAGATCGAGTACGACGAGATCGAGCTTCTCGCCGAGTTCGACCAGTTCATCGACGGTTGCGGTAACGGAAACGAGTTCCAAGTCGGCCTCGTCGGCGAGGATCGCTCCCAGCCCCACCGCGACCGATTCGTGGTCCTCCACGAGTCCTATACGGCGCAACCGACCGTGTCTTGAAATCGGTTCATCGACCGTCATCGGCTCCCCCGCGCTGTGTGCCATGCCGTCGCCCCCCGGCTCGTGTGTTCAGCTTGCCTGCCCTCTGAGCAATTGTCGAACAGCGGGGTCGGTTCGTTACTGGCGAACCGACCCTACGGGGACGTCGGCGGTGACGGGCAGCCTCGCGGACGGTTCCTGCTCGAACCTGGTCTGCGCTCGGAGGAACAGAAAGAAGAACACGACCAGTAGTACTGCTCGGCCCCAGACGCCGACCTCGACGAAGAACTCCTCGGTGGTTTCGTCTGTTTCCTGGGAGAGCGCGGCGAAGTACTTGAAGATGCCGATGCCCATCGACAGATCAGCCACCAGGTAGGCGGCGACGAGGGGCCATGGCACGCGGAGCAATACGAAGAACGGCACGAGCCACAGGGTGTACTGCGGTGAGTGCACTTTGTGCAGGAGAAGGAAGCCGCAGAGCATCGATCCGCTCACCGCGACCCACGGGTAGAGGTTATCGACCCTGGCGCGCCGGGCGCCGAGCCACAGCGCGAGCCCGAATGCCGCGAACACCAAGAGTGGCGACAGCACGTCGACGGCGTTCTGGAACGCTGCTTCGGCCTGCTCGGATCCATCCTCGGGCACACCGTCGACGAAGTAGAGCGGCCGCATGCCCCAGTACCAGATGGAATTGGTCGTGATGTCGGACTGCCGCAGCGTCTGGAACGCGAACGACGCCCGCCAGCCCTCGTAACCGAGCACGGCGAACGGAAGATTGATCGCTATCACGGTTGCCGTTGCCGCCGCGATGACTGACAGTCCGCCGCGGATGTCGAAGCGGCCTCGGCCGCGAGCTCCCTCGTAGGCGACGTAAGCGGCGAGCGGAAGCACGAACGCCCCGGGATACAACTTGAGGCAGAACCCGATGCCGAGCAGAACCGCTGCGATGATGGAGCGGGTGCGCAGCGACCACCGTGTGTTCATGACGAACACGGCGCCGACCGCGGAGGCGACCACCGGCAGCTCCCAGTTGTGGAATGCGTACATCACCAGTGGCGGCCCGACGGACCACAGAAGAGCGGCATTGCCCGCCAGCCGTCCGAGCATCCAGGCGGTCAGGAGACCGAAGGGTGCGAGCAGCAGCGCCGAGTAGAGCAGGAACTCGGCATCGGTGTGCGCGGGGATCGCGCCCAGCCACATCAGCAGCCCGCTCAGCACCGGGTATTCGACGGTTCCCCCCGTCAGGATTCCATCGGAGTTGATGGCACCGTCCAGATACGGGAAAACGTGATTGTCGATGTCGCGACCCAGCCACAGGAACTGGATGTCGGAATAGCAGACGCGAGTGTCCTTGATCAGGTCGAACGCGGTGCTGCGACCGTTGTCGTAGAACGGCGCGATCGCGCAACGCGCCTTGTTCAGGTAACCGAGAAACAGGGTCACCGCACACAGGGACACGATGATCGCCGTGGCGGTTGCGGAGTGACGCGTTCGCGGCAACCACCGTTCCCTCTTCATGCCGCCAGCCTAATGGGACTTGATCGGCGAGTCTTCGGCTGGAGCTGGTGCAACCGGAGAACGCTGGTCACCGAGCCGCTGGTGGGTGAGCACTATTTCAACCTGGAGTGATTGTGTGACTCCTAACCCTA